>JBILQZ010000227.1:0-2775 GCA_044372935.1 Sediminibacterium sp. | reverse complement strand
TAAACAATTTTTATTTAAGAACGAAGAAGACAACGAATTCATTCCTTTATTCACTTTCAATGAGCAGGATATGGAAAATGAGCCTGCGATTGTTATAGAAGAGATGATCCCGATTTTGCCTTTAAGAAATACCGTTTTGTTTCCTGGGGTAGTGATTCCTATTACAGTAGGTAGGGATAAAAGTATACAGGCTGTAAAAGCAGCCTATGCGAAAGATAAATTGGTTGGGGTCCTGTCTCAAAAGGATGGTAATATCGAAGATCCTACTCCTGCAGATTTATGTGCGATAGGAACCGTGGCAAAGATCATCAAAATGATCAAGATGCAAGACGGTGGAACGACCATCATCATTCAAGGCAAAAAACGTTTTGAATTATTAGATATGGTAGAAGAAGAGCCATTCTTTAAAGCAAAAGTGAAGTTGATCGAAGATGCCCCTGTTCAAAAAGAAGACAAACATTTTGAAGCATTACTTTCTACCATCAAGGATTTAGCCGCACAGATTATTCAGCTCTCGCCTAATTTCCCTTCTGAAGCAACCATGATTTTGAAGAATATTGAAAGTCCAATGTTCTTGATCAATTTTGTGGGCAGTAATTTAAATATTGAATTACAAGAAAAACAAGGTTTATTAGAAATTAATGGACTTACTGAAAAGGCCGAAAAATTAGTGGCGTACTTGCAAAAAGAATTGCAGTTTGTAGAATTAAAGAATAAAGTAGCAAATAAGACAAGAACCGAAATTGATAAACAACAGCGAGATTATTTCTTACAACAGCAATTAAAAAGTATCAAGGATGAATTAGGAGGAGATCCGAATGAGCGCGAAGTGGCTGAAATGAAAAAGAAGGCAGAGCATAAAAAGTGGCCTGAATCAGCAAAGAAATTATTTCAAAATGGATTAGAGAAATTGGAGCGTATGCATCCAAGTACCCCTGATTATTCTGTAGTGTACAATCACTTAGATTTATTATTAGACCTTCCTTGGGATGAATATACAGATGACAATTATGATTTAAAACATGCTAAAAAAGTATTGGATGAGGATCATTATGGCATGGGTAAAATCAAGAATCGTATTTTAGAATACCTGGCAGTATTAAAACTAAAAGGCGATATGAAGAGTCCGATCCTATGTTTTTTAGGCCCTCCAGGGATTGGTAAAACTTCTTTAGGCAGATCTATCGCCCATGCGATTGGCAGAAAATATACCCGTGTGAGTTTAGGCGGGTTACATGATGAGAGTGAAATTAGAGGCCATCGTAAAACCTATATTGGTGCGATGCCAGGAAGAATCATTCAAAGTATACGTAAAGTAAAAACATCGAATCCAGTTATGATATTGGATGAGATTGATAAAATAGGTAAAGACCAAAGAGGGGATCCATCTTCTGCTTTATTAGAAGTATTGGATCCAGAACAAAATCATAGTTTCTATGACAATTACTTAGAATCAGAATATGATTTAAGTAAAACTTTATTTATTGCAACAGCGAATGATATTAGTCAAATTCAACCTGCATTAAGAGATCGTCTTGAAATTATTGACTTAAGTGGGTATGCAGTAGAAGAAAAAGTAGAAATCGCAAAACGACATTTACTACCCAAGCAAAAATCCTTACATGGTTTAGAAAAATACAATTTCAAGATCCAGGACAATGTGTTGGAAAAAGTGATCGAAGATTATACAAGAGAAAGTGGTGTGCGTGAATTAGATCGTCAGTTGGCTTCTATTATGCGCTATCAAGCAAAGCAAATTGCGTATAAACAAAAGATAAAACCTACAGTGAGCAAATTAGATTTGCTTAAAATATTAGGACAGCCAAGGTATAGTAATGAGCTTTATAAAACGGTGAACATGCCAGGCGTTGCCGTTGGCTTAGCATGGACTTATGTAGGGGGAGATATTTTATTTATTGAAACCTTACTTTCTGAGGGCAAAGGGGAATTGAAATTAACAGGTAACCTTGGTAATGTCATGAAAGAAAGTGCCACTACTGCAATGACCTATCTTCAAGCAAATGCAAAAAAGATTGGCGTAGATGCTGAATTGTTCAAGACCAAGTCGGTTCATATGCATGTGCCGGAAGGTGCGGTACCTAAGGATGGTCCAAGTGCGGGTATTACGATTTTAACTGCATTAAGTTCTGCTTATACAGGCCGAAAAGTAAAACCTTTCTTAGCCATGACGGGCGAGATCACTTTAAGAGGTCAAGTCCTTCCAGTGGGAGGGATCAAAGAGAAAATATTAGCCGCAAAAAGAGCGGGTATGAAAGAGATTATTCTTTGCTGGCAAAACGAAAAAGATGTCAACGAAATAGACCAAGCATTTATCAAAGGCTTGAAGTTCTATTATGTAAAAAACATGCAACAAGTCTTAGATTTAGCACTTGTTTAATTGATTATTAATGCTTCAAACCCTAGCTTTGTTCTATGTCTTTTTATAGCCGTAAACATCAGCTAGGGTTTTTATTTGCCAGTGGCTTTCTACTAGGAGCATTATTGTGTAATAATAGCTTACAAGCACAGACGACTGCGGGGAATGCGGCATATCAATTTTTAAAATTACCTTATACAGCAAAAGCAACAAGTTTAGGTGGGCTTAATATAAGTTCAATCGGAAACGACCTAGGTCTTGCGATGATGCAACCCGCATTGCTCACAACCAATATGGATGGCAATTTGCAAGTAAGTGTTAAACCTTATTTTGCTGGTATACAACAATATGATTTGAATGGAGCGAATATTGTAAAGTCGGACTGGGTGATTGGCTGG
>JBILQZ010000226.1:0-2787 GCA_044372935.1 Sediminibacterium sp. | reverse complement strand
AAGCTGGGATATTAACTGATAGTTCCATTGTATAAATTTAGTAAAAATAAACCGGTATTTTTGCATCCTACCCTATGGAGAAAGAGCAGTTCAAGAAAATACAATCGAGCATTCCGCAAGAGCCAGGCATTTATCAATATTTTGATGATAAGGGAAAGCTCTTGTATGTAGGCAAAGCGAAGCATTTAAGAAATCGGGTAAGCTCCTATTTTATCTCGAACCAACATAGTTTAAAAACGATTGAGCTCGTTCAAAGAATTGCAGAAATTAAGTTCACCATCGTCAACTCCGAACATGACGCTTTTCTTTTAGAAAACGAGTTGATCAAGAACTATCAACCTAAGTACAATATTAATTTAAAGGATGACAAGACCTATCCTTATATCGTTATCAAAAATGAAGCTTTCCCTAGAGTCTTTCTAACAAGACGTAAATTAAAAGACGGCGCCACTTATATAGGCCCCTTCACCCATGTCTTTGCAGTTAGAGAATTAATCAATCATATTCAAGAAACGATTCCTTTAAGAACCTGCACCCTGCCCCTTACACCAAAGAATATTCAACAAGGCAGATTCAAGGTTTGTCTAGAATACCACTTGGGCAACTGTAAAGGGCCTTGTCAAGGATATCAAACAACAGAAGACTACGCCACCTCCATTGATCAAGTAAAACATTTACTGAAAGGCAATGTAAAACCACTGGTTCAAAATTTAAAAGAAAAGATGCAGGCCGAAGCGGCAGCATTGTCTTTTGAAAAAGCCAATGAAACCAAAAGAAAAATAGAAGAATTAGAGCGTTACCAAACCAAGTCTGAAATTTTAATCAAGCAGCAGGAGGCCATGGATGTTTTTAGCATCGCTATGGAAGAAGACCAGGCTTATGTCAATTACCTGATGCTTCAAGAAGGTCGAATTGTACAAACCCATATGCTCCCTTTGAGTATTCCATTAGAAGAATCTAAAGAAACCGTACTAGCCTTTGCGATTCATTATTTTAGAAGTCAACTTGAATCGGAGGCAAAAGAAATTATCGTACCTATCGAACCCACAGAAAAAGTACAAGGCGTTAAATACACGGTACCTAAACTGGGAGAGAAATTACAATTACTTGCCCTATCACAAAAGAATGTAGACTACGCCTTAAAAGATTGGAAACATAGACAGGCATTGGTGAAAGTAAGTGAAACAGCACCTGTGAATGAAGTGTTGATTGATTTAAAAAACCTGCTCTCTTTGCCCTCAGTACCTAATCATATTGAATGTTTTGATAACTCCAATTTTCAAGGTTCTTTCCCGGTATCTGCAATGGTCTGTTTTAAAAATGGCCAACCCAGTAAATCTGATTACAGAAAATTCAATATTAAAACAGTAGTGGGCATCAATGATTTCGCCAGTATGCATGAAACCGTTTTAAGGCGCTACAGTTCGGTCTTACAAAAAAAGCAGCCTCTGCCTCAGCTCATTATTATTGATGGTGGTAAAGGCCAATTGAATGCAGCATTAGATGCCTTAAAAGAATTAGGGATTCAAGACAAAGTCACCACAGTTGGTTTAGCAAAAAATATAGAGGAATTATTTTTCCCGGGAGATAGTAGTTCTATCCTACTGAACTGGAACAGTGCTGCCCATAATTTAGTACGTAATATCCGTGATGAAGTACACCGTTTTGGCATCACCTTCCATAGAGCCCAAAGATCCAAAGGCGCATTGGTCAACAGCTTAGATAAGATCGAAGGTATTGGGCCAAAAACAAAGGATACCTTATTGAGTTATTTTAAATCGGTCAGTAAAATAAAAAGCGCCAATCCCAGCATTTTAACTGAACTGATTGGCGCTGCAAAAACTAAAATATTATTAGCTGCTTTTGAAAAGGATTAATACACCCAACGATCCTGTTCGAAATCAAATATTTTTTGCTTAATCTTTTCTCCCTCTTGTAAGCGTTTGATTGGATCCTTAAATAAGGTATTCAACATTTTATCGTTGTAATTATCTAAAGTAGATTTAACTACATAGCCATTGAAATAGCGGCTTTCAAATAATTCCTCCCAAGTTATACGGCTAGAGATATTCCTAGGATTATATACTTCGGCTTTGGCAAGGCTTGTTCTTAGTTCTGGGTAATAGATCCAAAACAAAGGACGCTTCACAACCTTGTTTCCAATTTGTATCGCAGCAATGGGTGCAATGCCAATGATACGGCTATACATTCTACTTGTTTTACTATCAAAAATCCATTGTTCTTTTAATCTAAATGTATAAATAGAATCTGGATTAGGTGCTAAATTAGTATTGTAGATAATACTTGTATCATACACATTTGGATCCAATACATTTTGAACCAACTGCGTATCTAAACTACCTTTTAAAGAAGCGTTCACTTCATCCAAAGTCAATGGCGTTGTAAAACGATCATCTACTGTGGAAAAAGGCACTACGCCATCTTTTTCGATGGCACGCAATAAAACGGCAAAGAAACGTTGGTCACCGTTTTCGTCATAAGACTGGTACATGAAAGTGCGATTGATCTTCTCTCTCGCATCAATTTCTTCCCATACAAATTCACTAAACAATGCATCTTCTTCTCTTAGGTTCTCATAAGGCAATGGTAGTCTTTCTTTCACACCTTTTCTAGAATTGGTTTCAGAAAAGAAAGCATATCCATTTCTTAAACTTCTTTTATTGTTTGCATTAAATCCACCCACCACAGTTGTGTCAATATTTTTAGATGGCTTAACATCTGAAACAATTGGCGCTGCAGCTACTGAATTGCTTACTACCGGCTTGG
>JBILQZ010000225.1:0-2791 GCA_044372935.1 Sediminibacterium sp. | reverse complement strand
CTGGATCAGAAGAATATGAGCACGAGGTAACACAAATATTTAATGCTGACAAATACTCTTTCCCGTGTTTTGCAATAAACAACAAGCTACTTTGAGTCAGGGTGACCCACTATATCAAATATGCAGGTAGACCTTATAGATGAATTGTCTAACGAATGTATTGTGCCGTATGGAAGAAATAGAATATCGTTTTTTTCTAAAATGTATTCTTTAAATTCACGCCCATAAACATCAATTTGAGACCCATATGGATCTGTATCTTTTGACTCATGAATGAAGTACTTTGCTTGCCCGATTGCTTGTGTTAAAAGCACATGGTGGCTATCTCTATGCGGTACAACTTTAGGACTATTTTCAGCCAAATTTACTGAAAACTTTACGTGGACAGAATAATACATGTCTGTATAAAGACCTGCATCTTCTAAATCCTTTTTTATCTTTTTGACCTGATCATATTTTATGTGGTCTAGTTTGTTTTCATGGTGTAGTAAATCTTGTGTATGAAAGGATATTGGCTGTTTTGAAGGCATACTTAACCTTGAAACCATTTTGTGGGTTCTGTTAAAAACTTGAGGCCCTGTATATTCAGACTCTAAAATCTCTTTTCCGTAAACAGTGTTATATGCAACACTAATTACATTAACCATATCCTCCCAATTAAAATCATAGTCCATGTATGACTTTATAAAAAGTGGTTTTTTTGTAACTATCGAATTTTTAATTTGATCAATTAACATCTACTTACCATTATCGGTTTTATAAAAACCGCTTCCTTTAAACTGTATGCCAAAAGAACTGAAATGCCTAATCATATCTGAGTCGCACTCTTGACATAAGTATCCTGGGTCGTCCTCTGATATTGATCGTGTTACTGCAAGTGACGCATGAGCATCATCTTGGCTACACTTATATTCATATACTGGCATCTTGATCCTTTTGTTTGGTGAGCAGTTTAAAGAGATGCTCAGCTCTATTCTGTTAACTTCCTACGCTATTAGCGCCCACCCACTAACAGAATTATTTAATTTTAATTTTCTTAGGCTTTTTTTCTTCTGGAATGACTCTGTCTACGTGTACATGTAACATTCCATCTTCAATAATTGCCCCAGTAACCTCCATGTATTCACCCAAAGCAAATGTTCGAGTAAATTTACGGGCAGCGATACCCTTGTGCAAGTATTCGCCGTCTGTTACCTCAGTGATTTCACCTTTAACAATAAGTGTACCATTTTCTACTGATACGTCAATATCATCTTTTGTGAATCCTGCTACTGCTATTGATACCTGAAAAGTATCTTCGTCCAGCTTTAATACGTCATACGGAGGGTATGTTTGTCTGGTGGCTGCTTGATGTACTGTAGCCATTCTTTCAAGTTCACGATTAAAGCCAATAAAAAATGGATCTCTAAAAAGATCCATAGCAAACTGTGTTACCATTTTGTGCTCCTTTTAAGCGAGTTAAATTAGTACCCCCATTCGGCAGGTACTAACCTATTATATCATTTGGTTAATCAGAATTGCAAGTTACTTTTTGTTACTTGATCTTATTTTAGCAAGCGCTGCGAAGTCCTTGATCTTGGTGTCTCCTAGATATCCCCAGGCATACCCCTCATCTATCATCTTTTCATTTATAGATTTGTCTGATCCATCTAAGAAAACCCATCCAAGTATTCGACCATACTTCTCTGAAGAATCCATTTTTTCTGTTTTTATCACAACAGTTTTTGCCGAATCAATTGCGTTTTTTAAATAAGCTTTAGATTCTAGACCCAATGCCTTTTCCATTTTGTCTGATGTTCTGCTTTCTGGTGTATCTATCCCAGCAAGCCTGACTCTGGAGCTAAACGATATGTCAAACCCAAGGTCTATATCTACATCTATTGTATCTCCGTCGACAACCTTGCTAACTTTTTTTACATAATATTCAAACATTATATTCTATTACCTGACTCTCTTAAAGATTGTGGTGAGACCTCTATATATTCAAGTGAGGACTGAAGTTCTTTTATATTTCCAGCTCCAGAATAAGTAAAAGCGCTCTTTGTATTATTAAGTATATTCCATAATCCTTCAAAGGCTGGACCCCTTGGCTCTATCTTTCCAGAAACTCCTTCAAAATTAAATATTGGATTTTTAATTCCTGATATACCTTCTTCTTTTGCAGCAAATTCCCTTGATCCTAGGCCTATAAGAGAGTACTCCCCGTTTTCAGAATCACACTCGTCGTGCCCAGCTAACATATACCCTAACATTACGGCGCTAGCGCCAGCTCCTAAAGCTTTTACTATGTCTCCAGATGTTTTAATCCCACCATCAGCAACTATTCCATTTACGCTATCATCTTTAACCATTTCATATATGTTCATTATTGAAGCAAGTGTGGGTGCTCCGAATCCAGTCATGATTCTGGTAGTACAGGCAGCTCCGCCTCCTATGCCAACTCTTACTGAATCGCAACCAGCATCCATAAGCATTTTATAGGCCCCGTAAGAGGAAACATTACCACACATTATGTGAGTTGAGCTGGGAATATTTTTTCTAAGATGAGTTACTGCATCAGCAACTAGCTTTAAGTGCCCATTTGCAACATCTAAAAGTATAATTTTTATTTTATTGCTTACAATTTTATCGATTGATTCTTTATCATACACATCTTTTATTTTTATGGTAACTGCAACCCTATTTGGGTTTACTTCTAAAGACTTTTTAATTTTTTCATCTAGGCTGTAAGTTCTAACAGTTGTGCCTATGCATCCAGAAGTTACCAATATGGAGAGCATTTCTCTAGAAG
>JBILQZ010000224.1:0-2796 GCA_044372935.1 Sediminibacterium sp. | reverse complement strand
AAGAACAAAAAAGCAAGTGAGATTGATATTGCTGAAGTAAGATACATCAAAGGATTAATACGTAAAGGAGAAGCTCGATCTACATGTTTTTATGTTGGTATTCCAGAGGAGCAGATTCACTTTATGGAACTTCCATTTTACGAAACAGGAACAATTGAGAAAAATCCAATAGGAGAAATTGATATTCAAATCACAATGGATCTAATTGATAAAATAAAACCACATCAAATTTATGCTGCAGGTGATTTAGCCGATCCACACGGCACACATAAAGTCTGTTTAGATACTGTTTTTGAAGCCATAAAACGATTGAAACCTAAAAATTTTATGAGTGATTGTTGGGTTTGGTTATACAGAGGTGCATGGCAAGAATGGGGAATTGATGAGATTGAAATGGCAGTACCAATGGGACCTGATCAAGTATTGGAAAAAAGAAAAGGAATATTTAAACATCAATCCCAAAAAGATGGGGTTGTTTTTCAAGGAGCAGACAGTAGGGAGTTTTGGCAAAGAGCCGAGGACAGAAATAAAGAAACCGCAGATTTGTATGACAAATTAGGTTTGTCCCATTATAAAGCGATGGAAGCATATGTTAGATGGAAGTATTAAAATAAAAAAAACATTACTTAATTTAATTGCATAAAAAAGAGTATAGCGAAAACTATCAATCAGGCTCTTTTAAAAAGTTAATGATGTGGATTTGATAAAAAAAAGGTGCCTAATTATTGACGTAAGTAAATTGCAGCATTATAGGCTATGAAAGAGATTTTGGAATTTAACGGGATTTTTAAGGTATTTAGCAAATTCCCAAAATAAATCAAAAAAAGAATAAAGATGTTGCTAAAGAAAAAATTGTTACAAAATTCATTAATAAAAAAGTAATAAAAATGAGGGTGTAGAAATAAATTTTATGAAGGAATGGGTGCATTTAAGAGAATCAAATATGTAACTTATTTATTTGAATTTATTCAGAACGAATTTATCAAAATTCTGCTAATCAATTGGTAATTAAACTTATTAATAAAGTTAAAGTTGTACTTAAAATGAATATTTCTTATGAGGCACCATTTCATACTTTAACCAGATATGAAATAATAGAAGATATCAAATTTTACTATCAATTTCTCAATTGGGTAAAAGGTGAATTTGATTTATATTTAATGGAAGAATTGGATGGATTAATTGTGTACTATCCAAACGGTTTATTTTCTTTAAAACTTTGTTTAGAATATGAAAACAATTTTTCTATTGAAATAAAAATCATAAGCAAAAACTTGAAAATAGCTAATGAAATTTTACACAAAATCGAATCTGTACAAAATCATCTGAAGAAAGTACTTTTAAATTCGACTCCAACCGATGAATCTTAACTTTATATAAACCCAAAAGGTCGGACAATTCAAATTATTAATATTTATAACATATCACTGTACCAAATTAATTAGACTATTGTATTTGTCTAATTGGAATTATAACATATTTTTTATGTAATAAAAATTTAATAGTTTTCATTAAGGTAGTTGAGCTTGAAATTTATCAAAATTTACCATGCTAAATTGGACTTTTTTGTGTCACCCAAATTTTGAAAAATATTAAAATTATTGAATTTTGATTTAGCATTTGACTTCTAATTAGTATTGAAGATTCTAGAGCAAAAAAAATCGCAAGCAAAAAGTGAACTGATTTAAACCAAAACTAAAAGTATAATTTAACTCCTGCAAACCATAGAAAATCAATTAGTTTTTTCAATTAAAATCTATAACAACCACAGTTGTACCAATGACCTTAAATTCATTTTTAAGGTCATTTTTTATTTTATATTAAACCTGTAACCGTCAGAAAATCAATTACTTGGTTTGATTTAAGATCTATATCGCCCACCATAAGGGATTTAACTAATTTTTTAGTTAAATCCCTTTTATTTTTCCCTCGTAAACCCCTTTTAATACTAGCAATTTCATTTAAGATAGGATTTAATTTTGTGGTTCGAAGATTTTTATTAGTAACTTTGAAAAAAAATCGAATTATAGAAGCTAAAGTGCTACTTAAATTGAATTCACAACATAAACTACACCCAACTAACTAAATTATAAAATGTCATCTACCTCTACTCAAAAAAGTCTTGCTAACGGAGTTATGTTGAACGCGTATCCTGATAGCATTGGAAAAAATCTTACGGATATTGTCAGCATGCTACAACTCCCTGAGTTCAAGAATACTTTTTCTCTTTTTTATGTATTACCTACTTTTTTCAATAGTGATTTAGACCGAGGTTTTTCTATAATTAATTATGACATTAACGAGGAATTAGTTTCCAAAAAAGATATTGAAGCATTAAAAGAATTGAATATCCAATTGAAGTTTGACATTGTCTTAAACCACTTATCCGTTGCCTCTCCGCAATTTAAAGATTTAATTGCCAACGGAGCTCAATCGAAATTCAAAGACTTCTTTATTGATTGGAACGAATTCTGGAAAGGTAATGGAACAATGGGAGAAGATGGAATTATAGTTCCAAACAAAGAATACTTGGACAAATTGTTCATGCGAAAATCAGGTTTGCCAATTTTAAATATTGTATTTCCTGACGGACAAGAAAGACCCTATTGGAATACTTTTTACCAAAAAGTAACACTACAAAAAATCACCGTTGCCGACTTACATTCGCTACCTAATATTTCAAATGAAGCAGCTGATACCATTTGCAAAAATATAAATCGTGCTATTGACGAAAATCTTGATATTCAAACTTTTGATTTAGGTTTTGGAAACGAAGTTAATACTGAGGTGCTGAAA
>JBILQZ010000223.1:0-2823 GCA_044372935.1 Sediminibacterium sp. | reverse complement strand
TATACACTATGCAAGTCTTTTGGACAAGTGAAGTTGACCTTTAAATCATTGATCAAGCCATCCTGAATGTCATAGACCCAGCCATGTAAATGAAGGGACTGGTTGCGCTTCCATGCATTTTGAACAATAGAGGTTTTACCTAAATCATGCACTTGCTCTTGCACATTCACTTCTACAAACCTTCTAGCCCTTAAAGTTTCATCTTCAATGGCATCTAATTCTTGGTGATGGTATCTGTATACATCTTTGATATGACGTAGCCAGTTATCAATTAAGCCAAATTGTTGGTTCTTCATAGCTGCCATTACACCCCCACAACCATAGTGCCCACAAACAATGATGTGTTTCACTTTTAACACATCTACCGCATAAGATAATACGCTAAGTAAATTCATATCGCTATGTACGACCATATTGGCGATATTACGATGTACAAACATTTCACCAGGCTCTGTGCCGGTAATAGATTCTGCAGGCACCCTGCTATCTGAACATCCAATCCATAAATATTCAGGAGATTGACCTTTTGATAATTTATCAAAAAAGGCAGGATCCATTTGTAATTGATCTGCTACCCATGTTTTATTGTTTTCTATTAATCTTGAATAGGACTTTTCCATTTTTTTTATTTTATAATTTTTAAAATGTCATTTACAGTAAATGACTAATGCCCAGAAACAGCTACCCTTGCAGGCACCTGCACCAAATGAACTTGTATGTTTTTTAATTTCGCTGAGGTTTCAAAATCATAAATGATTTCTAAAACATCTAGGTCGATATAATGAGCGCGACTAGCGTCAATTGTAACGGTAGTGCCAGCTGCAATGTCTGAAAGCTTTTTAGCAATACTGCCTTTGTTGATAAAAGTCACTTGCTCAGCAAGCAAGATAGTGATAGCACCGCCTTCCGATTGCTTATCTTGATGTATTTCATAATCACGGCGATAATTTCTCCTTAGGATATAAAAAATGGCGACTAGCATACCAAGCGCAATGCCTTTTAATAGATCGCTAAATTGAATAGCTACCACTGTTACAAAGAAGGGGATGAATTGCTCCCAACCTAATTTGTACATTTCTTTAAACAAAGAAACTTTTGCAAGCTTATAGCCCACTACTAATAATACAGCCGCCAAACAGGCTAATGGGATTTGATTCAACACAGTCGCAAAGCCAACTACACTTACTAAAAGCAATAAGCCATGAAAAATGGCAGATAATTTTGTTTTTGCGCCAGCATTGACATTGGCAGAAGTTCTTACTATAACAGCTGTCATAGGCAAGCCCCCAATCATACCAGATATTAAATTACCCAGGCCCTGTGCTTTTAATTCTCTATTGGTGGGTGTCACTCTTTTATATGGATCCAACTTATCGCCCGCTTCGGTACTTAATAAAGATTCCAAACTTGCGATAATGGCAATGGTAACAGCAACCACATACACCTGATAATTTCCAAGTGCATTTATATTCGGCAATGTAAACTGTCCAATAAATTCGGTACTATTATTAGCCACTGGTAATTTAACCAATGCGTCTGCAGACAAAGCCCATTCAGGGATGCTTGTTTTGAAAAATAAATTTAAACCAACACCTACCAACACTGCAATCAAAGCACCTGGCACATATTTAAAGAACGCATACTTTTTCAAAAAGGGTAATTCCCAAAATAAGATGATAGCGATCGATATACCGGCAATAAGGATAGAACCCATGTGATAACTTACCGCTGTTGCTTTATTGTAGCCGATGGCGATTGGTAATTGTTTTAAAATTAAAATGATACCAATTGCTGCAAGCATGCCTTTAATAACACTCGAAGGAAAATAATACCCAATGACGCCTGCCTTTAAGAAGCCTAAAATAATTTGTAATATACCTGCAAGCACTACAGCCACTAGAAATTGATCATAAGACCCTAAAGTAGTGATGCCATTTAATACAATCACTGTTAAGCCTGCTGCTGGCCCACTCACACTTAAAGCAGATCCGCTTGCAAACGCAACCACAATGCCACCCACAATGCCTGCAATAATACCTGAAAATAAAGGCGCGCCAGAAGCCAATGCAATACCTAAACATAAAGGCAAAGCCACTAAAAAAACAACCAGTCCTGCTGGTAAATCTTCCTTCAAATATTTAAAACTTAGGCCCTGATTTGGTTGATGTAAATTCATTTTTAAATTAAATTGTTAACGTACTATTCATTCAAGACATTCGTCATTCATTCAGACGAATCCTTAAACGAAATTTAAGATCGACAGGTGCTTTATATGTACTACTTCATTGACAATTGCCAAGGTTCCTTCCTTATAAAGTCATTGTAAAATTAAGTAATTAAGCCGCTTGATTTGGAGGTGGGACCAGGATGGGTTCATTTCGATCAATCGCTTTGCCCATTTTTGAAACAATGGCATGTACTGCCTGTTTTGAACGTAAACTTGCTTGACTTTCAAAGTACAAAGAGTGATTCGAGTCTACATTTTTTAATTTAAACTGAATTTCTTCCACTTCTTCTTCCTCCATTGTAAATAAGACAGCAGTACTAGTTTGTGTATTGGATTGCAACAAGTTGGACCAAAAACGTATTCCATCCACAGGAAAAACCTGGGTTGTCAACACGAGTAACAATAAACATCCAATCCACTTTTTTTGCATATACTGCGAATATAAAAGCTATTCGTATACGATTCGTGCTTCCTTGGATATTTTACCATAAAATTACATAGGAACCGTTAAAATGTTGAAATCGGGCACATTTTAAGGGGTATTTGCTATTTTCGTCCTATATGGCTATTGAAAAACAAGGATGGAAGAAAGCGGC
>JBILQZ010000043.1:0-10881 GCA_044372935.1 Sediminibacterium sp. | reverse complement strand
TTGCCTTTCGGCTGTGGGCCCACCAGGGCATGATCCTGGGACCCCCTGATTATGAGTCAGGTGCTCTAACCAACTGAGCTATAGGCCCGCATCTTTCGATGACAGGCTGCAAAAATAGTAAAATTGAGTATGTTTCCGTCTATAATCCCCTAATATTTTAACCTTTTTTAAAGTGTTCTACCCTTTTTTTGGATTAATTTTGCCGAATGAAGAAAGTTATATTATCCCTCCTTACTATTTTGTTATTCAGTGGTTTAGTGCATGCACAAACAAATAGTACCGAAAAGCAAAAAGAAGTTTTATCCACCCGTCCTGCAGACCATTTGATGATTCAATTTGGTACAGATTCATGGGTAGGTGCACCTGATAGTGTGAAGACCTCTGGTATGGGCAGACATTTCAATATTTATTTCATGATGGATAAGCCATTTAAGACCAATAATAAATATAGTGTTGCTTATGGGGTTGGTTTTGGGACAAATAATCAATACATAGATAGAAGCAATTATGTTGATTTGATGCAGACCAATAACACTATTCGCATCAGACAAGTTGATTCATTATCTAGCAGCTTTGATAAACAAAAAGTAGCTACATTATATGTTCATGTGCCTGCAGAGCTAAGGTATTATTCAAATCCATCTAATCCTGCAAAGTCTTGGAAATTAGCTGCTGGTGTTAAAGTTGGCTTATTGTTTAAGGGCTACACAAAGAATAAAGATTTTCAGACTGCAAATGGTACTACTATCTACAGTAAAAATTATATTCAAAAAATTAGCAATAAAAGATTCTTCACTACAAACGACGTAACATTGACTGCAAGAGCAGGATATGGTATTATAGGATTAAATGTAGGCTATACCATCACTCCAGTTCTTAGAGACGGGTATGGACCATCATTCAATAGATTATCTGTTGGCTTAAGCATCAGCGGATTATAGTCTCCTCCAAAACGCATTAAACCCTCCTTTAGATACAGGGAGGGTTTTTTTATTCTAGGTGGGTATTGAGTTATCTTTGTAAAAATTAAGATTCATTTTGATAGAGAAGAAGCAAATAATAAAAGAAGAAGAGAAGGCGGTATTGGTTGGGGTGATTCAGCAAGAACATACCGAAGAGCAAGTAAATGAATACTTGGCCGAGTTGGCATTTTTAGCAGAAACGGCTGGCGCGATAGCAATTAAAATATTCAAACAAAGGTTATCACATCCTGATAGTAAAACATTTGTGGGTAAGGGTAAACTAGAAGAGATCAAACAATATGTAGCTGCAAAAGATATTGATGTGGTGATATTTGATGATGAATTAACGGGCTCTCAGATTCAGAATATAGAAAAAGAAGCAAAGTGCAGGGTGATAGATCGAAGCGATCTGATCTTAGATATTTTTGCACGTCGTGCAAGAACTGCTCAAGCAAAAGTGCAAGTGGAGTTAGCACAATATCAATATATTTTACCAAGATTAAAAGGGATGTGGTCGCACTTAGAAAGACAGGGTGCAGGTATTGGATCTAGAGGTCCGGGTGAAACAGAAATTGAAACTGACCGTCGTATCGTTAAAGATAAAATTGCTTTATTACGTAAGCGTCTTCAAGAAATAGACAAACAAGCATTCACACAACGAAAGGATAGAGGAGAGTTTATACGTGTGGCACTAGTGGGTTACACGAATGTGGGCAAGAGTACCATCATGAACTTGATAAGTAAAAGTGAAGTGTTTGCCGAAAATAAATTGTTTGCAACATTAGACACCACTACCCGAAAAGTAGTTTTTGAAAACACGCCTTTTTTATTAAGCGATACGGTTGGATTTATCCGTAAACTACCACACCATTTGGTGGAGAGTTTTAAAAGTACCTTAGACGAAGTGCGTGAGGCAGATGTGTTACTACATGTAGTAGATATTTCTCATCCTAAATATGAGGATCAAATTGATGTAGTAAATAAAACTTTACAGGAATTAAAAGCATTTGATAAACCAGTTGTAACCATTTTTAATAAGATGGATTTATACCGTCAAAAATATTTTGACGAATGGATTTCAGATGAAGTAAAACAAGATATCGAAAGAGACTTGAAGGAAAGATGGATCAACGTAACCAATAACAATTGTGTTTTTGTATCTGCCATTGAAAAACAAAACATTGACGAATTAAGAACCATCATTTTACATAAAGTGAGAGACATGTATCAAATTAAATATCCTTACAAGACTGTATTCTTTTAACTATGTCAGCTACTACGATGAATTGGGTTTTAATCACTGATGTACCCACGAGTTTAGATTGGCCTCAAAACCAGTTATTAGACATGGAGGTAGAAGGTAAAAAAATCACACTGGCTAAATGGAAGGATGGATACTTTGCTTTTGCTCAAAAGTGCCCACATGCTAGTGGAAGGATGGCGCAGGGGTATATTAATCCCCTAGGACAAGTTGTTTGTCCGTTACATCGATATGCTTTTGACATGAAAAATGGTCGTAATACTACTGGAGAAGGCTATTTTCTTAATACTTACCCTGTAGAACAGCGTCCAGAGGGAATTTTTATTGGTTTTAAGCCGAATTCTTTCTTTTAAACTTTTGTTCTTTGGTAAATTTCATTATTTTTGCGTCCCGTAAATGGGAACACTCCTCCTTAGCTCAGTTGGTTAGAGCATCTGACTGTTAATCAGAGGGTCTCAGGTTCAAGTCCTGAAGGGGGAGCCACAATGGACAAGCCATCAGAAATGATGGCTTTTTCTTTGTCTATCAGTGAGTTAGGATAGCTGCATCTTTCCCCTTTTTTATGCTATATTTATTTCAAATTAACTTTAAAATGAAAAAGTCAACCGTATTGTTATTTCTTCTGATTCCTTTTATTTCCTTTTCACAAAAGGCAGACTACATCGTAAGTTCTTATTTAATAGAAGGGCCAAAGGCGCCTAATACGCATTACATAGGTGAAGCCTGGTTAAATGGAGTATTGCAAGGCGATGCCGAATTGAATTTTAATATTACTAAAGCAACTTTTAGAAAAAACTCCACCCTTGATTGGCATAAACATTCTACACCACAAGTACTTATAGTTGTGGATGGCGAAGGTTATTATCAAGAAAGAGGTAAGGATGCCATCAATATAAAAAAAGGGGATGTAATTAGATGTGCTAAAGATACCGAGCACTGGCATACAGCCAGTAAAGAAAATCTGATTACTTATTTAGCTTTATATGATGGCACAAAACCAACTGTTTGGACAGAACAATTAACTCAAGAATACTATGACAGCGTTGCTAAGAAGTTGAGTGCCGAAAAGAAATAAGTTCAACCCTTTAATTTCTTGATTATTACAAGTTCAATCATCTTATTATAGCTGCATCTTTCGTCTGTAAGGGGAGCCACACTGGACAAGCCATCAGAAATGATGGCTTTTTCTTTGTCTATCAGTGAGTTAGGCTGAAGCCTCTTGCGTATAAATACGCTGTTCTTACATTATTCTATTCTTGATATTTGATCTTTCATTGAAATTTTGCCTATATGTACATATATTTGTACATAAATATGTAATTATGTTATCAACTACACTTTCAGATTTTCGTAAAGAAACCAAGCAATATCTTGACAGGGTTACTAATGAGCGTGAAACCTTAATTATTAATAGAGGTAAAGACACGGGCGTTGTAATCATTTCTTTAGAGGAATATAATTCCTTGAATGCAACACTACACGAAATGTCTTCTAAAAAAAACATGGAAGTGTTAGATGCATCAATTAAGCAATTTAAAGAGGGCAAAATGAGGGAACGTAAATTAATAGAATAATGAGATATATCTTTATTGACTTGGCTTGGGATGAATATCTTTTTTGGCAAAAGAATGATAAACAGAAAATTAATAAAATTAATGAACTGTTAAAAGATATTTCAAGAAGTCCATATGAAGGTATTGGTAAACCAGAGGCTTTAAAATTTAAATACGCTGGTTATTGGTCAAGAAGAATTGACGAAGAACACAGATTAATTTATAAAGTGGAACAAGATGAAATTCAAATTTTAAAATGCAGATTTCACTACGATTAAATATTAAATTCATCAACCTTCAACTATTGTGCTATGCATAAACTGATCATCATTATTGGGGGAGGTCTGTCTGGTTTAACATTGGCCTACTTGTTAGAAAAAAAAGGGTTTGAACCTACAATTATAGAAGCCTCCTCTAGATTAGGCGGACGAATTCAAACAGTTGAGGGGGAATTGGGCACACCGCTTGAATTAGGGGCAACCTGGTTTTCTGATCAACATCATGAGTTGATGGATTTATTGCAAGAACTAGGATTAAACAAGTATCCTCAATGCACAAAAGGTACATCCTTATTTCAAACTAATTTATTTGAGCCTCCACAAGTATTCTCCATCTCGGAATCAGAAGACCCATCTTATCGAATAGCTGGAGGGACTCAAACAATCATCAACACACTCGGGTCCAAGCTCTCAAGAACAAAGATTATTTTAAATACCCCAATCACACAGGTATCCCTACATAACAACAATTCATTTTTACTTGAATCAGCCAATGGTTCATTCCATTGTGATAAAGTTGTAGTTTGTCTTCCTCCACAATTAGCTTCGTCAATTGACTTTTCATGTGGTTTGCCCTCTGAACTTAAAGCGCTTTTTCCAACTGTTCAAACATGGATGGCAGGTTCGATTAAATTTGTGCTAGAATATGAACGTCCTTTCTGGCGAGATAAAGGTTTGTCTGGAATACTTTATAGCCACGCCGATATTGTTTCCGAAATGTATGACCATACCAATGTACAAGAGAGTAAATTTGGTTTTACTGGTTTTTTAAACAGTGAGACTGCAGGATCTACTCAAGAGGAAAGAAGATCCAATGTTTTGAGACATTTAAGTGGATTTTTTGGGAATGACGCGTTGAATCCGACAGCCTATTTTGATAAAGTATGGAACGATTCATTTGTAGTGTATGAAAAAATACAACCTATGCGGCCTCATCAAAATAATGGCCATCCTTATCTTCAAAAAGCATATTTAGATGGTAGGCTGTATTTCTGCGGAACAGAAACCTCTAGCGAATTTTCGGGATATATGGAAGGGGCCATACGATCAGCGAAAAGAGTAGCGAGTTTATTAAATTAAGAAGTCAAGCCTAACATCTGTCATTTACTACATCATCCTTGAACTGCAGTAGCTGTTTTTTCATTTCCTTCATCTCTTTCATTTTTTGTTCTAAAGAAAGCAATTTGTCATCAAGAATTTCAAATTTTTGTTTCTTTGTATATTTTTTATTGTACCAAGCGTCAATGATTTGACCAATTTCTTTGATAGTAAATCCTACAGACTTAGCATCGCCAATAAATTCTAATTTTTCTACAGCAATATCGTCATAATGAAAGTAATTGTTTGATTTTACTGACGCATCTTGTTTGCCTTCAATCAAACCAGACTTTTCATAGAAACGGATAGTATGAATAGAAATTCCTGTTTTCTTAGATAGTTCGTTTATTAACATACTGCAAATATAGTGTGTTGAAAAATAAATACATACTATAGAGTATACTCTACTGTTGTTGGTTTGATTATAACCCTCTAGTTTCGTTGTACAAAAAATAAATGTAAATGAAAAAGACAATATTGATTACAGGAACTTCAAGTGGAATAGGAAAAGCAACTGTTTTAGAATTCGCTAAAATGGGTTGGAACGTTATCGCAACCCAAAGAAACCCTGAAAATGAATCAGATTTTAATAAATTACCAAATGTAAAATTGCTTGCACTAGACGTTACCAATCTTGATAGCATTCAACAGGCAATAGTCCAAGCAACAAGAGATTTTGGGAAGATAGATGTAGTCGTTAATAATGCGGGCTATGGTGTAGATGGTGCATTTGAAGCCATGTCAGATGAAGTCATTGAAAAGCAGTTTAATACAAATGTCTTTGGTTTGATGCGCGTGACTAGAGAAGCAATAAAACACATGAGGCCAAATGGCGGAGGTACGATTATTCAAATCTCGAGTATGGGCGGAAAAATTACTTTTCCCTTATATAGCATTTATCACGCTACAAAATTTGCTGTAGAAGGATTTACAGAGTCTTTGCATTATGAGTTACGTCAGTTTAATATAAACATGAAACTGATTGAGCCGGGCCCTATTGTTACTGATTTTTATGGCCGAAGCCGTCAATTTATTAAACCTATTGACACAAATCAATATGACGGTTTCATTCAAAAATTCAATGATGCTGCAGAAAAAGTAATGAAAGACGCTGAAGGTCCAGAAGTTGTGGCAAAAACAATTTTCAAGGCTGCAACGGACAATACGAATCAAATGAGGTATGCAGTGGGTAAACCTGGCCCTATGTTATTAGTACTAAGAAAATTACTTTCAGATAAGTTATACTTCTTGATGGTTAGAAAAAGCTATAATTTATAATTATAGCTTCCTTTCACAATCAACAAATTATACTAGTATACCTAGCAAGTATTTCATTTTTATCGTTAAATGTTTCTTTAAAAAGAAGTCCTAATTTATTTAAAAGTTGAATTGAATTTGCATTATCTGGTTTTACAATGGCTATTATTTGACCAACTTTATTCCTGTTAAGTTCCTCTAAATAATTTTTTGCAGCTTCATAAGCGTACCCGTTTTTTTCATATTGAGGTAACATTGCAAATCCAATATCAGGACAATTGTAATTTTCACGATAAAGAAATGTAACTACTCCAATAGGTGTGTTTGTGTCTTTAATTTCAAAAACGTTATAAAAAAACTTATTGTTTGATAAAATTTTTTGAATATAATCATTTGCACCTTCAATGTCTCTCACATTTCTATCTCCAATAAATTGTATCCAACCTTTACTATTTAATAATTCAAGCATGAACGCAGCATCTTGTAATATTAATGGCCTGATATTTAACCTTTCAGTTTCTAAGTATACATTCATCTTGCAATATCTTTATTTTAAATTACGATCTCTAAGTTCAAGAATAATAGTTACAGCTACGGTAAGTATTATTGCAATAAAAAATACAAGGAATAATTGTAAGTGATTTGTCTTAATCACGTTGTCAATTAAGGTATAAGAAACAGATGCTATAAAAATAAGGAGTCCGCTAATTTGCCAAATTTTTGAAGCTTTGGGTAATTTAATATCTAGACTAATCTCAAGAAAACCCTTTTGTTTAATAACATATTGCAACTTATCTGCGTCCCATAAAAGAAGGCAGGTTGATGCGAACAGCATAAGCAAGGCGATCAACCAGGTGCCGGTAAAATGCATCGAAACGGTGATAAAAAAGATATTAGAAATGATAAAGAAGAAGATTAGATTCCCAAGGGTTGAAAATAGTTGGGTCATCATTAAAAAAGCAGCAATAAGTTGACCCCAACCAAGGAAGTTCCAGTACATGCCGGATCTAAATAAAGCTTCAAAAAAATAGCCAATTTGGTTGTCTGTTCCAATACTTGTAAATCGCTGACCTAACACCTTTTTCATCCCAGAGGGAATAAAGGCAAATGCAAGCAAGTACCTTGTAAGCCAAACCATAAGATTCAATGGATAGTAGGTCCTTACGCGAACATAGATAGAGGAAAGCATGCTATAAAATTGATTATTAATTTAAATCGGAACCTTTACAGTTATTCTAATGCGAATTTAATTCAATAAACGAGGTCGACAAATTCATTTTAACTGTAACTTTAATTCGGTTCAGTCGTTATACACGTATTATCATTATAAGTAAAGATATTGAATATGAAAAAGGCAATCTACATTCTAATGGCACCTGTGTTACTAATTGCCGTATTGGCATTTACAAATTCAAATTCAAATGCAAATCCAAAAGGGTTAACTGACAAGAATGAAGCCTTAAAAAAATGGGAAGCTAGTCCAGACGGTATAAGATTTAAGAAATGGGAAGCATCTCCAGCTGGCATGAAAGTATATGCAAGTGAGGCAAAAATAAGAAAGTCAATCAAAGCTTTTTCAAATATGGAAGGAGTGGTTACGTCCTTATCACTTCCTCAAGGAGCAAGATTAGGTTATGGTATGATGGTTAAGATTAATGGAGAAGATTTTATTCTTGCTTTTGGCATCGAATCTAATAATGAATTTAAGCAGTTGAAAGCACTGAAAGTAAATGATAAAATTATTATCAAAAGTCGTGGTGTATCTCATGCACCTAAATATGCATATCCAATAGTTGCAGGGGACTATATAGAACGTGAACAAAAAATAGTATATAAACGTACTCCTAATAAAGAGGGTTGTTAAATTTGTAATATGAAAACACCATTCAATAAATTTATTTATATCGGTTTTCTTTTATTAGGTATTTACCAAGCTTTGTATACAAAAGATCCCATGCAAGCTGCAGCGACGCTTGGAATTGGCGTAGCTTTTGACCCATTTGATACTGAACAAAAATGGAATGATCGTCCATTTTGGCAAAAAGCCGTTTTAGTGATTCACCTTGCTTTAGTGGCTACTATGTTTGGATTAGGTATTGGCTTAAATGATAGATAAAGCGCTGAAATTCAAATTAATAATCGCTATAAAATAAATATTTATTGTTTATCAATAAATATTTCTACATTTGTTGCATAATTCTAAATTCTAGTTTATGTCCAAAAGCGATGATTATCTATTTAAAGGTGTAAATGTATTAGCCTGGATCATCTTTATCGGTGTTTGTATTGATGCAGGGGGTGTCATCACCAATGCGTGTTATACCATTTTTTTTAATGCTAGTTTTTCAAGTCATTTTTGGGGCGGCATAGATTTGTCCAATGTTTATAAATTTAATGAAGCGACTTTTGTTACCCTTGTTACATTAATGAGCATTGCTACATTTTTAAAGGCCACAATGTTTTATTTTATCGTTAAAATATTTCACGATAAAAATCTTGATTTATCAAAACCTTTCAATGCAATACTTTCAAAGTATATTTATCTAATTGCATATTGCGCTTTTGGAATTGGAATCTTCTCTTCTTGGGGTTCGAATATTGTTATTGGGTTGACTAATCAAAATGTACTATTGCCCTTAATCCATGAATTAAAAATGGAAGGTGCTTCAATCTGGTTTTTAATGGGCTCAACGCTATTGATATTTGCCGTTATTTTTAAAAAGGGAATCGTATTACAATCTTATAATGATTTAACTGTATAAGATGCCAATAGTAGTCAACTTAGATGTGATGATGGCAAAAAGAAAAATGTCATTGAATGAGTTATCAGACAAAGTAGGATTGACTTTGGCTAATTTATCTATTCTCAAAACAGGTAAAGCTAAAGCGATTCGTTTTAGTACATTGGAGGCGATATGTAAAGTTTTGGATTGTCAGCCAGCTGATATTTTAGAATATATTGAAGGATAAATTTAAACATAATGAAAAAACAGACCATCTTATCTTACCTTTTTTCAGCAATCCTAATCCTATTTAGTATGCAATCAAAAGCTCAAGATTCAAATCGCATGTATAGAATAGCAAAAATTAAAGTGGATGCAAAACAGTTAGCTGTTTATGCTTCTTTCTTACAAGAACAAATGACAACAGCTATTAAATTAGAGCCTGGTGTATTGTCTTACACGGCAGTAGCAGATAAAAAAGATGCTACCAGTATTACTATTTTAGAAGTGTATGCAAGCAACGAAGCTTATCAGTCTCATATTCTTACGCCTCATTTTAAGAAGTACAAGGATGCTGTCAAGGATATGGTGTTGGCTTTAGAATTAATAGACACCAATTTAGTTTGCAGTGCAAAAAAAGATAATTATTAATTTATACCTTTCTATCCATGAGCACAATCAATACAATCGGGGCATTTAAAAGTTTCACGGAAACTTTACAAGATCAAAATTATTTGATGCCAGTGTTATTTATTGGTCACGGCTCACCTATGAATGGGATAGAGGATAATGAGTTTAGCAATCGTTGGAAGGCCATGGCTAAAGAAATCCCTACACCTAAAGCAGTTTTAGTGATATCCGCCCATTGGTTTACAAAAGGGACAAGTATCACTGCAATGGATTTCCCAAAAACCATTCATGACTTTGGTGGTTTTCCAGAAGCGTTGTTTCAAGTACAATATCCTGCTCCAGGGAATCCTGCATTAGCTAAAGAAACCGCTTCATTGATTCAAAGTGCCCATGTTGAATTAGATCACGATTGGGGTATAGATCATGGCACATGGACTGTAATAAGACATATGTACCCTGAGGCAACTATTCCCGTGTTACAGTTGAGTATAGACTATACTAAGGATCCAGCTTTTCATTATGCGTTAGCTAAGGAGTTATACCATTTGCGTAAAAAAGGAGTTTTGATTATTGGAAGTGGCAATATGGTGCACAATTTGCGCATGGTGGCATGGGATAAATTAGATGGGCCTGCTTATGGCTACGACTGGGCACTGCAGATGAATCAAACATTTAAAGATCTAATGCTGAATAAAGAACACGAACCATTGATTCATTACAATACTTTGGGTAAGGAAGCAATGTTGGCGATACCCACTCCAGAACATTACTTGCCTTTGTTGTACACTTTAGGTCTTCAAGGTAAATCTGATGCCGTTTCGTTCTTTAATGATAAGCCTGTTGGCGGATCATTGACAATGACTTCGGTTAAGATTGGCTAGATGTATTCAATTAAGGCTAGGCATATTTATGTGATCCATCACAGTAAGGCATTTTTTTTGAAAGTCCACAAGTACAATCATTAATACCTCTTCCTACTAGAATCGCATCTATATATTTTTCAATACGCGCAGTTTTTGTTGCGGATTGTTTTGCGCCTGAAAAATGAATAAGGTAAGCACGTTGTCTTCCAGGTGTCAATGCAGCAAATGCTCTTTTAAATGGGGCATTCTTTTTAAA
>JBILQZ010000222.1:0-2832 GCA_044372935.1 Sediminibacterium sp. | reverse complement strand
TGGTGGTCTTCAGAAATGAAGCTTAGTCGACAATAGGGCTTACAAGGTAGCTCGGAAAGGGTTTTGAAGTCTTGATTTGTACTTGTATATTTGACGGATAGACGTGTAACATCTATCCGTCAATTTATTTTATGGCAAATACAAAGAAAGCAGCAGTTGGATTTATCTTTTTCACTTTAGTGATTGATATTGTAGGGCTAGGTATCATCATACCCGTTATTCCTCAATTAATTGAAGGCTTATTGCATACCCATGACTTAAGTAAAGCGGCTTTGTATGGCGGCTGGATGACTTTTTTGTATGCTACCATGCAATTTTTATTTGCCCCCATGATTGGGAGCTTGAGTGATCAATATGGTCGTAGACCTGTTTTGTTGATTTCTTTATTAGGTTTTGGATTGGATTATTTATTCCTTGCGTTTGCGCCTTCTATTTTTTGGTTATTTGTTGGCCGAACTATTTCTGGTATTACTGGGGCGAGTGTAACAACTGCATCTGCTTATATGGCTGATATTAGTGACGACTCCAATCGTGCACAAAACTTTGGAATGATTGGTGCCGCATTTGGTATTGGATTTATCATTGGCCCAATGTTGGGTGGTTTTCTTGGCGAAATAGGACCAAGATTGCCTTTTATTGTAGCAGCTTCTTTGGCCTTGCTGAATGTGGTTTATGGTTATTTTGTATTGCCTGAATCTTTACCTGTGGAAAATAGAAGGACTTTTGATTGGAAAAGATCTAATCCACTTGGTTCCTTGGTGCATTTAAAAAAATACCCAGCAGTATCAGGTTTAATATTTTCTTTAATTTTTATTTATTTAGCTTCTCATGCAGTGCAAAGCAACTGGAGTTTTGCCAATATTGAAAAATTCAAATGGACACCAAAGATGATTGGATTCTCTTTAGGCATGGTGGGCCTATTAGTTGGATTGGTTCAAGGGGTATTAATTCGATATATCAATCCAAAATTAGGCAATGAAAAATCTGTTTATTTTGGTATCGCTTTATATGCCATTGGCCTGTTTCTTTTTGCATTTGCAAGCAGTTCATGGATGATGTTTGTTTTCTTGGTGCCTTATTGTTTAGGAGGTATTTCTGGACCAGCTTTACAAGCCTTAATTTCGGTACATGTCCCAAAAAATGAACAAGGAGAATTACAGGGATCTTTAACCAGTATCATGAGTGTTACCTCTATCGCAGGCCCACTGATTATGACGAGTTTGTTTGCTTATTTTACAAAGCCGAGTAACCCCATATATTTTCCAGGTGCTTCTTTTTTATTGGGGGCAATTTTCATGCTCATTAGTGCTGTTATAGCATATACGGTTTTAAAGGGAGAAACTAAGTCAATTAAGGCTTAGAGTCGCATACTGTTGTTATATTTGTGGCTCAATAAAGGCCAATATATGTCTCCGTTAATGCAACAGTTAAATGAAACTGCTCGTTTTATTCAGTCAAAAATCAGTGCATCCGCAAATACTGCCATTATTCTAGGTAGCGGATTAGGTAATTTATCAAGTGTAATTGAACCAGAGTTTAGTATTCCTTATGGTGAAATTCCAAATTTCCCAGTGAGTACGGTAGAAGGACATAAGGGAAGATTAATCTTAGGTACTTTGAATGGTAAAAAAGTTTGGGTGATGGAAGGCCGTTTTCATTTTTATGAAGGCTATACTGCAGAGCAAGTGGTCTTCCCAATTCGCGTTTTAAAATTATTAGGCGTAGAGAATTTATTATTATCTAATGCGGCAGGTGGTGTGAATAAGGAGTACCAAGTGGGCGATTTAATGATCATCAAGGATCATATTAGTTTCTTTACAATCAATCCGTTATTAGGTAAAAATGAAGTTGAATTAGGTACCCGTTTTCCAGATATGAGTGAGCCATATGCAAATGCATTTATTGAAAAGGCAAAACAAATTGCTGCTGCAAATAACATCAAAGTACATGAGGGAGTTTATGTGGGCGTAACTGGTCCGACTTTTGAAACAAGAGCAGAATACCAATTGATTAAAATTGCTGGTGGAGATGTAGTGGGCATGAGTACAGTACAAGAAAATATTGCTGCGGTACATTGTGGTATGAAAGTATTTGCCATGAGTGTTGTGACAGATTTAGGGATCAGAGAAGATAACAATGTCATTACACACGAAGAAGTGTTAGCTGCTGCGAATGCTGCTGAACCTTTGTTGACTTTGATCTTTAGTGCTTTGGTAAAAGAGATAGCCGCTTAAATTGCTATTTTATAAATAGAATCTTTCAATGACACAAAAAACCACTGCTTATATTGCGTTGTTTTGCTGTTTATTCAGTTGCTTTTTAGTAAAGCAATCGAGTGCGCAAAATATGCGTTATAATTCATTCGGCGGCGGCGGCGGTAGGGGTTCGGATTCTTTACAAAAAAGAGACCTCTCAGAAGATTCAATAGGTATATACTATCGCTTGTATAATAGTTTAACCATTAGAACGCTGGATAGCAATGTAAATGATTTCTATTCCAAGTTCATTTTACCATATACCCAATACCATCTTGGTAATTTAGGGAACGCTACAAGATCCTACTTATTTAATCCATTGCAAAAAGGAGGATGGGATGCAGGCTTTAGGGCATATGAAGCCTACAATTATACCTTGGAACAAACGCCATTTTTTCAAACGACAAAACCCTATACAGAGCTTGGTTATTTATTAGGAGGCAAAGGGGAGCAATTGATGGAAATTTTACACACGCAGAATAAGACACAGCAGTTCAATTATTCATTTGCTTATCGATTTAGCAATGCGCCAGGAAATTTAAAAAACCAGCATGCGAACCTGAACAATATGCGTTTA
>JBILQZ010000042.1:0-11038 GCA_044372935.1 Sediminibacterium sp. | reverse complement strand
AAACACTACCCCTTATCAATTAATAATCATTTATATATTCTTTTAAATTTAATTTCATTTTAAATACATCAACATGCGTAAAATTTTCATTGTATTACTGAGCTTGAGCATTGGATTTGTCAATGCACAGTCAATAGATGCAACTACTGCAGCTAAACACATTACTGCGGCTGGCTTAAAAAAACATTTAAGTATCATTGCAGGAGAAGCGATGCAAGGTAGAGAAACAGGTACTGAAGGAGAACGAAAAGCAGCTGCTTATTTAGTGAACCAGTATAAGCAATTGGGCTTAACCCCTGGCAATGGCGGTTCTTATAGAATGCCTTTTAGTTTGTTCCAAGACAAAGTAAGCAGTTCAAGCCTTAAAGTAAACGGTACGACTTATACCTTAGACAAAGACTTTTGGATCAGTGCAAGTGCTGCTCCACAAAAATTATATGCCACCAATGAAGCATTCTATGTGGGTGCAGACTTCAATGATAAATCAACTTTAGACGTAAGAGGTAAGTTATTAATTAGCACAGAAGGTAAAGAAAGATCAATGACTGAAACAATGGCTGCACAAAAATTAGGCGCCATTGGTATCATTCACATCGCTAAGAAAAACCCAACTATGCCAAGTAGCTTAAATGGAAGATTGTCTTTTACTGCTAATACAAATACTTTTATAAGTATGACCGTGAGTAAAACAGTGGGTGAAATATTATTAGGCAGTAGTAAAACATTAACAGACAAAGAATGGGAAGAAATCCCAATGGGAAAATACAATGCAACATTAGAATGGACAGCGGACAGAACCAATGCTCCAGTAGCGAGTGCCAATGTGATTGCTTATATGCCTGCTAAAGAAAAATCAGATGAGTACTTATTCATTACAAGTCATTATGACCACGAAGGTGTTAAAAATGGGGTGATTTATTATGGCGCAGACGATGATGGTTCCGGCACAACGGGTGTTATTGCAATTGCTGAAGCGTTTACACAAGCAAGAAAAAAAGGATTTAGCCCAAAAAGAAATATCGTTTTCATGAACGTATCTGGAGAAGAAAAAGGATTATTAGGTTCTAAATACTATAGCGAACATCCAATCTTCCCTATGGATAAAACAACTGCCGATTTAAACATTGATATGATTGGTCGTATCGATCCAACTTACAAAGGTGATTCAATGAACTATGTCTATGTAATTGGAGAAGATAAATTAAGTAGTGATTTACAACCTATCACCGATAAGGTAAATAAAAACTACAATATGGAATTAGACAGAAGGTACAATGATCCTAAAGATACCAACCGTTTTTATTACAGAAGCGACCATTACAATTTCGCTGCAAAAGGCGTTCCAGTGATTTTCTATTTCAATGGAACACATGCAGACTACCACAAACCAACTGATAGAGTGGAGAAAATCAATTTTGATTTAATGGAAAAAAGAACAAGAATGATTTTTGAAACCGCTTGGGAAATGGCCACAAGAGAAACCATGTTAAAGCGCGACATGCCTTTAAACATGCCTGCTACTAGATAAGCCTTTACACTATATCATTAAAAAAGCCCCTTCATTTTGAAGGGGCTTTTTAGTAAAGAATTTTTAGTAAAACAATATCGGCACCCTCGTTTATGGGGGGTGCCGAAAAAATCATTAGAGTGAAATAAATTAGCCCTTACATTTTATGAAGGGCTAATTTATATCTAATGACCTAAAATATAGGAGAAGATCAATGGCACGACAATCGTGGCATCACTCTCGACAATAAACTTAGGTGTATGAATATCTAGTTTACCCCAGGTAATTTTTTCGTTAGGAACTGCACCAGAGTAGGATCCGTAAGAAGTAGTACTGTCACTAATTTGACAGAAATAACTCCAGAACGGCACATCATGCCATTCTAAATCTTGGTACATCATTGGCACCACACAAATAGGGAAATCACCAGCGATACCTCCTCCAACTTGGAAGAAGCCTACCCCTTTACCACCGCTATTGGCTCTATACCACTCTGTTAAATAGATCATGTATTCGATACCATTTTTAACAGTAGATGCTTTTAATTCATTTTTGATCACATAGCTCGCAAAGATGTTTCCTGTCGTGCTATCCTCCCATCCTGGAACAACGATAGGAATATTCTTTTTAGCAGCAGCAACAATCCAGCTATCCTTAGGATCAATTTCATAGTATTGCTCTAACTCACCACTCAATACCACTTGGTATAAAAATTCATGCGGAAAATAACGCTCTCCTTTTTCTTCTGCTTGTTTCCAGAACTTCACAATATGCTTTTGCAATCTTCTAAATGCTTCTTCTTCCGGGATACAAGTATCCGTTACACGATTGTAGTGATTCTCTAATAAATCCCACTCATCCTGTGGCGTTAAATCTCTATAATTAGGCACACGCTTATAATGGCTATGTGCTACTAAGTTCATTACATCTTCCTCTAAGTTGGCACCTGTACAGCTGATGATGGCAATTTTATCCTGACGGATCATTTCGGCCAAACTAATACCCAACTCTGCTGTACTCATAGCGCCCGCTAAACTCACTAACATTTTGCCCCCTTCTAACAAATGGGTTTCATAACCTTTAGCAGCATCTACTAAAGCGGCAGCATTAAAATGTCGATAATGGTGCTCTATAAACTGTGAAATAGGTCCTTTACTCATGTCGATTGATTTGATGCAAAAGTAATTTTTTTTAGCAGATCTGCCCAATTCATGTAAAACGCGCCAAAAGGCAAAATTTTGTACCTTGTAGGATCAAATTGACCTCTATGAACACTAAAAAATATGGCCCTTTTCTAGTTGCCTTTCTAATTGGCGCTCCATTTGCCTATAGTGCCTTCATCTATCCTCAATTGCCAAGTCAAATTCCTACCCATTTTAACATTGAGGGGAAACCTGATGCATGGGGTGGACCAGCTAGTATTTTTATTGGGCCTGGGATCATGGGCGCAGTAAGTCTTTTTGTGTATGTATTAATGACAAATTTAAAATCAATTGATCCTAAGAAATACGATGATCAAAATGATAGCCTTTATAAAAACTTCGCCCTCCTAACAGTTGCCTTCTTAAGTATTTTAAGTTGCATCATCATCTATACTTCCACGCACGCTGATCAAGTAAACGTCGGCAATTTATTATTACCACTTTTAGGTTTGTCTTTTGCTGGATTAGGTTGGTATATGCCAAAATTTAGACAGAATTATTTTGTAGGTTTCAAATTGCCTTGGACGCTAGAAAATGTAGACAACTGGAATGAAACACATAAGGTTGCAGGAAAGATTTGGATCTATGGTGGACTTTTTCAAGCAGTAGCCACTTTTATATTACCCATGAAATTTGGGTTCATCAGTTTTATGACTGCTACGGCAATCATGGTCATTATTCCAGCCTTATTTTCGTACCGCATGTTTAAAAGAGGTAATCAGTTACAATAATCGATTCATCAACATAAAATATATTTTATATGAGCCACAAAAATAATTTAGGAACAAAATTCATCCATGCGGGAGCACATCCTGACCCAAGCACGGGTGCAATTATGACACCAATCTATCAAACTTCTACTTATGTACAATCCGCTCCTGGCGTGCATCAGGGCTATGAGTATGCCAGAAGTCAGAACCCTACCCGCTTTGCTTTGGAAGAAGCTTTTGCAGTGATTGAAAATGGAAAATTTGGATTGGCTTTTGCGAGTGGTGTGGCAGCAACTGATGCAGTAATGCGTTTATTGGTACCAGGTGATGAAGTAGTGGCAGCGCATGATATGTATGGTGGCTCATTCAGGTTGTTTTCGAAAGTGCATGAAAAGATGGGCATTAAATTCATCTATGTAGATACATCCAATCCAGAAAATGTATCGAATGCAATGACGGCAAAGACAAAATTAATTTGGGTAGAGACGCCAACTAACCCATTGATGAATATTACGGACATAGAAGCAATCTCTACTATTGGCAAACAACACCATTGTATGGTTTGTGTCGATAACACTTTTGCTTCTCCTTATTTACAAAATCCACTAGACCAAGGTGCCACTATTGTCATGCACTCTGCTACTAAATACCTAGGTGGCCATAGTGATGTGATTCAAGGCTGTTTGGTGATGAATGACGAAACCCTAAGAGATCAATTGTATTTTATTCAAAAGAGTACTGGTGCTGTCCCAGGACCACAGGATTGTTTTTTAGTGTTAAGAGGTATTAAAACATTACACGTAAGAATGCAGCGCCATTGTGAGAACGGAGAAAAAATTGCCCACTATTTACGTCAACACCCTAAAGTGGCAAGGGTCTACTGGTGTGGGTTTACAGACCATCCTAACCATGATGTGGCCAAAAAGCAAATGCGCGGTTTTGGTGGCATGATGAGCTTTACTTTAAAAGATGATAGCGTCGCTGCTGCAACAAAAGTTTTATCAAGTACTAAACTTTTTTCATTGGCAGAAAGTTTAGGCGGTGTAGAATCATTGATCAATCACCCAGCCAGCATGACGCATGCTTCAATCCCACGTGAGCAAAGAATTGCAAATGGACTTGCAGATGGATTGATTCGCCTAAGTGTAGGTATCGAAGATGCAGAAGATCTTATTGCAGATTTAGCAGCGGCTATTGGGTAATGAATCAAGCAATTAAAAATTTACTAGATCAAAAAGTAAAGCAATACAACCATATTGACTTTATCGAAAAAGATCCTATTAGTATACCCCATTTGTTTACAAAGCAGCAAGACATTGAACTTGCTGCTTTTTTTGCAGCTATTTTTGCTTGGGGAATTCGTACGACAATTATTCAAAAGAGTAAAGAGTTGCTCGAAAGAATGGACAATGCCCCTTTTGATTTTTGTACACAACATCAGCCGAAAGATTTAAAAAAACTAATTGGTTTTAAACACCGTACTTTCAATGATACAGACCTATTATACTGTATCGCTTTTTTTAAAAAGCATTATGCGACACAATCCAGTTTAGAAACTGCCTTTTTTACAGATCAAATCACTGGTGAAAAAATAACTACTGTAGAAACGGGATTAATTCATTTTAAAGATTACTTTTTTTCCTTAGATCAAGCACCCCGTCGAAGTAAAAAACATATTGCATCCCCCGCACAAGGCTCTACTTGTAAAAGACTTAACATGTTCCTAAGGTGGATGGTCAGGAAAGATAAGCAAGGCGTGGACTTTGGCCTATGGAAATCAATTCGTCCAGCCGATTTAATCATGCCTATTGATGTGCATGTGGCAAGGGTTTCGAGAAGTTTTGGACTACTATCCAGGCCGCAAATTGATTGGCAAACTGCCATTGAATTAACCGATTATTGCCGAACTTTAGATCCTAAGGACCCTGTAAAATATGACTTTGCTTTATTTAGTTTAGGGGTCACCGAAAAAATCAGGTAAAATCTATCCCATGGAAAAAGCATTACAAGAAATAGAACAATTATCGTCCAGCGATTTAATTGCTTATATCAATGATTGTATCAACCATGACTTTAATAAATTGGTGCAATTACTTTATCGCATTGATGTTGCTGAAAATAAATTAAAAGCCATTTTGCAATCTAATCCGAACGAAGATGCAGCAAAATTAATTGCAGCAGTAATCATTGAAAGATTGGCTGCAACAAAAGAAGCTAGAGCAAGATTTACTGCAACTAATAATACATTCGAAGACGAGGATGTAGAAAGATTATAAATCTCCTAACTGAGGACGTAATACAATATCTTCTACCACGGCCTGTGGACTCAATTGGGTAGCAGCATAGATCATCTTAGCAATATCATTCGCCTCCATAATCCTTTCCTCCGATACGCCGGACCCTTTCCAACTATTGGTATAAGTTGCACCTGGACAAACTGCGGTTACTTTGATCCCTTTGTCTTTTAATTCTAACCTCAAGTTCGCAGAGAAACCCAATAAAGCATATTTAGAAATGCTATAAGAGCCTCCATGAGGATAAGCCTGCAAGGAGGCGATAGAACAAATATTAAAAATATGTCCCTGCTTTACTTGAATCATGCTAGGCAATAGATCCCTTGTTAAATGGTAGGCAGAAAATAAATTTGCATTCAATTGAGCTTCTAATTGTCCTTCTGCTTCGTCTTGTAATTGACCAGGTAAAAAATAACCAGCATTATTCACCAACACATCCGGCACAGTCCTAGCTAATAACCACTCAGAAAAACAATGCACCTGACCTTTGATAGACAAGTCTGCATGTATATATTCAATAGTAACAGATGGATACGCAGCTTTTAATTCAGCGGCAGCAGCAGCAAGGTCTGCGGCTGTCTTACTCGTTAAATATAAATGATGACCTGCTGCAGCAAATGCCTTAGCGGTTGCAAAACCAATTCCTTTTGAAGCACCAGTAATAACGATATTCATAATTTAATACTTTACAAGATAAAGATACCAAGCAAAATGGTAATTTAGCGGTTCAATTATCAATTCATCCAATTCAAATGGCTTATAAAGACCTGTTTTTTGACCTAGATCATACCCTTTGGGATTTTGAAACCAATTCAATGGAAACCATTCAAGAATTGTACCATACCTATGACCTAGCCGCTTTAGGAATTGTTGATTTTGATGGATTTTATAAAACTTACTCCGAGCATAACCATCGTTTATGGGATCGATATAGCAAGGGCTTTATCAAACAAGAAGAATTGAGGTGGAAGCGGGTGTATTTAAGTTTACTAGATTTTAAAGTGGCCAACGAAAAATTAGCAAAAGAAATTTCAGTGGCTTATTTAGATATTCTACCCAATAAAAAACATCTATTCCCTTATACTTTTGAAATTCTTGACTATCTGAAGCTGAAGGACTATAGAATGCATTTGATCACCAATGGATTTGAATCGGTACAATTTAAAAAAATTAGCAATTCAGGATTGGCAGATTACTTTATCGAAGTGATTACTTCAGAAGCAAGCAATAGTTTGAAACCGCACAAAGACATTTTTGAATACGCGCTAAAAAATGCCAACGCAACGGTAGCAGCGAGTATCATGATTGGCGACAATGAATCTGCAGATATACAAGGAGGGATTAATATAGGAATGGATACGATCTTTGTGAACCATATTCAAGCTACACCAACCATACCAGCCACCTATACCATCACTCATTTAAAAGAATTGGAAACGATCTTATAGCAGATCCCACTATAGACTTACCACTTTGCTAACACAGTCACACCGCCTTTAACGGTATCACCAATCTTACAAGTGATCTCTGTGCCAATAGGCAATAATAGATCTACCCTGCTACCAAATTTGATAAAACCATATTCATCACATTGATTGAATTGGGTACCCACAGGTGCATAATTACAAATTCTTCTGGCAAGTGCTCCAGCGATTTGTTTTAATAAAATAGACCCTTTTTCATTTTCAACCACTACAGACCATCTTTCATTATCTGTAGAAGATTTAGGATGCCATGCAACTAAAAATTTTCCAGGATGGTATTTATTGTATACGATATTACCCGCAATAGGTAAACGATTCACGTGCACATTCGCTGGACTCATAAATACACTTAATTGTATTCTTGGTTCTTTGTAAAATTCATCTGGCATCACTTCTTCAATCACCACCACTTTGCCATCTGCAGGAGACACAATCGCAGCAGCATCATTAGTCAATACACGCTTTGGCATTCTAAAGAAAGAGACAATAAATAAAAAGAAAGCTACAAGGAGGGTAAAAACAGCCCAAGCCAAAAAAGCACTTATTGGAAATAAATAAGAAAAGTTAATCAAATTTAAAATACCTACAACAAATGCAACCAATGCAATCGTAGCTGTACCTTCTCTATGTATGGTCATAAATATCAATTTGAGCAAAGGTAATTCATCTAAAAGATAAATTGAAGCAATATCCAGACAAATGGTCCTGCGAACAAGATAGAATCAAATCGATCTAAGAAGCCACCATGGCCAGGCATCATACTGCCACTGTCTTTCACGCCAGCCAAGCGCTTTAATTTGCTTTCAAAAAGATCGCCTAAATTACCCATCACAGATGCAATAAAAGTAATCATGTACAAATACTTTGAAGCGATTGGGATGTATTGACCTGCAACAAAGGACAAAATAACCACCGATAAGACCACACCTGCAATGGTGCCTTCCCATGTTTTTTTAGGAGAAATAGGCGAAATGGGAGTGCGACCAATAAATGAACCAACGATATAAGCCATGGTATCATTGACCCACACTGTCGCTATAACAAGAATCGGCACCATCAATTCTATGTTTGGAAAAAACATAGCCATTCCAGCATTTAAAAACATACCCCTCATGGCATAAAATAAAGAAAGGCTAATGGTGATGTAAATGAACCCAAAAAAACTAATCGCTAAATTTTTGATGTCCGCTTTTCTGGCAAATACATCAGCGATCATCATCAACACAAGTGCAACTGGCATTAATTTTAATCCAATCCATCTTAAACCAATGCTTTGATAAGCAAGAGGCAGCTTTTGTAATAAAGTCGTTGGCAGTGCAATATCCGAAGGCGCTAAACTAAGCATCATTAGTACACCTACGACAAATACACCCCATTGATGCAATTTTGAAATTTGCGCATAGGATGGAAAAATAGCACGCATTAATTTTTGATATTCAAATAAACAACCTACTTGTATAACAAGGAATAAGGCAAAAAATGACCAGTTATTAAATAGCAACCCAGCTAACATTATAAAAACAAATACGATAGCAGACAATGCCCTTACTTTAAAAACAGAAAAATTAAACGCCATGAATATGATTTAATAAAGATTAAAATTAAGCATTGGTTTCTATGTCAGCCGGATCAGTAAAAAGGGTTGCCTTAAGTTGCTTGAACAAAAGTACCAGCATCAATACACCTAGTAGGAGCCAATAAAATCCAAGGTTGCTATCCAACACTTTGTCTATTTGTTTAGGATTATTTCTGACCATATACAAAGCAGACACCCCAATCGCATTGTTCACAAAATGCATTAAAATAGGTAACCAAATTGTTTTGGTATAATAATAAATTAAACCCAATACGATACCCAAAGACATTCTAGATAAAAAACCAAAATAAGAAAAATGGAAGGCGCTAAATAAAACCGCAGTCACTACAATTGCAACCCATGGTTTACCAGACCAGTCCATCAATATTTTTTGAAGTGTCGCTCTAAAATACAATTCCTCCACAATAGCTGGCACCACTGCAATGGCAAGAAGCGCAAATAATAAATCCCAAATACTACGCATTTGAGTCATGGCCATCAATGCTTGTTTATACTGTGCTTCCAACTGCTCAGCCCAGTCCCTTATAGATGTAGAAAAAGTTAATTTATGAGTGAGGTCTCCCAAAGCGCCACTTAATAAAAGTCCAGTCAATGCAAGTAAGACCACTATTAAAACCTGCTTTTGGTTTGTAATGGACCTAAACCCTAATTGAGTTCCAATTTTGCCTGGGGTAAAATAACTGACTGCTACAACGGGTAAGCCAAATCCAATAATGGAAGCCACCGCATTGGCCGCCTGCGTCATACTGGTGTATTCTGGACGCATGAGGATGGATTGAATTTCAGTAAAAGGCACATGTAAAGCAGCAGCCACAATAGAAAAAGTAAGTAATCCGCCTAAAATCATACTTAACCCAGTCATGGCAATAAATAAGACCATCCTGAATCCAGGAGGCATATTAAAAATAGAAGTATCCTTAGTAGACATGTCAATACAATTAATTGGTACCTTTGCAACCGTATCGGTTAGATGCAAGATAATGAATTCATATGGTATCTATAGGCAACATACAATTACCAGATTTTCCGCTTTTATTAGCGCCCATGGAGGACGTAAGTGATCCCCCATTTAGGGCAGTGTGCAAAGACAATGGTGCAGACCTAATGTATACCGAATTTATCAGTAGCGAAGGGCTTATTCGCGATGCTATTAAGAGTAGACAAAAATTAGATATCTATGACTATGAACGTCCTATAGGTATTCAAATATTTGGTGGGGATGAAGAAGCCATGGCTTTATGCACTAAAATAGTGGACACAGTGAACCCAGATTTAATTGATATCAATTTTGGTTGTCCTGTGAAAAAAGTAGCGATGAAAGGTGCAGGTGCAGGCGTATTAAAAGATTTGGACCTAATGGTAAGATTAACTGAGGCTGTTGTAAAAAGTACAAACCTTCCAGTTACAGTTAAAACCAGACTAGGCTGGGATGATAGCAACTTAAATGTACACGAGGCGGCGTTGAGGTTACAGGATGTAGGCGTGAAAGCCTTGGCCATTCACGGACGTACAAGAGTACAAATGTATAAGGGTGAAGCAGATTGGACCATCATTGGCAATATTAAAAACGATCCAAGAATTCACATTCCAATTTTTGGAAATGGCGATATCAATTCTCCAGAAAAAGCGTTGGAGTATAAAAATAAATATGGTGTAGACGGCATCATGATCGGAAGAGCTGCAATTGGCTACCCATGGATCTTTAGAGAGATCAAGCACTTCCTAGCAACGGGCGAAAAAATGACCTCTCCAACCATCGAAGAACGCGTAGAAGTAGCAAGAAAACACTTGATCAAGTCCTTAGAATGGAAAGGTCCTATCGGCGGCATCAACGAAATGCGCAGACATTATGCCAACTATTTAAGAGGCTTGCCAAATATTAAAGAATATAGAAATCAATTGGTGCGCATCACCGAACGCGAAGGGATAGAAGCGATATTGGATGAGATCAAAGAAAAATTCAAAGGCATGGAAATAGACTCAGGAAAAATTGTCCTTGAGAACTACCATGAACACTGCCCTATCAACTAATTTTTAATGGCTTCAAGTACAATGGGATCCAAGGGGTCAATACTCATTGGAAAATAATGCGTCAATACACCTTGTTCATTCACTAAGTATTTACAAAAATTCCAAGCAGGTGCTTGATTGCACCAACCATTTAAAGTAGCCGAAGTTAACCAGCCATACACGCTATTTTGTGTGCTTGATTTTACAACCACGGATTTAGCCATTAATGGAAAA
>JBILQZ010000221.1:0-2874 GCA_044372935.1 Sediminibacterium sp. | reverse complement strand
AACCACCTTTAACGACAATGTAAAACATGTATATTTTCAGCAAAATCCCAATAAAATGGTGTTGTTAAACTATGAGAACTATAGGCCAAGTGGAGGAACTGCTTTATTAGACGCAGTTGGAGAGACAATTACCGAAATTGAACGCCAAATAGCCGCTAGTTTAATACCTACAACAGCCATTATCGTAATTCTGACAGATGGCTATGAAAATGCATCAAAAAAGTATAACTTAGTAAATATTCGTAATATGATTTCCAAGTTAGAGGAAACCGGCAAATGGACCTTTAGTTTTATTGGAGCAACATTAGATGCGGTAGATGTAGCTGCCTCCATGTCTATAAAAAGCCAAAACAGCTTTTCATTTGAAAAAACCGAAATGAAAAATGCAGTTTGGGACAAACTAGACAGATCAGTTAGTAGCTACTTTACTAAAAAAAGTCAGAATAGAAATTTAAATAACTTTTTTGAAGATTAATTATGAGGGTACATTTAATCAAAGATGGTGAAGTTGGAAAAGATACTTTTTCCGAAGTGGTTGATTTATTACAAGCCATAAGCGGGCCAATTGAGTTCTACTATGATAGTAATAATATAGTGAACTTTACAGAAGATGATGTCATAGAGCGCAAAGTGCTAAATGAAAAGATATTTGGAAACTCTATACAAGTAAGATCAGAGGTTGAAAATGTTATGTATTCAGAGATAAGATCTATAAGAACATATAAATCACGACCACTAAAAACCTTTTCCTTCCCATTTTCTAGAAAAACTACAAAATGGACCACCATCTTTGATAAATGTAATAGTTACAGGCTAAACAACAATATACCTAGCAATGAGTTTGTACTCCTTTTAACCGAGGTCTCAAATACCAATAATTGGTTTGCTTCCTTAGATGAAAAAATGCCATTTAATGGCTTCATTCACACTGCCGATTGGAATCATTTTATAAAATGCCAAGACTCCTTCCCTATTGCATTTGAAGTAATAGCACTCGTATTACAAAAGCACATGTTTAATGATTATAATGAGGCAAGAAGCTCGGTTCATATAGATCCAATTGGATGTGTGAATGATCTTTGTCTCGAAAAAAAGAATATAATTCTAAAACTAAGAACTGCCGATATATGCCCTGAATGCATGAACAAAGTAAAAGGCAAACTATCAATAGCTGAAATACAGCATGCACTAAATATCATGGAGTCTTTGCGGGTCAAAATGCTATTTTCTCAAAACTTTAAGCAAAATGTACCATTAAGCAAACTTGTAATTGATAGTAAACACAGAATATTCCTGCCTGATTTTGGCAATATTGAAATTAAACTAAGGCCATTAGAAAAGGCATTGTACCGGCTATACCTTGACCATCCAGAAGGAATTGGACTTAGTTTTTTATGCGATTACAGAGAAGAACTGAATAATATTTATAAAGAAATATCAAGCATTGGCGATCTTGTAGAAATGAAAGCTAGAATTGATGATATCGTAAATGTAACTAAAAGCTCTGCAGTTGAAAAGATCTCTAAAATAAAAGCCGCTTTTGTAAAAGCTATTGGAGAAGATCTAGCAAAACATTATTATATACAAGGTGATAATGGGGAAGTTAAAAAAGTGAGTTTAGTTAGATCACTAGTAAATTTTTCATAAAATACGTTTACTTTGAATTGTAATTTATGTCAATTATAGTTTTTGGGAAATAAAGAAAAAAAAATCAAATAATATTGATTATGAATGAACCGAAACCACCAAAAAAACCAGAAAATTATTATTTCAAAGAGAAAAGCAAAATTATTATAGATTATAATTTATTGTATAAAATTTTTATACTAATTAGTATTAGTATAATTTCTTATTGTATTTTAAGGATTATAATGTTTTCCAAACCGACCACATTTATACGCATCATAATTGGACTTATTGGCGTTCCTACAGTTGGGCTAATAATATATACTCCATTCTTATTTTTTTCACTTTTCTCAAGAGAAAGAACTAAAATAAAGACTTTAAAAACAAAAAGAGAAATTGAATTTGATATAAATCATTACCAATTCGAATTGTCTGAATATGCAAGAAAATTAGAAGAATTTAATAAAATAAAAAAACAAAAAATAAAGAAGTCTTTAGATGAAACTGAAAAAAGAGATCAAATCAGAAGGCAGCTTGAGACAAAGAAAAGAAATCTAGAAGCGACAGATCGTAAAGATCAAATTAGAAGACAAAAAGAAGATGAATTAAAGAAACAATTATTAAAAAATAATCATAACGTAACAGAAAACTTAGCTAGTACGATACAAGCGAATAAAAAAAGTATTGAAAATGAAGGGTTAATTATAAATGAGGAGCCTCCGCCATGGTCATTAGAAGATTTGGCACAGGAGTCAACTCTTATTAATTTTGAAAACGAAGAAATAATTGACGTTAATCCAGAAATATTTCAATCGAGTAATTATTCAAATAAAATATTTATTGAAAGTTCAACAAGTATTCCATATAAATGGTATGCTTTATGGCACTATTATCCAGTCAATAGATTCCCTAACGAAAGCCTATCATCCTTAGATTTGAATAATCGAAATCAGACATTTGAATTTAAAGATGGTACAAATCCTGAAAAATTTGCAAAGCTTTTATCTGATGCGATGAAAAAAAAATTCGGAGAATCTGTCCTTAAAAATAAAACATTATTAATTGTTCCTGCATCAAATAAAACGAAAACAGAAAGAAGATTCGAATTGTTCTGCACAAAGTTAAGTGCGTATACTGGCATAAAAAACGGTTATGGATTTCTTTCAAATAATAACATTGAAAGAGTACCAGTTCACCAGGGCGGCAATAGAAGCATCGGTATTGCTAATTTCATAAAATTAAATTTCT
>JBILQZ010000041.1:0-11140 GCA_044372935.1 Sediminibacterium sp. | reverse complement strand
TAAAAGCAAAGAAATTAGCGAGGCCAATTACTTTGAGTGAATTTGAATTAGACCCAGATGAATGGAAGAAATTATGCAATGAAAATGAAGGGGTTCGATTCTTAGAAGGCGGCAAGAAAATTGTGAGTATGGGTATTGGTTTTTATGATAAAGAAATTCTATCCTTACTCACTAAAAATGCTCAAAAATTACAAAGTGCGCTCACTAATATTTTGAGTAAGATGAAAATCAAAACCGGGGATGCCTTTATCGTATTTAGACTCAAAGCTTTAGAAGCAGAGGGTAAATTGGTCATTGCTGGAGATTGGAATAAAGGTTGGAAGGATATGGTTGTACAAATGCCAGGAGGTAACAGTACCGTAGTGGAAACTGAAACTACCTAGTTTTTTGATTTAATGATCTGTAATAGGAAAATAAATGAGTGTAACAATAAGCCCAATAGATGTAAAAGCAGTTGATGAACGTGGGGCACTTCATTATTTTAGTACAGATAGAACTGGAGAATTTTTATTGGTGTATCGAAATGCTGGAACGATAAGTGGTCAACATTATCATAAAGGTGTTTCAAAAGGTAAAAATCCAGAAGACATGCTTTTGGTGCAAGGTGCTGCAAAGTTGCATTGGAAGAATTTAGAAACGAATGAAACAGAAACGGTTGTTTTGAATGCCCCTGTTAGGGTTTTGATTCAAGCAAATGTATGGCATGAATTAACCGCCATTACAGATATTGTTTTTGTTGAGTTAAATAGTTTAGTAGAAGGTAGTGAAGACACTTACCGACTTTAATGAACTTGATAAAAGTTCGAATTAAGTATTGTTATGGCAAAAGAGAAAAATTTAAGTAGGGTTACGGAGAATGAGTCGGGTGTACAAGGCCAGTATAAAAACTGGTTTTTAGATTATGCATCCTATGTAATTTTAGAAAGAGCAGTACCTGCAATAGAAGACGGTTTAAAACCTGTACAAAGAAGAATCCTTCATGCCATGAAAGAAATGGATGATGGAAGATTCAACAAGGTGGCTAATATAATCGGTCAAAGTATGCAGTACCATCCTCATGGTGATGCAAGTATTGGAGACGCTTTAGTCAATATTGGTCAAAAGAACTTATTAGTAGAGACACAAGGTAACTGGGGAGATGTAAGAACTGGAGATTCAGCTGCTGCCTCAAGGTATATTGAAGCACGTTTAAGTAAGTTTGCATTAGAAGTAGCTTTTAACGCAAAAACAACGGAATGGGCACTAAGTTATGATGGTCGTAAGAACGAACCTGTAACCCTTCCAATGAAATTTCCATTATTACTTGCTCAAGGTGCTGACGGTATTGCAGTGGGTTTATCTACTAAAATTTTACCCCATAATTTTAATGAACTCTTAGAGGCGAGTGTAAAATATTTAAGAGGTAAGAAATTTGAATTATTGCCAGATTTTCAAACTGGAGGCATGATCGATGCTTCTGCCTACAATGATGGTAAACGTGGCGGAAAAGTAAGGGTAAGGGCACATATCGAAGAGCTAGATAAAAAAACACTGGTTATTAAAGATGTGCCTTATGGTGTTACGACAACTCAATTGATGGAAAGTATCACCAAGGCGAATGACCAAGGTAAAATTAAAATCAAGAAAGTAACAGATGTAACAGCTGCTCAAGTAGAGATTCAAATTGATTTAGCAACAGGCATTTCTCCTGATATTACTATCGATGCTTTGTATGCCTTCACAGATTGTGAAATTAGTTTATCTCCAAATGCTTGTGTAATCGTAAATCAGCGTCCACAATTTCTTGGAGCAAGTGACTTGTTACGTTATTCAGTAGATCATACAAAATCTTTACTAAAAAGAGAATTAGAAATTCAATTACAGGAATTATTAGATAAATGGCATTTCACTAGTTTAGAAAAAATATTCTTTGAAGAAAAGATCTACCAAGAATTAGAAAAGAAACACCTTAATTGGGACAAAGTAATTGATGCAATTGATGCAGCTTTTGAACCATTTAAAAAGAAATTCAAAAAGCCAATAGAACGCGCTGATTTAGTTAAGTTGACGGATAAGCCAGTAAGAAGAATTTATAAATTAGATATTGAAGACTTAATTGCACAAATTAAATCGATAGAGGCAGAAATTAAGGAAGTTAAAAATAACCTTGAAAATCTAGTTGATTATGCAGTAAGTTATTATGAAAACTTACAAAAGAAATACGGTAAAGGCAAAGAACGTAAAACTGAATTAAAAGAATTTGATACTATTCAAGTGAAGCAGGTAGCTATTGCGAATACTAAATTGTATATCAATAGAGCAGAAGGTTTCGTTGGCACGAGTTTAAAGAAAGATGAATTCTTATGTGATTGTACGGACTATGATGATATTATTGCCTTCACCAAAGGGGGTACCATGAAAGTGGTTAAAGTAGCGGACAAAATTTTTATTGGAAAAGATATTATTCACGCAGCTGTATTTCAGAAAAATGACGAACGTACTACTTATAATATGATTTATGTAGATGGTGCATCAGGAATTAGTTATGCAAAACGCTTTAATGTTACCGGAGTAACGAGAGATAAAGAATACGTATTAGCTAAAAGTTTAGAAAAATCCAAAGTGCATTATTTGTCTATCAATGCCAATGGGGAAGCTGAGTCAGTTAAAATTGTATTAAGTCCAAATTGTAGTGCAAGGATTAAAGAGTTTGATTTCTTTTTTGAAACATTAGAAGTGAAAGGAAGAACTAGTGTGGGCAATCAAGTAACAAAGTATCCAATTAAAGTGGTGAAATTAAAAGAGGCTGGAAAGAGTACTTTAGTGGGTAGGAAATTATGGTTCGATGATAAATTTGGCAGATTAAATACAGAGGAGAAAGGTCAATATTTGGGCACTTTTGAAGATGAAAAAGTAATTGTTATTACAAAAGAGGGTAATTACGAAGTAACAGATACAGAATTAACGCAAAGATTTGATCCAGAGAAAGTAGTCTTTATTGAAAAGTTTAATCCTGAAAAAGTGATTACAGCTGTTTACTTAGATAAGGATAAATTACAATTTAATATCAAACGATTCAAGATAGAGACCTCTACTTTAAAAACACCATTTACTTTTATAAAGGAAGGTGCTGGAAACTATGTGGCTGCTGTAACAACTCATATTGAACCTATTTTAGTAGTGGTATCTGGTAAAGGTACTCAAGCTAGAAAAGCCAAATTCAAAGTAAGTAAAATGGTGGACATCATGGGTTCTAAAGCAGTAGGTACCAAATTGGTTGATTTCAGTAAATCAATTGAAATGGAATGGGAGAATAAAGTAGTCATTAAAGATCCAAATGATGAACAACCAGAATTGTTCTAACTTTATAAATTGGTAATAGTAACCCTAAATCAAATAACATGTCAACCATCAATGTAGGTCAATTTAATTTAATGCGTGTAGACCGAAAGGTGGACTTTGGCTTTTATATGGATGATGGAGAAGAAGGGGTTTTGCTCCCAAAAAGATTTGTACCTGCAGGTTTACAAGTGGGTGATACCATTAGTGTTTTTGTTTACCATGATTCTGATAATCGTTTGATTGCAACTACACAAGAACCTTTTGCTGTAGTGGGGGATATCGCTGCACTAAAAGTAGTCGCAATCACTAAACAAGGGGCTTTTATGGACTGGGGCTTAATGAAGGATTTGTTTGTGCCCGTTTCTCAGCAACTTTCAAGTATGCGTTTAGGCGGAAAGTACTTGGTTAAATTGTATTTAGATAAACAAACTGGTAGGGTAGCTGCTACAGAAAAAATCGACAATCAAATTAGCAATGAGGTACTCACAGTAAAAGAAGGAGAGAAAGTAAAATTACAAGTGTACCGTGAATCTGATATTGGTTATGTTGTCATTGTGAATCAAGTGCATCAAGGATTAGTATATAAGAATGAAGTATTTACCCATTTGCATATTGGACAATTTATAGATGAAGGGTTCGTGAAAAAAATAAGAGAAGATAATAAATTAGACATAGGCATTGGTAAACAAGGGGTAGAGAAATTAGATGATGATCAAGTTAAATTGATACAATTATTAAAATTGCATAAAGGATTTTTACCTTATCACGACAAATCTTCACCTGAAGATATTTATGCTTTTTTTGGCATAAGCAAAAAAGCCTTTAAAATGAATGTGGGCATGTTGTATAAAGCAAAAAAAATCACCATAGAAGATGGTGGCATTCGTTTGATTCCCGAATCAGTTGAAGGATAAATTATACATTAAATTCATTTAAATTGAATCTTATGACTAGAGAAGTTTTTATCGTTGCCGCAGTTAGAACACCTATTGGTTCATTCGGTGGTGTTTTAAAATCTTGCTCAGCAACTGAACTTGGTGCTGTTGCCATCAAAGGTGTAGTAGATAAAGTAAAACTAGATCCATCATTAGTGGATGAAGTGTATATGGGATCAGTGATTCAAGCTGGTTTAGGTCAAGCACCTGCAAGACAAGCAGCAAAGTATGCAGGTTTGCCAGATAAAGTAATTTGTACCACCATCAATAAAGTTTGTGCTAGTGGTATGAAATCAATTGCCTTGGGCGCTCAAGCAATTCTTTTAGGGGATGCAGATATTATAATAGCAGGTGGGATGGAGAGTATGAGTAATGTGCCTTTTTACAATATGCATCAAAGATGGGGTCAAAAATATGGCGACATTACCATGCAAGACGGCTTGGCAAAAGATGGTTTAGTCGATCAATACGACCAGGTAGCCATGGGTAATTTTGCTGATATGTGTGCTACTGAAAATAATATTTCAAGAGCTGATCAAGATGCATTTGCAATTAATAGTTATACTAAATCACAAAAATCTACCGAGGAAGGATTATTTGTGAATGAAATAGTACCTGTATTCATTCCTCAAAAGAAAGGAGATCCATTGACTATCTCTAAAGACGAAGAACCATTTAATGTGAAATTTGATAAAATTCCAAGTTTAAATCCTGCATTTAGTAAAACTGGAACGGTAACAGCTGCTAATGCGAGTACGATGAATGATGGTGCTGCAGCAGTATTGATCATGAGTGGGGAGAAAATGAAAGCATTGGGTTTACAACCTTTAGCAAAAATCACCAGTTTTGCCGATGCTGAACAGGATCCAAAATGGTTCACCACAGCGCCTGCATTGGCTTTACCAAAAGCACTTAAAAAAGCGAATTTATCCAGTGATGCAATTGACTTTTTTGAATTTAACGAAGCTTTTTCTGTTGTTGGAATTGTGAATACTAATTTATTAAAGCTAGATCCTGCCAAAGTCAATGTAAGAGGTGGCGCAGTTTCACTTGGACACCCACTTGGATGTAGCGGTGCAAGAATAATCGTTACACTAGCGCATATTTTAAAGGATCATAAAGCTCAATATGGTGCTGCCGCTATTTGCAATGGTGGAGGAGGAGCAAGTGCGATGATTATAGAAAGGATATAAGTTCGTCCATCATAATACCATAATGACTTTCATCATAGATACATTCTCCTTGCTTAATTAATAGGACTTGAGGAGATTCGTGGAATACCTGAAATTTTTCAGCTATTGCCGCAGAGATGGGTCTATATTTCAATAAGTCTAAATAATGGAAATCTACATTTTCTGGAGCAGCGGCTCGTTCAAAACGATCTAATGCCATTCTACTGATGCTGCAAGTGGTACTATGCTTAAAAATGACCTGAGGTTTATTAAAAGATGCTGCTTTGATAGATTCTAGCTGTTCCATATCGTTTAGGGCTTGCCAATTCATGCTACTCATTTTAGCTGTAAAATTAGGTAAATCTTTTGAAGTATTTAGACCGATTCTAGTATTTAGAATGCCATATTGTTTAACTTCGAAGCATAATTAAGCTTATGCGTTTACAACTTTCTCAACCTATTTGTTTTATTGATTTAGAGACAACTGGTATCAATGTGAGTACCGATAAAATTGTTGAAATTGCCATTGTTAAAATTATGCCAGATGGTACAAAGCAAGTTAAAAGAAAATTGATCCATCCAGAGATGCCTATACCTGCAGCCACAACAGCAGTGCATGGTATTACAGATGATATGGTAAAAGATGCACCTACTTTTAAGCAAGTAGCCAACGAAATCAAACAATTTATTGAAGGTTCAGATTTAGCAGGATACAATAGCAATCGTTTTGATATTCCAATGTTAAATGAAGAATTTTTAAGAGCTGGTATTGCGGTTGATATAGAAACACGTAAGCTATTGGATGTTCAAAAAGTGTTTCATATGATGGAGCAAAGGACTTTGAGTGCCGCTTACAAATTTTATTGTAACAAACAATTAGAAGATGCACATACTGCAGAGGCAGATGCAACCGCTACTTGGGAAGTTTTAGAGGCTCAATTAGACAAGTACCCAAACTTAGGTAACACAGTAGAATCCATAGTAAAATTCACTGGAGAAGATCAGATTGTAGATTTCGCCCGTCGTTTTGTCATTGAAAATGGGGTTGAGGTTTTTAATTTTGGTAAACATAAGGGAAAGCCTGTCACTCAAGTACTTAAAGAAGAACCTCAATATTATGATTGGATGATGAAAGGTGATTTTGCGCTACATACAAAGCAAAAATTAACTGAAATCCTTAATAGATCTATATTAAAAAATTAACATATATTAATTGCTAATAAATCAGTAATTTTATTCCCATAGCCCCCAATGCAAGTGAAGAAAATTGTCATCATACCAACTTATAACGAAAAGGAAAATATAGCAGCCATTATCAATGCTGTATTAGTACTTGGTAATCAATATCATGTGTTGGTAGTAGAGGATGGTTCGCCTGATGGTACCGCATCTATTGTTAAAGAATTGATGCTTGCGCATCCCGATAAAGTTTTTATTCAAGAAAGAAAAGGCAAATTAGGTTTAGGTACTGCCTATATTCATGGATTTAAATGGGCTCTAGAAAACAAGTATGACTATATATTTGAAATGGATGCCGATTTTTCACATAATCCATTGGATTTGGATCGTTTATTAGCTGCTTGTGAAAATGGTGCAGATGTCGCCATTGGCAGTAGGTATGTAAAAGGTGGAGCTACAGAAAATTGGCCCTTAGATCGACTCATTTATTCTAAAGGAGGTTCACTTTATACAAGAATCATTACTGGGATGCCCGTAAAAGATCCAACTGCAGGTTTTATATGTTATAAAAACAAAGTACTTTCTTCTATACTATTAGACCATATTCAGTTTATTGGCTATGCATTTCAAATTGAAATGAAATTTGCCTCTTGGAGACTAGGTTTTAAATTAAAAGAAGTGCCTATAACCTTTATTGATAGAAAGATTGGGGTTAGTAAAATGTCTAAAGGCATTATTAAAGAAGCGGTTTTAGGCGTTTTAAGCATGCAATGGCAATCCTTTACTGGACGCTTCATTAAACATATTAAGCGTGAGCAGTTTTAAACGTTCTTTAGTACAATTACATCTATTTGTTTTTTTAGCTGGTCTCACAGCGCCCATTGGTAATTTAATTCAACTAAACGGACTGGTACTTGTTTTTTATAGGATGTTATTGACTTTTTTAGCATTAGTTCCTATTTATATAATGCACCGTCAACCCAATTCAGTAAATCTTAAAGACAAGTTTAAATTGATGATGATTGGTATTCTAATTGCCATTCATTGGGTTTGTTTTTATGGAAGTATTAAATTAGCCAACGTTTCAATTGCATTGGTTTGTATTTCAAGTATTGGTTTATTTACAGCAGTATTAGAACCTATTATGTTAAAAACTAAATGGGTATGGACGGATCTATTGATTGGATTATTAAGTCTAATTGGTATTTTATTTATTTTTCAATTTGATATTCAATTTAGAACAGGCATTTTGGTAGGATTAATTTCATCGTTTTTTGCTTCTGTTTTTACCATCATTAATAAAAAAATGACGGTTCGTTACACCACTCAAACAATTCAAACTTTTGAGATGTTTGGAGGTTTTGGATTTTTAACATTAGTGATCTTAGTACTCAATACCTATCAACAAACTCCCTTTATCATACCTACTAAAACAGATTGGTTTTGGTTGATTATTTTAGCTTTAGTATGTACTGTTTGGGCCAATCATTTGATGCTGAATGCTTTAAAGAGAATTAGTGCATTCACTATGAATGTCACCTTGAATTTAGAGCCTGTTTATGGTATCATTATAGCCGTAATATTGTTTCAAGAACAAAAACAAATGGGAAAAGGTTTCTTTATTGGAATCAGTTTAATTAGCATCGCAGTCCTCCTTCAAATGATGCGCATTCTCCGCTTGCAAAAACAGAAATAAATAACGCTTTTTTTAAAACTTATCGTAAATTGATTATTCAATTTAACCTTATATGAAGCGTATATTAAGTTTTCTATTGTTATTGTTGACTAGTTTAACACAAGCGCAAAAAAAACCATTAGATCATACCGTTTATGATCAATGGCAATCTATTAAAGAGGTTGTCTTGTCCTCTGATGGTCAGTGGTTGTCTTATACAATTACACCTCAAGAAGGCGATGGTGTTTTATACCTTCAGCACCTAAAGCATAACCAAAAAATAGTCATTGATCGCGGAACTTTAGGTCAGTTTACTGAAAATAATAACTATTTAATTGCAAAAATTAAACCAAGTTTTTTAGAAACTAGGCAGGCAAAGATTGCAAAGAAAAAGCCAGAGGAAATGCCAAAAGACTCCCTTGTTATCATTGATCTTCAATCAAGTTCAATACAAAAAATACCTTCAGTAAAATCTTTCCAAATTGCTGCACATAATAGTAATGTGTTAGTGTACTTGAAAGATAAAAAGTCTGACATCACAAAAGAAGGCAGTGAATTAGTTATTTACAGTTTAAAAGAGCAATCCGAACGCGTACTTCCAAATATTGCACAATATCAAATCCAACCTTATGGAAGCTCTGTTGCTGTTTATCAAATGAAAACAAAATCAAATGGATCAAAATTGATTGTGGCTAATACGCAGGACACTTTAATGAAAACGGTTTCATCCTCCTTTAATGCTGCTCAAAATATAATTTGGGATGAACAAGGCAAGCAATTAGCGTATCTTATTGAAAAAGATAGTACGCATAAAGCCTTGCAAAAAAACTTCAGTGTCGCTTATTACTTAGATCAAGCTGATTCAGCTAAATTTATATTAGATAGATCTCATCCAAATCTACCAGCTCAATATACCGTAGGTGGAGATAAGAAATTAAGTTTTAGTAAAACAGGAGCAATCTTAAGTATAGGTATTCAACCAATTATTCCAATCAAAGACACGAGTTTACCTGAATTTGATAGGGTCAGTGTTGATATTTGGAATTATAAGGATGCAAATCTACAATCTACTCAATTAAAGAGTCTTGAAGCTAGTTTAAAAAGTACTGAAGCAGTACTATATAGACCAGCTAATAATCAACTAACCTATTTAGGTAAAATAAATGATCGTCAAATTCAATATACTGCAGATGGGGATGGACCATATGCTGTTGCAAATCTAGATTCAAATTATACTATTGCTAGCCAATGGGAGGGTTATGGGAAGCGAGATTTATATGCTATACATACCAGTACTGGAATAAAACAATTGATACAAAAAGGTTTAAAAGGGAGTCTTGTTACACCTTCTTATGACGGAAGCATGCTTGTATATTACGATGAAATGGCTAAGCAGTTCAAGTCTGTTCAAACAGATAATATGCAAGTTAAAAATATAGCAAAAGACATTCCTTTTCCTCTTTACGACGAAGACAATGATGTGCCAGATGAACCTAATGCTTATGGCATTGCAATGTGGATGGACAACAACAAGCATTTTATACTTTATGATCGATATGATTTATGGTTGGTAGATGCCACTGGAACGACACCTTCTCAATTATTAACGAAAGGTCGTGCTGCTAAAAAAGTATACCGTTTTGTTAAATTAAAAGAGGATAAAAAAACAATAGGTTCTAAAGAACAAATTTTATTAAAGTCATACAATGAAATAGATAAAACAGAAAGTATTGCTGTATTAGATTTAGATAAAAAAACAGTCTTCACCATCTCAGAGAAACCAATGCATTTCACCACCATAGTAGGTGCAGAAAATTCAAAAGATTTTGTAGTGATGCAAGAAGACGAAAAAAATGCGGGAAATTTATTTCATTACACATTAAACAATACAATACAAAATTCAAATGCACTTGCTGAAATTAATCCTCAACAAGCAACGTATAATTGGATGCAATCCACTTTAGTAAAGTGGAAAGCCTATACAGGCAAGACTGCAGAAGGAATACTTTATTTACCTGAAGATTTTGATGCCAAAAAGAAATATCCAATGATTGTGTATTTCTATGAGCGAAATAATCAGACACTTCATAATTACCTACCTCCAGCGCCAACGCCATCTAGATTAAATATTCCATTTTTTGTGAGTCGTGGTTATATTGTATTTGTACCAGATATCTGGTATAAAAAAGGATATCCTGGACAAGGTGCTTATGACTATATAGTGAGCGGTACAAGGGCGATGATTCAAAAAGGATTTGTAGATAGCACAAGAATTGGTTTACAGGGTCAAAGTTGGGGCGGGTACCAAATTGCGCACCTGATTACAAAAACCAATTTATACGCTGCAGCATGGGCTGGTGCACCAGTTGTCAATATGACAAGTGCTTATGGTGGTATCAGATGGGGGCCTGGTATAAATAGACAATTTCAGTATGAGAAGACTCAAAGTAGAATTGGTGCCAATTTATGGGAACGCCCAGATTTATATATTAAGAACTCACCTTTATTTGAATTGAATAAAGTAAAGACACCTATAGTTATTATGAGTAATGATGCAGATGATGCGGTGCCTTGGTATCAAGGAATTGAAATGTTTACTGCAATGCGTAGATTAGGAAAACCAATATGGATGCTGGTGTATAATAATGAAGCCCACAATTTAGTGGAACGAAAAAATAGAAAAGATATTCAAATTAGAGAACAACAATTCTTTGATCATTATCTAAAAGGGGCACCGATGCCTTTGTGGATGTCACAAGGTGTTCCTGCTATAATGAAGGGTAGAGATTTGGGACTAGGATATTAAACGTATTGAAACCATTGTCTATTTGGATCCCAGTTTTCGAATGCTTTTGCTA
>JBILQZ010000219.1:0-2910 GCA_044372935.1 Sediminibacterium sp. | reverse complement strand
AATACGCGTATTCATTTCCATAAAGTAGAAGTTACGATGCTTGTCCACAAGGAATTCGATCGTACCCACACTTTCATAATTAATTGCAGCAGCCGCTTTAATAGCAGCTTCTCCCATTCTTTGACGCAATTCTGCTGTCATGAATGGGGATGGAGATTCCTCCACTAATTTTTGGTGTCTTCTCTGAATAGAACAATCACGCTCACTCAAATGACAAACATTTCCAAACTGATCACCCGCAACTTGAATCTCGATATGTCTTGGCTCTTCTACGAATTTCTCCATGTACAAACCATCATTCTTAAAACTTGCTGCAGCTTCCATCTTCGCATCGTTGAATGCTTTTTCTATCTCATTTTCATTCCATACTACACGCATTCCTTTTCCACCACCACCTGCTGTTGCTTTAATGATGACTGGATAAACGATTTCTTTTGCTAATTTCTTTGCTTCTTCTACACTCTCCAATAAACCTTCTCCACCTGGAACAACAGGTACACCTGCTTTGATCATTGTTTCTTTCGCAGTGATCTTGTCCCCCATTTTATTAATCATCTCTGGAGTTGGTCCAATAAACTTAATGCCATGGTCTGCACAGATCTGTGCAAACTTTGCATTTTCTGCTAAGAAACCATAACCAGGATGCACAGCATCCGCATTGGTGATTTCACAAGCAGCCATGATATGTGGGATATTCAAATACGATTCTGCACTCTTTGGACCACCAATACAAACAGCTTCATCTGCAAATTTTACATGCAAGCTATCTTTATCAGCAGTAGAATAGACAGCTACCGTTTTGATCCCCATCTCTCTACAAGTTCTTATGATACGCAAAGCGATCTCGCCTCGGTTGGCAATCAATATTTTTTTAAGCATCTTTTTAATTTAAGTTAAATAGGTTGGGGAGACCTTATGCAGGTTGCACCAAAAACAAGGGTTGATCAAACTCTACTGGGCTTGCATCTTCAACCAATACTTTTACGATCGTACCTTTTACTTCTGATTCAATTTCATTGAACAACTTCATCGCTTCAATGATACAAACCACCTTACCTGTACTTACTTCTGTTCCTTCTTCTGCCAACAATGGCTTATCCGGAGCAGCTCTTCTATAGAAAGTCCCAATCATAGGACTCTTAATAGTGATTAAATTATCTGCAGCAGGAGCAGCAGCTGGCGCAGCGGCAACTGGAGCGGCAGCAACTGGCGCAGCAGGAGCTGAGGCATACACTGTTTGTGCCGGAGCAGAAGTCACAGTGATTTTATCTTCTTTTTGCTTAATGGTTACTTTACCATCTTTGTCTTCGATGCTAATTTCTCCAATATTGCTTTTGTTGACTACCTTAATTAAATCGTGAATTTGTTTTAAGTCCATATTTGGTTAATTTGGGCAAAAATGGGTCTTTTTTGCCAAAAACAACAAAAAAAGGGCCATTTTTTATTAAAAATGGCCCTTTTTTACGGAATTTATGTTTACCCAATTTGTTGAAATCGGCTCTAAAATCTACTTTACACGCTCTACGTATTCACCGTTTTTGGTATTAATCTTGATCTTCTCCCCTTCGTTTACGAATAAAGGTACCATTACAGTAGCTCCTGATTCAATGGTAGCAGCTTTTAAAGCTCTTGTAGCTGTATCGCCTTTCACCCCATTTTCACAATAAGTGATCAATACATCTAATTTTTCTGGTAATTCAGCACCAATTGGCAATTCGGTTTCTGTATTCATAAATACAAATACTTCTGCTCCTTCGATAAGGTATTGTGGGGCATCAATCATTTCTTCTGCCATTACAATTTGCTCAAAAGTTTCGTTATTCATTAAGTTATAACCGCTATCATCCTTATATAAGAACTGAAAAGTCTTTTTCTCTACACGTACTGGATATACCGTCTCACCGCTATTCCATGTTTTTTCGATAGAACGCTTATTGTCTACCCCTTTTAATTTTGCCCAGATTTTAGCTGCTGCACGAGCTGTTTTGTTCTCTCCAAACTCAACTACAGTATATAAACTATTGTCCAATTTTAGGATCATTCCACGTGTGATGTCTGATGTTGTTGCCATAAGTATGTTTTATTAAAATGACTAGGTGAAGCGCAAAAGTAGTACTTGCCAGCCATTTAGAAAAAAACATCAAATTTTTGTTGAAAAATAAAGGTAAAAAAAGCTGGTTTAGCCTATTTTTGCGCCATAAATAATAAATAGTAGACTATGTCAGTACTAGTAAATAAGCAATCAAAGGTTATTGTACAAGGTTTCACAGGAACAGAAGGTAGCTTCCATGCGACTCAAATGATCGAATATGGAACGCAAGTAGTAGGTGGTGTAACCCCTGGAAAAGGCGGTACAATGCATTTAGACAGACCCGTTTTTAATACAGTAGCTGACGCTGTTAAAGCAACAAGCGCTGATGTAAGTATCATTTTTGTACCTCCAGCATTTGCTGCAGATGCAATCATGGAAGCTGCTGACGCAGGTATTGCTTTAGTTGTTTGTATCACAGAAGGCATCCCAGTTCAAGATATGGTGAAGGCAAAGAATTTCTTAGCCGGTAAGAGCACAAGATTAATCGGACCAAACTGTCCAGGTGTAATCACTGCAGAAGAAGCAAAAGTGGGTATCATGCCAGGATTTATTTTTAAGAAAGGAACTATTGGTATCGTTTCAAAGAGCGGTACATTAACCTATGAAGCAGCTGATCAAGTAGTGAAAGCTGGATTAGGTATCACAACTGCCATTGGTATTGGTGGTGATCCAATCATTGGAACAACTACTAAAGAAGCAGTTGAATTATTAATGAACGACCCTGCTACAGAAGGTATCATCATGATTGGCGAGATTGGTGGTAGCATGGAAGCAGACGCTGCAAACTGGATCAAGGACAATATGAGAAAACCTGTTGT
>JBILQZ010000040.1:0-11264 GCA_044372935.1 Sediminibacterium sp. | reverse complement strand
TCCTTTACTTGTACTTGCACCTACATTGGTAATGAGTCTGTAATTCTTGCCCGTTGGGGAAATTGTCCCAACTCTATTATTGTATTGTAAGTAAAATACACTCAAGTCAAATTGAAGGAAATTTTTTACTTTCCCCCTAAAGCCTAAATCAATATTATAACCTTTAGCATCTTTTAAATCTGGATCTACAATATCTGTAGTAGGGGGTGCTTGTAGATTCGCAAATTGAATTGGTCTGTAAGCTTGAGCGAAATTTGCATACAATTCTGTGCTCGAGCTTAGATGGTATTCCGATCCAATACCGCCTAATAAAAAGCTTCTACTTCTTGTAATATTTTGAAGTGGAATGGCTTGTCCAGATGCATTTAATCCATTTCTTCCAGCGGCAGCCCCTTGGAGCCACTCATATCTTAAACCTGGAATTAAATATAGTTTACTAGATAGTCTAAAAATATTTTCTATAAATCCAGCTGCATTATTTGATTCAAAACTGACATCTCTTGGGTAAATACCGGTGATACTTACTTCATAATCAGATCCAGTACTTCCTTTTCCATCCGCTAATCTATGCGTGGTTCCTGTATAAAATCTTAAACCCCCTGAAATTGTATTTTTCATTTTGCCGATCAAATAATCAGTTATGATTCTACTTTCAATACCATAGTTTCTGTATTGATCTAAATTAACAACTCTGTTGTTAAACTGATTAGTCAATTTGTTAATGCTATCTTGAATATTGATGGGTTGTAAAAATCCTACACTATTTCTGTCCCCAATAGTTCCGAATAATTTTGTATTCCAACGGGCATGGTCATTGATTTGGTATTGAAGTGTAATAGCTGGTGTGGTCCATTTAATATCAAACCAGTTTCTTGCTCTAAAGCTTTGCTGTGCATTTTTTGAAATTTGTTCATCACTTAAACCTCCAGCTTGCTGACTTCTAATATGTGAATGCATTAATTCAAAACTTAGTGAAAAATGATTGGTAAAATTATATGTCACAGAACCGAAGCCCGCTTTTGTAAAAAAGGAACTATTGTCTCTCCAGCCATCGCCATTTCTTTGGTCAAAGAAGGAGTAGTAGTTTATTTTTCCTTTTTTACCACCTAATGCATTAAAGCTGTTCAATAACCCATTGCTTCCAATAGTTTGCTGTGTCTCAAATTCTACAGGTTTATTGATGTCGCTTCCATTTTTTAAAATATAGTTGACCAAACCACCAAATTGTGGTCCATATTGTAATGCGCCTTGCCCTCTTACTATTTCAATTCTTTGAACGGCTTGTAATTGTGGGTTGTAATAAGCTTCTGGGTAACCAAAAGGATCGGCAGCAATATCATACCCATTTTGCCTTACATTAAACTCCCAACTTCTATTAGGACTTAAACCTCTTGCAGCTATGCCAATTTGAATTCCACTAGGGTCGCTTTCCCAAACATGAATGCCCGGTACTTTTGCTAAGACTTGACGCATGGTGTTATTTGCGAGATTGCCCTGAACATTTTCAAGTACTATTAAAGCATTCTTTTTGCCTGCATAAATATTAGTACCAACAATTTCTGGAATTTGCTGGTAATCACTTTTACTATTGCGCCCGACAATGGTCACATCTTTTAATTGGTGCCAATCGGTCGTATCTTTTTGAATTTTTACTTTTTGAGCGGAGACATTATTTATGTTTAAAAGACCTAATAGGGTGTATAAGTAGATCCAATGCTGCTTCAGGTTTAATTTCATCCCGCAAAGCTAGGTTTCCTTTTTGCCGCTTGTTTATATAATCGGGAAACCAATTTATACAATCGGGAAAAATAAAAAAGGGCCAGATAATTCATCTGGCCCTTTTTGGGGTATTTATATATTTTTTAGTTCTACTAAAACTAAATAAATAATAACGCATCTCCATAAGAGAAGAAACGGTATTTATCTTTAATTGCTTTCTTATAAGCTTCCATGGCTAATTCGTACCCTGCAAATGCACAAGACATAATTAATAAGCTTGTTTTTGGTAGGTGGAAATTCGTTACTAAACTATCAGCAATATTAAAATTATAAGGAGGGTGGATGAAATGGTTGGTCCAGCCTTCTGCTGGTTTTAATAAACGTTGAGCAGTTACACTGCTTTCCATTGCACGCATAGCAGTCGTTCCGATTGAACAAATACGACGTCCATTCTCTTTTGCAGTATTGATGATTCTACAAGCGTCTTCATCTATTTTAAAGTATTCTGCATCCATTTTATGCTTGCTCAAATCTTCTACTTCAATAGGGCGGAAAGTACTCAAGCCAGTATGTAAGGTAACTTCTGCAAAACGAATTCCTAGAATTTCAGAACGCTTGATTAACTCTTTACTAAAGTGCAAGCCAGCAGTAGGAGCAGCTACAGCACCTTCGTGTTTAGCATAAACAGTTTGGTATCTTTCTTTATCATCTTCATCAGGCTTACGCTTGATATATTTAGGCAAAGGTGTTTCGCCTAAAAATTCTAACATTTTTTTAAAACCTTCATCGTCACCTTCCCATAAAAAACGGATGGTACGACCACGGCTAGTGGTGTTGTCAATGACTTCTGCTACTAGTTCTTCGTTTTCACCAAAATACAATTTGTTACCTACACGAATTTTTCTTGCGGGATCAACAATGACATCCCATAAACGGTTTGGTTTGTTCAATTCTCTTAATAAGAATACTTCAATTTTAGCACCAGTTTTTTCTTTACGACCATACATTCTAGCAGGGAAGACTTTTGTGTTGTTTACAACAAACACATCTTTGTCATCATAATACTCTAATAAATCTGAGAAATGACGATTTTCCATGTGACCGTTTTTACGGTTTACCACCATCAATCTACTGTCTTCTCTTCTTTTAGTGGGGTACTGGGCAATCAGGTTTAAAGGTAGGTCATACCTAAATTGAGAAAGTTTCATTTGTGTCTATTTTAAAATGATAGCCACATTAAGTTTACTACAGCCTTACGGGGCAGTTCGCTTCATGTTACGGCATGAAAATTATGGATGCAAATGTACAAAATCGTCGTAATTTTGCCAATATAAGATTTGACCAAAAATTAGGCTGTTAAACTAAAAGCCTTAATTTTGCCAAACAGCCGTTAGTTTTAGAGCTAATCGATTAAATATTAAGAAGCTATGCTGCATAAAAAATGGTGGAAACTGTTGTCTTTTATTTTGCTTTTGTACACTTGTACCTATGGCTTCTTGGTGAAAGTTCCTAAGTTAGACGACCGCATGCAGGAGTCTATTCGAAACTTCTTTTTTCATGTACCCATGTGGTTTGGTATGATGATTCTTTTATTTGTATCCTTGGTTTATTCCATTAAATATTTAAGAACTTCTAGTTTGGTTCATGATGTATATGCGCAAGCTTATGCAGCCATGGGATTAATTTTTGGAGTATTAGGCATCATCACTGGCGCACTTTGGGCAAATTATCAATGGGGTAGCCCTTGGGTAGGTGATCCAAAACAGAATGGCGCAGCTATTGCTTTATTAATCTATTTTGCTTATTTCGTTTTAAGAGGCAGTTTAGTAGATGCAGAAAAGAAAGCACGCTTATCTGCAGTGTATAATATTTTCTCTTTCTTTATGTTATTTCCAACCCTTTGGATTTTACCCAGATTAACGGAATCTTTACATCCAGGAGGACAAGGAAGTGATGGTAATCCAGGCATCAATGGAAAAGACATGTCAGCGAATATGCGCACTGTTTTTTATCCAGCAGTGATAGGATGGACATTATTAGGCGTATGGATAACGACTTTGAAAATTCGCCTTCAAATGATACAATTAAAAAAAGAAGGGCTTTTATAATTCAGCAATTTCAAACATTAAAATATGTTCAACTTATTACAAACACAAACAGCGGCAACGCAAAGCATCCTATTGCAGGATGGTAAAATTTACTTAGTGATGGCGGTAGTTTGTATCGTACTAATAGGTCTTTTTATTTACGTCGCTTCAATAGACAAAAAAATTAAACAACTAGAAAAATAAAAGTATATGTCAACAACATCAGAGTACAGTTTTTTTCAGAGTGTAGAAAAGAGTTTCGACAAAGCATCTAAGTTCACCCAATGGGAGAATGGTTTGTTAGAACAAATCAAAGCTTGTAACAGTATCTACAGTATGCGTTTTCCAGTGAAAATGGATGACGGAAGAATCGAAGTAATTGAAGCTTATAGAGTACAACACTCTCAGCATAAATCTCCATGTAAAGGAGGTATTCGTTTCAGCTTGGCAGTGAATCAAGATGAAGTGATGGCATTGGCTGCTTTAATGACTTACAAGTGTGCCATTGTGAACGTGCCTTTTGGTGGTGGTAAAGGAGGGATCAAAATTAGCCCAAGGTCATTAAGTCCATATGAATTAGAAAAAATTACAAGAAGATATACAGCGGAATTAGTAAAGAAAAACTTTATTGGTCCTGGTATCGACGTTCCTGCGCCAGATTATGGAACAGGAGAGCGTGAGATGGCATGGATTGTGGATACTTACCAATCTTTAAAACCAGGTGAAATTGATGCGGCTGGTTGTGTAACAGGAAAGCCTGTGTCATTAGGAGGCGTAAGAGGTCGTAAAGAAGCAACTGGATTAGGGGTGTTTTATGGTGTAAGAGAAGTTTGTTTGATGGAAGATGTGATGAAGAAATTAGGCTTAACAGTGGGTATTGAAAACAAGCGTGTGATAGTTCAAGGCTTGGGTAATGTGGGCTATTTTTCTGCAAAATTCTTTAGAACACATGGAGCAAAAGTAGTAGCCATTGCAGAATACGAAGGCGCTATTTATTGTGCAGATGGTTTGGATGAAGAAGCAGTATTCCAACACAGAAAAGCGACAGGAAGTATCTTAAATTTCCCTGGTGCTACAAATATTGAAAAAAGTTCGGATGCTTTAGAAATGGATTGTGATATTTTAATTCCAGCTGCATTGGAAAATGTAATTGATAAAAATAACGCACCTAATATTAAAGCAAAAATTATTGGAGAAGCCGCGAATGGTCCTTTAACACCAGAAGCAGATGATATCTTAGCTAAGAAAGGTGTACTAGTTATTCCTGATATGTATTTAAATGCAGGTGGTGTAACGGTATCTTATTTTGAGTGGTTAAAAAATTTAAGCCACGTAAGATATGGTCGTTTAGAAAAGCGTTTTACAGAAAATGCGAACATCAATATCATTAACCAAATTGAAGAATTGACTGGAAAGAAAGTGAGCGCTACAGAAAGAGCGGTGATTGCGCATGGTCCAGATGAAATCGATTTAGTACATAGTGGTTTGGAAGAAACAATGATCACAGCAACTAGAGAGATTATGGACATCTGGAATGCAAATCCTTCTATTCCAGATATGAGAACAGCTGCTTATGTTTGTGCTATTAACAAAGTGGCTACCTCTTATACTGAATTAGGTATTTTCCCTTAGTCTTTAAGGCATAGGGTTATCATAATTGGGGAAGTGATGCAAAGTATGCAGCTTCCCCATTTTTATTGCTGCTCCAATTGTCTCATGCCCATTAGAAGCAATAAGATAGCTGGCTTCTAAAACTTGTTGGTATTGCAACAACTGTTGGATTGTTTTATCTGAAAGGGGTGTATTAGCTTCCTTACATTCAATGATCATCCAAGGTTTTTCTCCTTGATAAACTAAAATATCAAAACGTTTATTTAAATCTCCTAATTGTATTGTTTTTTCAATTGCAATTAATTCAGCTGGATATGCGCACACCTGTATTAGATACTGAATTAAATTTTGTCTTACCCATTCTTCAGGGGTGAGTAGGATCCATTTTTTTCTGCAAGGGTCAAAGATTTGGTCTTTGCCTTTTAAGGTTTGGACTTTAAAGTCATAAGCTGGGTAATCAACTAAAATCATGTTATGAGAAAAAAATGGTATTTTTGTACCATTATTAGATCAAAGATAGGCTTATGAAAACAAAAGAAGAAATTGTAGAAAACTGGTTACCTAGGTATACCGGTGCAAGTTTAGATCAGTTTGGGAAATATATCCTATTGACTAATTTCAGCAATTACGTTAAAATGTTTGCCGATCGTCATCAAGTAGAAGTGATTGGGAAGGATCGCCCTATGCAATGTGCAACGGCAGAAGGGATCACCATCATCAATTTTGGAATGGGTAGTCCTGGTGCTGCCACCATCATGGATTTATTAACAGCCATTCAGCCAGAAGCTGTTTTATTTTTAGGGAAATGTGGTGGGCTTAAAAAAAGAAATAAAGTAGGCGATTTAATTTTACCAATAGCTGCATTAAGAGGAGAGGGAACATCCAATGATTATTTCCCACCAGAAGTGCCAGCCTTACCTGCATTCGCATTACAAAAAGCGATTTCAACAACCATTCGTGATAATAATATTGATTATTGGACTGGAACAGTATACACCACCAATAGACGTGTTTGGGAGCATGACGAAGAATTTAAAGCCTATTTGACCAAGGTTAGGGCTTATGCAATTGACATGGAAACAGCCACTGTATTTACAGTGGGCTTTTATAATAAAATTCCTACAGGGGCTTTATTATTGGTAAGTGATTCTCCAATGGTTCCAGAAGGTGTTAAAACAGAAGCGAGTGATAGCAAAGTGACTGCTGAATTTGTGGAGCGTCATTTGTCTATTGGGATCGAATCATTGAAACAATTGATCAATGATGGTTTAACTGTGAGACACTTGAAGTTTTAAAGTTCCCGCTAATCTTTCCAAAGAAACGGAAAAAGAATGTAGGCTAATGCGACAATCATGATGTCGAATCCAACGAGTAATCCTACAAGTTGAGGTAATCCATTTTGAATTATATCAGAGAAAGCGATATTCGCAATTTTCATCAATAAGAGTAATTGAGGAACAATCAATGGGAAACCTAATATCGCCATGATGGCAGAGGGTTGTTGCGCTTTAGCAGCAATGGCAGCTAAGAAGCTAAAGACCAAGCTTAAACTAATACCACCTAAACAACTCAATCCAAAGAACAAGAACACATGGGTTAATGGATTGCCTAGCAATACCATAAAAAGAAGCAAGCTCAATGCACTCATTGCACACATTAATACACCGTTGAAAATGAGTTTAGAAAAAATGAAATGTATTGGGTTAACAATAGAGTAGAAGTAAAGCATCCTGCCTCTACCTTCTTGTAAAAAGCTTCTAGCGACTGTGTTAATGCAAATAAAAAGTAAAGTAATCCAATACAAGCCATTCCAAACTTTATCTTCTGGTAGGCCCATCGTTAAATAAATCACGAATGTGGTAGACGCCAAATAAATAAGGATACCAAAAAAAGTATACTGCTGTCTCCATTCCAATAGCAGGTCTTTTTTTAATAAGGTTAATATATGTTGGATCGAATTTTTCATTCAATTTATTTAACAGCACAGATTCGACATCTTGCTTCATAATTATTTTTCTCCCCTAATACGACAGTACCTTCTTCGTCGCTTGTCCTATAGGATACATTTGCTAAATGGCCACATTGTACACAAATTGCATGTAGTTTAGTGATGAAATCTGCGATAGCTAATAATTGAGGCATCGCACCAAAAGGCTTGCCTAAATAATCCATATCCAATCCCACTACAATAACACGTTTGCCTTGCATAATAAGGTTTTCGCAAACTTCTACAATCTCTGCGTCAAAAAATTGTGCTTCATCAATACCCACTACATCTGCATGTACGGCTAGTGCTAAAATTTCTTTTGCTTTATTTATTGGGATGGATGGAATTGAGTTCGCATCATGACTTACGACGTTGACAGCGTCATACCTTGTATCTGTCGCAGGCTTATAAATTTCTACCTTTAAATTAGCAATTTTGGCTCTCTTGAGTCTTCTAATCAGTTCTTCGGTTTTCCCGCTAAACATGCTACCACATACGACTTCTAACCAGCCTCTTTTTTCTTTTGAAAAGTTTTGTTCAATAAACATAGACAATAATGCAATTGCTTTTTCGTTCTTTAATAATACCTCATTCTTTAATTCCTTCAAAAGTAGACATTCCTATGGAAAGAGTTGCCGCTTTGGTTGAAAAATTAAGCAAACAATTGGCCGAAAAGGCAGACAAAAGCCAATTAAAACAAACGGCGATTCAATTGTTGTCTGAATTATCTGAAACGGATCAATTTAACAACCTGCCTAATAATGTTTCAGTCATGATACCAGGGGGAATTGAAACCAATTTTGCACCAAAATTAAAAGAGGAACCTGTTGAAGTCAGGATTCCAAGTTTGCCAAAATTAGAGCCTATTGCTCCAGTTATGACAACAGAAATTAATTCGACGATAACTACATCAGAACTTAAAGAAAAATTAGCATTAGAACCCATTAAAGATTTGAAAGCAGCTATAGGTATCAATGATAAATTTCAATTCATTGAAACGCTTTTTGGCGGGGATGAAAAAGCCTTTGAACAAGCGATCAAAACCATCAATGGGTATAAAATTTTAGCGGAAGCACAATTTTGGATCAAGTCCAATCTAAGAACACAATATCAATGGGAAGATCAATCAGAATTCGTTAAAGCTTTTGATCTATTGGTGAAGCGCAGATTTGCTTAATTACATCTATTGTTTTTTGTGTAGCGCCTGCATTGTCTTGAACATATTGAAACGCCGCATGCCCCATAGTTTTGCAATAAATTTCATCCTGCATAATTTGCGTGATGGCTTGATCTAAACTCAAAGTATCTTTAATTTTTAAGCCACCTTTAACATTACGTAATCCAATTGCTTCTTGGTATTTTTCATCATTAGGCCCCCAAATTACTGGTTTACCATAAGCGGCAGCTTCTAACACATTATGAATACCATCTTTAGTAAATCCACCTCCTATATAAGCTAGTTTAGCGTATTGATATAAGTTTCTCAATAACCCAATTTGGTCAACAATCAACACCATTGGTTTTTCAATCGCAGGGGATGCATGGTTTAGCCATGCTGATAAGAGCACTGCAGTTGGAAAATGAGCCATGCATGCATTGATTGCAATGGTGTCAACATGATGTGGCACAATGATCCAATTATATTGCGGCCATTTTTTTGAAACGATTCCTAGTATTTCATGGTCTTTTTCCCATGTACTCCCGGCAATGATGGTTTCTGTTTTGTATAACTTAGACATCCATTCGATGGATTCATTAGAGGCAGTTATTTGTAAGACACGATCAAATCTGGTATCGCCACTTATACTTAAAAGCGTGTCTTTTAAAATGGGTTCAACTAAGTTGGCAGCATTTTTATCTTGAACTAAGATGCATTGAAAAAGATTCAACATTTTACGATAGAATCCACCATAGAACTTGAAAAATAGTTGATCCGGTCTAAAAATAGCGGAGGCTAAAAGGGTGGGAATATTTTTTGCAGCAGCAACTTTTAAATAGTAAAACCAAAATTCATACTTGACAAAAACAATACATTTTGGTTGCACCAATTGCATCCATTTTGCAGCAGCAGCTGGACCATCTAAGGGGAGGTAAGAAACAAAGTCTACATTGGGATCTTGTTTTCGATGCAAATAGCCAGAAGGGGAGAAAAAGCTAACCCAAATTTGATGTGTTGGATAAGCCTTTTTATAGGCTGTAATAATAGGAAGCCCTTGTTCAAATTCTCCATAAGAGGCACAATGCATCCAGAGAATTGGCCCCTTGATTTGACTACTTAAGTGATTGATTTCATTCCAAACAGTCGCTTGGCCATTGACCCATTGTTTTGCCTTCTCATTAAATGGACTAATGAGCTTTGCTAGGATTGGGTAGAGCCACAAAAAAAGTCGGTATAGTATCATAAAAAAGGACTCCTGCAAAGATGGGATACAATGGGTGGATTTCCACCTTTTTGGGCATTTTATTGTAATTTTGGCAAAATTCATTGGATGCGAAAAATACAAATGGTTGATACTAAAACACAGTATTTAGCCATCAAAGAAGAAGTAGACCAGGCGATTGCGTCTGTATTGGATAGTGCCGCTTATATCAACGGTAAAGCAGTACAGGATTTCTCAAAAAATTTAGGCACCTATTTAGGTATTGAACATGTGATTCCTTGTGCAAACGGAACAGATGCGCTTCAGATTGCGATGATGGCATTGGACTTGCAACCAGGGGACGAAGTCATTACACCATCTTTTACCTATATCGCTACCACCGAAGTGGTGGCTTTGTTGAAATTAACCCCTGTTTTTGTAGATGTAGATCCAGTGACTTACTGTATGGATATAGAAAGTCTAAAGAAAGCGATTACACCAAAAACAAAAGCAATTGTACCCGTTCATTTATATGGTCAAGCTGCTCCAATGGAGGAAATTTTAGCAATAGCGAAACAACATAATTTATACGTGATTGAGGACAATGCACAAGCCATTGGTGCGGCGTATACCTTTTCTGACGGCACTGTTAAAAAAACAGGTACCATGGGACATATTGGTGCAACTTCTTTTTATCCAAGTAAAAACTTGGGTGCGTTTGGAGACGGTGGTGCCTTATTTACCAATGACAAAGCTTTAGCAGATAAAATGTCTATGATTGCTAATCATGGTCAATCTGCACGTTATTATCATGATGTAGTAGGTTGCAATTCAAGATTAGATTCTATTCAAGCGGCTATATTAAATATTAAACTAGCTAAACTTGATCAATATAATCAGGCAAGACAGGCTGTTGCAGCCTATTATAGTAAAGCGTTCAATGGTATAGATGCAATTGTAACGCCTGCAATAGCGCCTTATTCTACCCATGTGTTTCATCAATACACGATGCAATTGAAAGGAGTGGATAGGGATAAATTCATTGCGCATTTAGCTGCAAAAGAAATTCCATGTATGATTTATTACCCAGTACCAGGGCATTTGCAAAAAATGTTTGCAACAGGTCAACAACATCAATGGGATTTAAAAGTGACAGATCAATTAACGCCATGTGTTTGTTCTTTACCAATTCATACCGAAATGGACGAAGCGCAATTGGCATATATTGTTGAAGGGGTAAAATCATTTTTTAATTAATCCTATTTAAATAAAATTTTATGAAAATAGCAGTCGTAGGCACAGGATATGTTGGATTAGTTACCGGGACTTGTTTTGCGGAGACGGGCAACAAAGTGACTTGTGTAGATATTGATCAAGCAAAAGTGTCAAAGCTATGTGCTGGGCAGATTACGATTTACGAGCCGGGCTTAGAGAAAATATTTTTAAGAAACATCAAAGAGGAGCGTTTAAGATTCACCACGCAGTTAGAAGAAGCGGTGG
>JBILQZ010000218.1:0-2945 GCA_044372935.1 Sediminibacterium sp. | reverse complement strand
GGACTTGCTAATTTAGAAGCTGGGTATCCAGACAACATATAAAATGGTGCAAAAACTAAGGCTGCAGAAACAGCAAACATGGTTTGCATTGACGTTCTTTCTGCAGGAAAATTAAAAAAGGCATCCACAAAATAACAAGCAATAGCCATCAAAGCAAAAGAAGCAACCAGTTTTGTGTTATTGTCTTTTGCTTTTTGCCAAACTTGCAATATTGCAAGTCCCATTAAAATAAATAGACCTAAATATGCAAGACCTCCCAATATCGCCAAGTCTGCAAACATTTCTAAGAAATCATTATGACTATGATAAGGAACAAACAAATCATTGGTATACTCTTTTTCATAAGGGATAGAAGCCAACTTCCAGTTCCCATACCCACCTCCAAGGATCGGATGCTTGATGGCATAATCAATCACCCCTTCCCATAAATGGATACGGCTATTTTGCTCACTTGCTACAGTAATATCCCCTGCTCTTTTTGTGATAGTACCATACCCCCCTTGAAAGCCTTGTAGGTCAACGGCCTTGGACAACATGGCATTGGCGGCAATAAATGCAAATAAGATCGGGATAACAAAATAGGCTATTTGAATGCCTATCTTTTTTAAACCTTCTTTTCGATACAAGATATAAATGGCGATCGCAAATAAGGCAAATACCAACGCTAAGCCTACATAGGTCGACCTTGTATTTAGGATAAACAAAGCCATAACACCTAAAAACAAAATCAATAGCCCCGCCAGTTTACCCAATAATTTATTGTGCAGTATAATAAACAACAGAAACGGAAATTTAATCAACAGGCTAGCTGCCATCACGTTCTTATTACCATTTTTACCCGTCAAACTCACAATATTTTGATCCAAATTCATATCCACCATATTCTTTGAAAAACCGCTAATCACATACATCGAATCAAACAGTAAAACGACAGCGACTAAAGTGGACACTACATTGAACAATGGCGTAAGCTCACGCTTATAAAACAGAATAGATAAATTAATAAAAATCAGGTAAGTACTAAATAGACGAGCAAAACAAACCAGGGTTTCTATGCCATTAATGGCATAGGTGAAAGATAAAATTGCCCACAGTACTAAAAAACTATACAGAAGGGTAAATTTTAATTTTAGTACAGCAGCAATGGCTTGCTCATATTCCTTTTGATTAAAAAAAATATAGCTCAATATAAATACATCAACGATGGATACATACAACCATTGAGCCCCCATCACATCTGCACCACCCATATCTGGGATAAAATGCACAATTAGGTATAAAAAAGAACAAAAACCTGCGAACCAAGACTGCTTACCCATAAGACTTATATTAAAATTTACTGCTGCTAAGATAAGCTATTCAACAAATTTAAATCGCCAGATAATCCCTACTTTTAGGTCTAAATAAAAGTTTATGATTAGGTCTTCTATTTTTACTCTTTGTACCCTATTGTTTTTAAACGCTAACCTACATGCCCAAAAGCAAAGATTCATCATCTTAAGGCATGCCGAAAAAGATACCACAGTGGCTGGCTCTCAAATGATGCAAGCAGACCCCCCTTTAAATGCGAAAGGTCAAGCAAGAGCCCAATCATTGGTTCGTAAATTCAGGAAATACCATATTGATAAAATATATTCTACCAATTTCAATAGAACTAAATCAACAGCCCTGCCTTTAGCCAATGCGTTGGACCTAAGGATCCAAAGTTACGATCCTAGACAGTTAAAAACTTTTGCTGAAGCACTAAGAGACTCCGAAAATGATAGAAAGACCCTATTCATTGTGGGGCATTCAAATACAAGTCCAAGATTGGTAAATTTACTATTAGGTAAAGAGCTATATAAGGACTTAGATGAAGCTGTCTACAATCAATATTGGGTAGTGAAATTAAATGGCCAAAGAAAACGCGCCAAAGTAGTTATTTATTAATGTAAATCGCCCTTGTGATACACACAAAGGGCGATTAGTATAGGGGAAAACCCTGAGGGATTACTTCGAAGCTAATTCAAAGGTCTTAGTCATCGCATTGGATGATTTAGACTTTGAAGTTACAACCACCGTAGCAACACATAATACACCTGGTGTTAAGCCTGATATTGTAACTGGATTACTTGCTGTTGATGAAGAGGTGCTAGAACTAAAAACTACCGCATTATCTGCCTTTTTCTTCACAGATACATCTATTGTTACGCCATCCTTAGGCAAAGTAGAATTAAGATTAGCATTGATAACTACAGAAGATCCTACTACAGCAAATACATTGCTATAATTAATTTCTGAACCGCCAATGTCCACTTTAAATACCACATCCGCCTCTGTCACTACTACTGGCGGGGGTGTAGGTGTAGGTGTTGGAGCTGGGCTATCCCCTGATTTGCTACATGCACTAAATGATAGTACAAAAAAACCTAACGCGATTAAACTGTTTTTTCTTTTAATTACATTTAACTGTTGCATACTATTATAATTTAACCATTTTAAATTGATGAGCTACTTTAGCATCTGGAGAGACAATTCTCACGAAGTAAATACCTGGATTTAATTCAGAGAATGTCAATCTTGAACCTGCAGTAACGCCTACCCTTGATGCCACTTTTGCTCCAGTTGCCGCAGCGTAGACTTCTATATTTAATCTTTGTTGTCCTTTGATAACAAAGTCAATATTCATAAAATTAACAAAAGGATTTGGAATTAACTTAATATAGTCCCCATTTTTTAATTGAACTATATCAGTAACCAAATAGTAATAAGGCACACTCATTGCACTTATACACTCATTTTGAGTTGTTTTGACAGTATAAGACCCTGAATTAGAAGGTTTAATTTTTTGAGTCGTATCTGAAATTAATGTGCCGTCTTTATACCAAGTATTTTTAATCGTTGCATTAGAAACAAGATTATTAGCAGTGTCACGAGAGATTATTGGCATATCAGGAATTGCTAAC
>JBILQZ010000217.1:0-2950 GCA_044372935.1 Sediminibacterium sp. | reverse complement strand
CCGGACAGCATAGGGTAACCCACCGGTCAATAGCCGGCATCTCAGCAATGGGATAGAGAAAGTGCCACAGAAAATAACTACCTCGCAAGAGGAAAAGGTGAAAACGTGAGGTAAGAGCTCACGAATAGAACAAGTAATTGTTTTATAGGGTAAACCTTGGGTGCTGTAATGCCATGTAAAGGAACGTTTGAGGGCGACTCGTCCGAGTTCCAGGGTAGGCAGCAAGACTTTAGCAGTAATGTTAAGGCTAGATAAATGATAGTTTAGAAACAGAATCCGGCTTATGAGGTTTGTAGTTACTTTTTTTAATTGAACTTAAATTTGAATTCATATGACGATTGAGCAGATTAAGCGTATGAAGGACCAAGTGAGTGTCCTGAGGAGGTTTCTTTGACGTCGATAACCGTTTATATAAAATTGATTTAGACAAACAACTTTCCTTGTCTCCCGGTTTTTGGGATGACAACAAGCGTGCTACTGCCACGATGAAGGAAATTAAAATGAATGAATATTGGACAAAATTGTTCCAAGAGGTAGAAAATAGTGTAGAAGATTTTGTGGTCTTATTTGAATTCTGGAAAGCAGGTGATGCTACAGAAGAAGAAACCAAAACGGCTTATGATCATGCTTTATTGATGATTGAGGAAGCAGAATTTAAAAGTACATTGAATAAGCCAGAAGACGAGCTTCCTGCGATTCTTCAAATTAATCCAGGTGCAGGTGGTACGGAAAGTCAGGATTGGGCAGAAATGCTTTTAAGAATGTATACCATGTATGGCGAAAAGCTAGGTTGGACAGTGAGTTCCTTAGATTATCAAGAAGGGGATGGCGCTGGTATTAAATCAGCCACTATTCAATTTGATGGCCCCTTTGCATATGGATTTTTAAAAGCAGAATCTGGGGTACACCGTTTAGTGCGTATTTCACCTTTTGATAGCAATGCCCGAAGACATACCAGCTTTGCCTCTGTGTATGTGTATCCTTTAATTGATGACACCATTGAGATTACAGTGAATCCCGCTGATATAGAATGGGAATTTTATAGAAGTGGCGGTAAGGGTGGACAGAACGTTAATAAAGTAGAAACTGCTGTACGTTTAAAACATGCTTCTGGTATCATTGTCGAATGCCAGCAATCAAGAACACAAGGTGAGAATCGTGAATTGGCCATGAAGATGTTAAAGAGTCGATTGTATGAGGAAGAAATGCGTAAAAAACAAGAAGCATTGAATGCATCTAATGCCAATAAGAAAAAAATAGAATGGGGTAGTCAAATTCGATCTTATGTTTTTCATCCCTATAAAATGATCAAAGACCATCGTACCGATTTTGAAGTGGGTAATGTTGGCCCAGTAATGGATGGTGAAATTGATGGATTTATTAAAGCCTTTTTAATGTTGGAAAAATCTGAAGAAGCTTAGTAGATTGTCAGTTTCTGTTTTAATTTACTTTTGGAGAAAGGATATCAAATTTAGTTTTTGGCTTTAAATCGTTCCACCATTTAAAATTATTGACTTTAAGGGCTTCTTTAGGAGTGTCTGTTATTGGACTCATTTTACCATTCAACTGATTGATAAAAATTACCTTTACAGGTTCGGAATTATTGAATTCAATGGTGATGATTTGAGCATTGGATTGATTGATGCCGATGAATTTACCATCATCATCTGTTGCAAAATAGATATTTTCTGCACTGCCTCTTGTTTGCATTTTTTGAACCTTGTCCTCTACAAAGTCAACCACCATTGTATTCCCTTTCAGTTGATTGAAATAATCCGTGCTGTCTACCGCACTTATAGCAAGCGCATTGTTGATGACCCTGAGTTGTTCTGCTTTCTTATTATTTAAATGGAGGTAGATGGTATCCCCGGTGATTTGATTATTGTTGACCCATAATATTGGTCGGTTATGCAAACGAATGGTTGAATCAGCTAGGCCATAAAATAGGCTATCAGCAATACCTTGCATGGAATCTGAATAAATTTTTACATGATGAAAAGCCTCAAAATATTTATTCAAACTTGAATCTTGCATAGGAGCATCTTTAACCCTAGCTCTTGGTACGCTTCTGGTTAAATCAGTTAATCGACCACTGTATAAAGTATCGGCACTGATGTATAAAGTATCTTTGGGTTGTTTGATCATTAAAGTAGGTAATTCAGTAGCTAGAAGTACATCCTTTTTTCGATTGGTCTTTATATTATTAGCAATTAAGTCTACACTCAAACTATCTTTTGATCTATATAATGCATTACCTCTAAATTCACCTAAACCTAAAGAATCATCGATCGCCATTTCATCAGCGATGAAAAAATAACTACTATCGTCAATAGAGGAACGTTCATATAAATATCCTTTCCTGGAACCTATATTGTAATTTCCGTTCTTTGTTTTAATGATTCTTGAGCCACTAATAATTTTAGAAGGGCTAATAAAATTAGCCAATTGGGAATAGGTATTGTATTCTAGTGTATCTGTAAAAATGCTGTTGTCGGGATCTACTAATGTAACTTTATTTCTAAAAATTACATCTCTTGTAATACCATAATAAACCCCTTCCGTACTTTTTAAAACAGTTTTATTTCGGACTAACTTACCTCCTTTTTTATATACCCCAATTTTAACCGAAACATCATAATCCAATGAGTCTGTAGTGAGGGTGCCACGTCCGTCGGTTAATTTAACATGGTTTCTTAGCTGCGCTTTTTTTGTATTTCCGTCATACTTCAAATAATCCGAATAAGTATGAATTGAATCTGCGTCATTGATATGTACTTTACCAAATCCTTCTAATGAATTTTGTGTCGCATTGACCACGATGCTGTCTCCAAATAATAAAGTGGTGCCTTGCTTTACTTTTACATGACCCACTAGGATTAAATAATCCATGCTGTCTTGTTTTTTAATATTGTAAGATTCGGCAGATAAGAATTCAATGAGTTTGCCACTG
>JBILQZ010000039.1:0-11305 GCA_044372935.1 Sediminibacterium sp. | reverse complement strand
CTTGCTTTAATTCAGTGTCTTCTTGTGTGATCGATTGTTGGGGGAGGGCAGTTTCATCTACTAAATTCATTTTATTGGATTTACGGATATGGTCAATCATTTGATGATAGGCCACCGTAAATAAATATGATTTAGCTTTTTCAGGAACCACTTGCGCTCGATTCATCCATAACTTTTCAAATGCAGATTGAACAATATCCTGTGCATCTTCCTGGTGTCGAATATTTTTTACAATAAATCGATATACCCCGTCGGCAAAATTATCTACACAATCATTGTACGCTTGATCCGTCATCTGTCTGGTTTAATCCTTGTTTGATTGGTTAAACGTGGGCTTGGGCAAATAGTTACAGGTAATCTTAGTTTTTTTAGGTCAAATAGGTACAAAAGTACCCTAGGTCTCCTAGTAATTGATGGTTTGCTCCTGAATATCCTGAGGTAATTCACGCCATTCGTACTGTTGGTTCCTTAATTGAGGCTCAAAACCAGCTTCTTTGATCGCTTCTTGTATGCTTTTGTAGGTAAAACGATGTGGCGCACCCGCGGCACTCACCACATTTTCCTCTAACATAATACTACCAAAGTCATTGGCGCCTGCTTCTAAACAAACCTGGGCAGTTGCTTTACCTACTGTTAACCAGCTTGCTTGGATATTTTTGATATTAGGTAACATGATACGACTTATCGCGATCATGCGGATATACTCTTCGGTGGTGGTTAAATTATGTACCCCTCTAATTTTTGTCAATAAAGTATCTACGTCTTGGAAGGTCCAAGGAATAAACGCTAAGAATCCTTTTGCACCTTCAGGTTTTCTATCCTGTACTTCCCTGATTTTAACCAAGTGGATGAAACGCTCTTCTAATGTTTCCACGTGTCCAAACATCATGGTGGCACTGGTGGTAATATTCAATTGGTGCGCTGCAGCCATCACTTCTAGCCATTCTTCGGCACCGCATTTTCCGTTAGACACCAATCTTCTTACTCTGTCTACTAATATCTCTGCACCCGCGCCTGGCAAGGAATCCATCCCTGCTTCTTGCAAAGTTTTTAAGACATGCGTATGTGTAAATCCACCCAATTTTGCAATATGTGCAATCTCTGGGGGTCCTAATGTGTGCAACTTGATGCTTGGAAATTCTGATTTGATTTGTCTAAATAAATTGGCATAGAAATCCAATCCAAGTTCAGGATGGTGTCCACCTTGTAATAACAATTGATCACCTCCCCAAGCAATGGTTTCTTTAATTTTAACGCGATAGGTATCCATGTCAGTGATATAAGATTCTGGATGTCCTGGGATGCGGTAAAAATTACAAAACTTGCAATTGGCAATACATACATTGGTCGTATTTAAATTACGGTCAATCTGCCAAGTCACTTTACCATGGGGTACTTGCTTCTTTCTTAAAGTATCTGCCACATAGCTTAATTCAGCCAATGGAGCGTTTTCAAAAAGGAACATACCCTCTTCTATTGTTAGGTAGTCAAAATTCAGTGCTTTCTGGTAAAGTTGTTCTAATTGCATATTTTTCAATTAATGGTGCGAAGTTACTAATTAAACAAGCTTAACGTCAAATGGTTGTACGTTTTAAGCTTATTTTTGTGGTCCTTATGATACAATTTGAAAGATTTCAATTAGAGAATGGTTTGAAGGTGCTGGTGCATCAGGATACAAGCACACCGATGGCGGTGGTGAATGTGTTGTACAATGTGGGTGCTAAAGATGAAAATCCTGCACAAACAGGTTTTGCGCACCTATTTGAACACTTAATGTTTGGGGGTAGTATTAATATCCCAGTATATGATGAACCCTTGCAAAGAGCAGGAGGTGAAAACAATGCCTACACCACCAATGACTTAACCAATTATTATTGCCAAATACCGGCCGAAAATATTGAAACCGCTTTTTGGTTAGAGAGTGACAGAATGTTGTCGCTTGCATTTAGTGAGAAGAGTTTAGAAGTACAACGTAAAGTGGTTTGTGAAGAATTCAAAGAACATTATATCAATAAACCCTATGGGGATGCATGGCATAAAATGCGTGCATTGGCGTATAAGCAACATCCTTATCGTTGGATGACCATTGGTGCTGAATTAGCACATGTGGAGAATGCAAAAATTCAAGATGTAAAAGATTTCTTCTTTCGATTTTACAGACCCAATAATGCCATCTTAGTGGTGACAGGAAATACAACCACAGAACAAGTAAAAATATTGGCCGAGAAATGGTTTGGTCCTATCCCTGCTGGTGCACCGTATAATAGAAATTTACCACAAGAGCCAGTGCAAGAAAAAGCTAGGACATTGGAAGTTCGCGCAGATGTGCCGATGGATATGTTGATGATGACCTGGCATATGGGTGGACGTTTTGATGCAGGCTACCATGAAACCGATTTAATCACGGAAGTACTAGGGGGTGGGGCTTCTGCAAGATTGTATGAGCAATTGATTAAAGTAAAACAATTGTTTTCTTCTATAGATTGTTATCATTTTGGAACCGTCGACCCAGGCTTATTGGTGATTGAAGGTAAATTGGTAAAAGGTGTAAGCATGTCGGTGGCCGAGCAAGCGGTATTGGAAGAAGTAAACAAAATAAAACAAGATTTACTCCCTCAAAAGGAAGTGCAGAAAGTAATTAATAAAACAGAAAGCATCATTTGTTTTGAAGATATGAGTATCATGAATCGTGCACATAGTTTAGCTTTCTACGAACTATTGGGAGATGCAGACATGATGAATAAAGAGTTGGAGAAATACCAAGCAGTTACGCCAGAAAGAATACAAGCCACTGCCAATGCTATTTTCCAAGACAGCAATAGAAGCACATTATATTATTACAGTAAAAATTAAAACATGGCATTAGATAGAATTAAAGCACCGTTGATCAAGGATGCCGTTGATTTTGATATTCAACTGAAACCCTATCAGCATTTCACATTAGATAATGGGGTAGAAGTATATAGTTACGAGGGAGGAGCAGAAGAAGTGATGATGATGGATTTAGTTTTTTTTGCTGGTAATTGTTACGAAGAAAAGAACTGGGTAGCTGCTGCCACTAATTTTTTATTAAAAAATGGCACCCATCAAAGAACTGCTTTTGAATTGAACGATCACTTTGAATTTTATGGCGCTTATGTAAATAGAACCTGTTACAATGAAACAGCCACCATTAATTTACATACACTCTCTAAGCATTTTGAAGCACTCTTACCCGTGGTGAGTGAATTAGTAACAGAAGCCAATTTTCCGGAAGAAGAATTAAAAATCTACCAACAAAATCAACTTCAAAGATTGACTTTGAACTTGAAGAAAAGTGATTTTATTGCCAATAGGTTGATTGATGAATATTTATTTGGCATTGAGCATCCTTACGGGAAATATTCTACAGCAGCTGCTTTCAATGCGTTAACGCGTGAAGATGTGGTGAAGTATTATGATCGTTTTTACAAACATGGGAAAGCCGTGGTATTCATGGCGGGCAAGTTTCCTAAGAACATGCAAAGCTTAATGAATCAATACATTGGTAGTTTGCCGTTGAATCAACAAGTGCTTCCTAGTTTTGATCATCCGATGCATGCGGCAACTGCTAAGAAATATGCAATTGTGAATGACGAAAGTTCAGTGCAAGGTTCAATAAGGATGGCAAGAAGATTCCCTAATCGTCATCATCCTGATTTCCCTGCCACACAGGTATTGAATAATTTATTTGGAGGCTTTTTTGGTTCAAGGTTAATGCGAAATATTAGAGAGGACAAAGGCTACACTTATGGTATACACAGTTACTTGCAAAATCATGTGCAAGAATGCGCATGGATGATCAGTACGGATGCGGGTAAAGATGTTTGTGGCGCTACCATTGAAGAAGTGTACAAAGAGATGGCCATTTTAAGAAATGAATTAGTCGATGAGGCCGAATTAAAATTGGTGAAGAATTATATGTTGGGTGCTTTGTTGGGCGATTTGGATGGTCCATTCCAGATCATGAACCGATGGAAGACTTATGTATTGAATGATTTAGATATTTCCTATTTCAATAAAACAATTGAGACCGTTCGTTCCATCCAGCCAAAAGACCTTCAAGCTTTGGCGAATCAGTACCTTCAGCCCGAAGATTTTTATGAATTAGTAGTCTATTAGTGTGCTTCAAGTTGTCCTTTAGGATGCTTTAAGCCGTGCTTAAAAAATATTTTAAAATGCTAAGTATTGTAAATCAATAACTTAGCATTTTTTTTGCTAAACTACTTTAAAAAACTTGGTACTATGTGATACATAGTACCTTAAATCCCCTTAGCTTTGTGGTATAAATTAAAGTTATGGATATTCAAAACACACAAAGTCAAATGCGCAAGGGCGTTTTGGAGTTTTGCATATTGTCCATCATTCAACAAGGCGAGGTTTATCCAAGTGATATTGTTGAACAAATGAAAGCGGCCAATTTGCATATTCTAGAAGGTACTTTGTACCCATTGCTCACCAGATTAAAAAATGCGGGCTTATTAAACTACCGCTGGGTAGAAAGTATCAGTGGGCCGCCAAGAAAATATTTTGTCATGACGGAGGAAGGTCAACAAGCCTATCAAGTCTTGCATAAAACTTGGAAAGAAATGGCGACAGCAGTAGAAACTATTATTGCGCCAACAGCAAACCCAATTGTGAACGAAGCAGGTACTGCTCAATAAATCGAATAACAATGAAAAAAGTAATTAATATCAATTTCCAAGGTCGAATTCTTCCAATCGAAGAAGTGGCTTATGAAAATTTGAAACAATATATAGAAAGTCTAAGAACCTATTTTGATAAAGAAGAAGGGAAGGACGAAATCATCAATGACATTGAATGTCGTGTGGCTGAATTATGCGAAGACCGTCTTAAAAAAGGCTCCGTATGTATTACAGAAGCGGACATTGAATTAATCATTACCAGTATTGGTCGTCCAGCTGATTTTGAAGCTCAGGAAGGATTTGAGGCAAATGCAAGTGCTAACACAAATCAAGCCGAACCTACCGCAGCGCAAACATCAAATACTTCTTATCATAAACGTTTGTACCGTGATGAGCAGAATAAAGTATTAGGTGGTGTATGTAGTGGTATCGCAAACTATTTAAGTTTAGATCCAATTCTTGTTCGAGTTTTATGGATCTTACTTTTTGGAATTTCTTTCGTTGCTTATTTATTATTATGGATCGCAGTACCAAGTTCTTCTGAAAAAGAAGTAGGTGGTGTGCGTAAAAGATTGTTTAGAGATCTAGACCATAAAGTAATTGGTGGTGTATGTTCTGGATTATCAAAATACTTTGGCGTAAAAGTACTTGTCATTAGATTGTTGTTTTTGATCCCTTCAGTAGCAACTACTTTTAATTGGGATCATTTTCATTTATTCCAATTCTGGGATTTTGATGATTTTCCTAACTTCATTGGCTTGACCTTTTTTGGTCCAGGTGCTATCTTTATTTATATCGTTTTATGGTTGGTTTTACCAGAAGCTAGAACGAGTGCAGATAAGTTAGAAATGGTAGGAGAGAAAGTGGATATCAATAGTATCAAGAATACCATTCAAACAGATATGGAAGGTTTTGGCAAGCGTGCACAGGCTTGGGGTGGCCCTTTTGAGAAGCGATCAAATAATACAACCACTGCTAGTGATTCAAATACCACAAGTAACGATACGGTTTTAGAAAAGAGAAAAGGATGCTTCTATTATTTTGGTAGAACAGTGACTATTCTAGTGAAAGCATTCGTGTACTTTGTTTTAGGAATCATCACCATTTCAGTGCTTGCTGCATTATTCGGTATTGGTGTAGCTACTACTGGCTTATTACCATTGAAGAAATTTATTTTGGAAGATGGCCTACAATCATGGGCATTCATTGGAACAATCTTATTCTTTATATGGGTGCCTGTCATTGCAATCGTGGCTTCTATTATTCGTAAAATTGCAGGCTTTAAGAAAGCTAATATCTGGGTAAGATCAAGCTTTATTGCTTTATGGACTTTAGGCTGGGTATGTTTATTTTATTTTATCAGTAGCTTAGGCAATAGTTTTTCTAAACACAATCAACCTAATGAACAAGCTATTGTATTAGCCAATCCGGGTGTGAATTATTTAGAAGTGACTGCCACGCCAAAAATGAAATATTATGAACAAAGATGGTTCCAAATTGAGCCCTTCCAAGTATTCAATGATGACACCGTGCGCGTGCGTAATTTGAAAATTAGAATTGTACAGTCTAAGACGGATAGCTTTGAAGTGAAATATGTGACGATGAGTAATGGCAAGTCTGTAGCAGAAGCAAATAGCCTTGCACAAAAAATCAATTTCTCTTTAGTTCAACAAGACAGTACTTTATTCTTAGATAGAGGTATTGCGATTACAAAAAATGAAAAATTCAGAAACCAACATGTGATCATGACCATTGCAGTGCCTGTGGGTAAGCGTTTCAAGATCACTAACAAAGGATGGTCTCAAACTAATATTAGAGTGAATAGTAGAGGTATCCAATCTGAAACGATGAATCATTTTGGTGGAGATGATATTTGGGTAGACGAATGGAATGAAAATTGGGACAATGAATCTTATGCTTATGATAGAGGCGTAGAATATAAAATGACTGCAGAAGGCCTGGAAAAAATCAAGTCAGATTATAATGTAGTAGAAGATCGTGATGACGAAGACCAAGATATAGACGATTTAGAGCAAAAATTACAAAAGTTGAAAGAAGATCGTGAAAATATCGAGCAAGACTTGGAAAAATCCAGGACTCAAAAAATGCAGGAATTAGAAAAAATTGACCGTGCATTAGAAGAAAAAAAAGAAGGAAAGAAAGATTCAAAAAAAGAAGCTGGGGCGGTTAAAAAAACACAACAGATAACAGCTAAAGCACCGACCGGTTTGAGTAAAGTAGCAGCCGTTGCAAAAAAAGCAGAGGAGCTTAATTTGCTAATCCAGCGCTTTACATATTAATGAGATGGATTCAGTGTTGATTTTAGTGATACAAAAACGCCCTTCTTTCTAGAAGGGCGTTTGTATTTATTAGTTAACTTTGCTCAAATTCTAATCAAGATGAGTGAAATACTAAATACGCCATTTACCCATAAGCATATTGCCTTAGGTGCAAAAATGGCGCCATTTGCTGGCTACAATATGCCCATTAGTTATACAGGGATCAATGACGAACATGCTGCGGTGCGCAATAGCGCTGGCGTTTTTGATGTAAGTCATATGGGTGAATTTGTTTTAAAAGGCGAACATGCTTTGGATTTAATCCAACGTGTTACTAGTAATGATGCTTCTGTATTAGAAGATGGAAAAGCACAGTATAGTTGTTTGCCTAATGCAACTGGTGGTATTGTAGACGACTTGTTGGTGTACTGTGTAGAAAAGAACAAAGTATATATGTTGGTCGTAAATGCTTCTAATATTGAAAAAGATTGGAATTGGATTTCAAGTTTCAATACGCAAGGCGTAGAGATGCATAATATTAGTGCTAAAACAGCTTTATTGGCTGTACAAGGGCCTAATGCAACTAAGATTGTTCAAACCATGACACAAATGGATGTATTGAATTTGCCTTATTATAGTTTTGTGAAAGGGGATTTATTGGGCATTGACAATGTGTTGATTAGTGCTACAGGATATACGGGTGCTGGTGGCGTGGAGATTTATTTTGAAGATGTAAACGACAATGCCAATAAAGTATGGGACGCTTTGTTTGAAGCGGGTGCTGAATATGGATTAAAACCTATTGGATTAGGTGCTAGAGATACGTTAAGATTAGAAATGGGTTTCTGTTTATATGGCAATGACATTGATGATACCACGAGTCCATTAGAAGCCGGTTTGGGATGGATTACAAAATTCAACAAAACTTTTACCAACTCAGAAAATCTTGCTGCACAAAAAGCTGCAGGTGTGTCTAAGAAATTAGTAGGTTTCGAAATGATTGATCGTGGGATACCGCGTCATTATTATTTGATCAAGGATGCTGCTGGTAATGAAATTGGTGCTGTGACTTCAGGTACCCAAGCCCCAAGCTTAGGGAAGGCAGTTGGGTTAGGCTATGTAGCTACAGCGCATGCTGCTATTGGGTCTGAGATCTTTATTGATATCAGAAATACTTTAGTGAAAGCAAAAGTGGTGAAGTTTCCATTTAAATAAAATACTTTTTATAGGATCAAAAGGGGGCGTTAGTCCCCTTTTTTTATGTGGTTAATACTTGATTAAGGAAGCCTGTACTAGCGCATTTTTGTTGCTCAATAAATAATTAAGTTATGAAAGCGATGAAAAACAAAGTCCAGTTGATTGGACATTTAGGCGCCAATCCTGAAATCAAAATATTTGATGAAAATAAAAAATTAGCCCATTTGAGTTTGGCAGTAAATGACGGATTTAAAAACGCAGAAGGTGTTTGGCAAGAAGACACCCAATGGTTTAATTTAGTGGCATGGTCTAAGCTTGCCGAATATGCAGAGCAGCATTTGCTCAAAGGACAAGAGATAGCCATAGAAGGACGTTTGGTCAATAATTCCTATACAGATAAGCAGGACGTGAAAAAAACTGTTACTGAAATTGTATTGAATGAAATACTCTTATTTGGTAAGCAAAAAAGCACAAAAGAAACAGAATAAACTCGACAATTTGTATCTTTGCAGCCTAAGCAAATAATCGATAAAATGAAACCTTCTTTACATACTATTCTTACCCCTTCTTTACTCGAATTATATGAGATTAAAGATAGTATTGTTGTTATCATTGATGTTTTTAGAGCCACCTCGACCATGGCCACTGCTTTGTACAATGGGGCATCCAAAATTATCCCTGTTGATTCTGCGGAGCATTGCATCGAGATGGGAAAACAAACAGGCGGCATTACAGCAGGGGAGCGTGATGGAAAAATTATACCGGGATTAGCCTATGGTAATTCACCTTCTGAGTATCCAAGATCATTCATCGAAAATAAAACCTTGGTGATTACGACGACCAATGGCACGAAGTTGTTACATATGGCTTTGAACCAAGGTGCAAAAGAAATTATCACTGGCTCTTTCCCTAATTTGACAAAAGTGGTCGAGTTTTTAAAAGCACAAAATGCCCCAGTTATCTTGGGTTGTTCTGGCTGGAAGAATCGTTTTAATATTGAAGATGCACTTTTTGCAGGGGCAGTTATCGAAGAGATAAAAGACCATTTTACCATTCATTGTGATAGTAGTTTTATGGCGAACCAGTTGTATAACCAACAGAAGGATAATTTGAGTGAATACATAAAAACAGTGACCCATTGGCATCGTTTGGCGGCTTATGGATTAGAAGCAGACATGCAATACTGTGTGACCAAGGATATCGCACCTTCACTGCCCATTTTCAAAAGTGGCGCCCTGGTGAATCAAGGCTAGTTTTTCCGAAAAATAGCCCATAAAGTTGTACATTTGCAAATTGCCCTTTTTACAGAGGGTAATTTGCATTTTTTAATTATGGCACTACCCTATCTTGTTAAACATATTTATAGTTACGGCACCGAAGAGGTGATACGTCGTGGTAAACGCATTTTTGCATTAAAAAATATCGAATTGGTCAAATTCGATCCAATGATTGGCAACATTCATTGTCGTGTAAAAGACGATGGCTATAGTACCTACTATAAAGTAACCATAGAAAATTTTACTTCTGCCGCCACCTTGTCATTAAGATGTGGTTGTCCTTATAATTTATCAGAAGTGTGCAGGCACAAAGCAGCTGCCTTGTTTTTTATTCAGGATCTATTGGATAAGAATCAATTGGAATACCAAGCAGCTTCTTATAAAACAACGCATACTTTGCTAAGAACTAAAGCCATCGATTTAAAGTCCATTAAAATGCTTTGTTCATCTAGCACTTTCGATCAAGCAGAGCAAACTTTAAAAACAATTCGTCCGCATATTATTTCTAGTGAAAATGAAAAAGTAGTGGCAGAACTGGATATGGAGGGTAAAACGCATCATTTGATTATCCAAAAAAATGAAGAACGTTTTTTTGATACCTCTTGTGATTGCTTAACAGAGACGGCCTATCCTTTATGTATACATAAGACAATCCTTTTGCTTCAATTGTTTCAATTAAAAGGAGCGGACTATTTTGAGACGATTCGTAACTGGGATAGAGAGAAGAATAAGCTACTAGCTTTGTATGGCTATAGTTTAACGGATGATATTAAAGATAAATTTGAGTTTACTTATCACGATGGGAAGCCTTTCTTAAAAGTTTTAGATCCAAGTATTCAGAAAATAAACGGCGGAGAAACGGTGACGAAAGCACCTCCAATCGAAGTGGTTAGGTTTCAGTCCCATAGTAACAAATTAGTTACTGAAGACGCTGAAGATGCCTCCATTAAAGGGGCTCAAAAAACTATAGAACGTTACGGTTTAGTCATTCAACAAGACGAGCATAATTATCCTTATTTATCTTTTCATGTAGTAAGAGGAGAGGCCAATGAAGAAGCAACTGCTTATGTTGGAAAGGTAGAAAAGATCGATATTTTAAAATTTGTGACTCCTTATGATTTACAGGAAGAGGATAAAGCTTTATTACAACTCGTTCGAAAACTTCAGCCTGTAGAGATGACGAAGTACTTGAATAAGAATTCTCCATTTCAAGGTATCTGGGATACAATCGTGCATGCTGATGAAGCAAGTTTACCGGATGAAACAAAAGAATTGATTCAAGAATATTTGCATCCAAAGATGGAAAAAGTATGGCGTGATTTGTCAGAACATCCATTTGTATTTTTTGTTGGGCATAATAAACCTTTCACTACTGCTAATTTAATTCAATCAGCATTGGTTTTTAATCCTATTCAGCCAAGTTTTAAAGTTGAAAAAGAGGGAGAAGATTATATTGTATATGCGCAGGTTCTATTGCCATCTGGTCCAGTTAGCTTGGCAGACAATCATGCTAAGTCTAATTTTTTATTCCAGCAAGCACAGGAATTTTATTACTGGAAAAATCGCGCAGACTTAAATTGGGTAGAGCAATTTTTACCTAAAGGATTTCAGAAGATCTCTGCAAAAGCTTGGCCTACTTATTTACAGTCTACTGTATTGCCGTTATCTAAAAACTATATGGTCGCTTTGGATCATGTATCTCAAGAAAAAGTAAAAGGGATAAAACCTCAACTACAAATTCTCTTGAAAGAAAACGGAGACTATTTATTTTTTGAACCTTTATTTGTCTATCAAGATATTGTGGTCCAAAAAGAAGATGGCCCCTCTGTGATTCAACAGCTAGGTGACAAGTTGATGATTTTGGAAAGAGATTTGGCTGCAGAAAGAC
>JBILQZ010000216.1:0-2961 GCA_044372935.1 Sediminibacterium sp. | reverse complement strand
TATCCATCGCAAGCAACATTTGCTTTACCTCGTTCGCACGTACAAATAATTTTTGTTTGCCCTCGAACAACCCACGCACTGCTTCTAATTTTAAATTATTTGCAGCATGTGTTTTTTCTTGATAATACGCTTTTGCGTCATGGAAGAAAGCTTTGATAGTTTCAATTTTAGCCATTGCCGCTTTTGCTGGATCACCAACAGGGCCAGGGCGCATGAAAGCCATACGACCGCCACGACGCGCCATTAAACTTGGCATATTAATATAAAGACCATTGTCCATTTTATAAGCCGCGTCTTCATAGTTCCAGGCGTCTAACTGAACAACACTTGCTTGTCCCTCGATCAATTCACCCTGTGGTGCAACACCTGCCAATAAAATGCCGTTCTCGCGCAACACACCGATTATTTTTGAATCTGTGTTATACGCTACGATAGATCTTATGTTTGCATTGTTTTCGCCAATTTCTGCGTAGTCGTTACTACCTCTAACGCCTGAGCTAATTTCTCTTAAACCCAAATCAGAGGTTGGTAAAATTAATCCAGGATAAAGGTGCTTACCTGTTCCGTCAATAACCGTAGCGCCCGCTGGGGCAACCACATTACCTACGCCAGTAATTTTTCCGTTTTCAAAGGAAACAGACGCGTCTGTTAAGGTCGTTCCATTGCCCACATGCACGGTAGCGTGTGTAATAACTGTAACCCCTTTTTGTTTTGCCGCTGGATAGACATTGTCTTGAGCACTTGCTGTTAAACCTAACAATGCAAGAGCGAAAATGCTTAAATATTTCTTTTGCATGGTTTAGTTTTTTTGAGATTCGTAAATAGTGTTAAGATCTTCGATATGATCATGATCTCCACACTCTAATAAAATTTGTGTTGTTGGCATCGCTGGTCTTGTTGGCATGCCGGCTCTTTTTTCACCAAGCATTTTTTGAATCAACCTGGTTCTTTCTGCCGTTACCTGCTTGCTTTTTTCAGCATCTTTTTCACGATCAAAATAAACTGTACCATCTACAATAGTGTATAAAGATTTTGCATAGATGCTTATTGGGCTGTCGCTCCATAAAACCACATCAGCATCCTTGCCAACTTTAATACTTCCTACTTTATGATCCACATGTAGTGCTTTTGCTGGATTTAAAGTCACCATCTTGAAGGCTTCTTCTTCTGGCACAGCACCGTATTTCACTGCTTTGCCTGCTTCTTGATTTAAACGACGTGCCATCTCTGCATCATCAGAATTAATTACCGTGTTTACACCCACATTGTGCATGATCGCTGCATTATAAGCAATGGCGTCTGTCACTTCTGTTTTGTATGCAAACCAGTCAGAGAAAGTTGCTGCACTAGAACCATGAAGCTTCATTTTATCTGCTACTTTATAGCCATCTAATATGTGTGTGAAAGTGTTGATATTAAAATCATAGCCCTGTGCTTTGAATTTTTCAATCGCACGCATTGCATAAGTGATTTCAGTTTGAACATAAGAGTGACAAGTAATAAAACGTTTTTTATTCATGATTTCAGCCAATGCATCTAATTCCAAATCTCTTCTTGTAGTTGTTGGATTTGCTTTCATTGCTTTTTGATAATCTACCGCTCTATCAAACGCGTCTGTCAATACTTCCTCTACACCCATTCTTGTGTCTGGGAAGCGATTGTTATTAGTAGACGTTGTACGCTTTACGTTTTCACCCAATGCAAATTTGATAAATGGATCTGCGCCTGCAAATTTTAAACCTTCATCGGTCGTGCCCCATCTTAACTTGATCAATTGTGTTTGTCCTCCTACTGTATTAGCACTACCGTGTAAGATATGTGAAGAGGTTACGCCACCACTTAACTGACGATAGATATTAATATCTTCTGGGTTCATATTGTCTCCAATGCGCACCTCAGAAGTAACAGACTCTGCACCTTCGTTAATTGAAAGTGCTGCAATATGAGAGTGTTCATCAATAATTCCTGCACTCAAATATTTACCAGTACCATCGATCACTCTTGCGCCCGCTTCTGTCAATCCCTTTCCAATTTTTGCAATCTTGCCCGCCTTTAATAATACATCTGTATTTGACAGGTTGCCTTCTTTTTCATTGGTCCACACCGTAGCGTTTTTGATTAAGATGGTTTCTTGTTGTGGTATCGTTTCGTTACCCAATCCAACAAATGGATAAGTCACTTTTGAAATTAATTTAACAGGTTCTGCTGTTTTCTTTTCTGCAGGGGTTGTGTTTGCTGCTGCTACTAAACTAGCAGACCAGGTTAATTTTGCACCCTTTGCATCCGTTCCAAATCCATTCCAGCCGCCATCTGCCATCACCCCGCTTAAGCGAATGCTTTCTGCGCCACGGCCTTTTCTTTCTGGAAAACTAATCTTTACCAAAGATTCGCTTACTGTAACCTTTCCGGCTAAAGTATCTGCACCTATAATATTTGCAGATAAATCTTTTTTAAGCTCCACCGTATAATCCGTTTTTGTTCCTGCGTTATTGATCGTCAATTTGTATTTGCCTGCAAAGCTGTTCCACTCTGAAGCGTTTACATCATACTTGTTTCCTTGAATCCAGTTTTCAATAATCTTGGCATTGCTATTAAATAAAGACTCAGTAGTAATTAAGAAGTTGGCTAATTTTCCGGCTTCTAAAGAACCCACTTGGTCATACACACCAACTTGTTGTGCGGGTGTTTTAGTTAAGGCCTCTAGTGCTTTTGTTTCTGATAAACCATATTGTACCGCCTTTCTAAGGTTGGTCAAAAATTGTTTGCTATCTCTCATGTCAGCAGCGCTGATACTAAAATTTATACCTGCTTTTTCAAATGCGGCTGGATTGGTGGGTGCTAATTCCCAATGTTTCATTTCAGACAAAGCAACAAACCTTGCATCATTTGCATCTTCCACATCCATTGCTGCAGGAAAATCTATGCCTAAAATATAAGAAGCTTTTGTTTTTGCTAATTCAT
>JBILQZ010000215.1:0-2968 GCA_044372935.1 Sediminibacterium sp. | reverse complement strand
TTATATAGGTTTATTTTGCTTCTACAGTATCGTTCAAATCGGAGTCTACTAATATACGGCCGCAGTTTTCGCAAACAATGATTTTTTTATGCAAACGAATTTCGCTCTGGCGTTGAGGTGGAATTGAATTAAAACATCCTCCACATGCATCTCTTTCTACTGGAACTACAGCCAATCCGTTTCTATAACTTTTACGAATACGGTCATAGCTATAGATCAAACGCTCATCTATATGACTTCTTGCGTCAACACTTACTTTATTTAATGCAGTTTCTTCTTTTTCGGTGTCAGCAATAATTTTTTCTAGTTCTCCCTTTTTATGAGTGAGTACGCCTTCTTTAACACTTACTTGCTTTTTTGCAATTTCCAAAGCTTTCACCTTTTCAGCAAGCTCTTCATTTGCATCACGAATATGTTTTTCCGCCAATTTCACTTCGAGTTGTTGCATTTCAACTTCTTTGTTAATTGCCTCGAACTCTCTATTATTTTTAACGTTATCGCTTTGCTTTTCATATTTTGCAATGAGGGCCTCACTGTCTTTGATGGTATTTTTCTTACCTTCTATAAACTCGGTGATACCATTGATTTCTTCTTCAATACGTGTTTGGCGATTGGTCAATCCTTGAATTTCGTCTTCTAAATCGCTTACTTCCATAGGAAGCTCGCCTTTAAGCACTTGAATTTCATCCAACTTGCTATCGATCTTTTGTAAACGCAGTAGGTTTACCAATTTTTCTTCAACTGAGAAATCTTTTACAGATGCCATATATAGTTTGTAGTTTGAGATTATCCTAAAAAATAGCTTACCGGATTGGTATAATTAGCCGTTTTTAGGACGGCAAAGTTAGGGAATTTAGTGGTTAATTCAGCAAAAACCAGATCAACTGTAAATTGTTCGCTTTCCCAATGCCCAATATCAGCAATAACCAGCGTATTATCTGCTTCAAAAAAATCGTGGTATTTGATGTCTGCACTCACAAAAAAGTCGGCCTTTGCTGCTTTTGCTTGCGGTATTAAAAAACTCCCAGAACCTCCACAAAAAGCAATTTTTTGTACTTTTTCTTGAATAATTGGCGAGTGTTTAATTACACTCAAACCAAATTTTGTTTTTAGTAATTTTAGAAAATCATTGGAGCTTATTGGAGCTTGTAAATACCCCATCATTCCGCTTCCAACTAGTTGATTTTCATTGCTTAATGGATAAAAATCATAAGCCACTTCTTCATATGGATGTGCATTTTTCAGGGCAAATAATACCGATGATTGCAAAAAATCGGGTAAAATCACTTCAATCCTTTCTTCTTTTACCAATTCCTTTATTCCTCTTTGTCCGATTCTAGGGTTAGCCTTTTCGGAAGGTTTAAAAGATCCAATTCCAACCGAACTAAAACTGGTTTCACTGTATTCTCCAATATTGCCTGCCCCAGCTTTGAATAATGCTTCTTTTACCATTTCTGCTGATTCAATAGGTACAAAACTCACTAATTTCAACAGTCCATTTTTCTTTGGTGCTAATATCTGGGTATTGATTATGCCCAATTGTTGAGCAATGGCAGCATTCACTCCAGTTGAAACATTGTCTAAATTGGTATGTATGGCATAAATGGCGATATCATTTTTAATGGCTTGGATAACAATACGTTCTACGTAGTTTTTGCCATTTATTTTGGTCAATCCTTTAAAAACAATGGGATGATGAGCAATAATTAAATTGCATTTTTTTTCTATTGATTCTTGCAAAATGGCTTCTGTTATATCCAGTGTGCAAAGGATTCCGGTACAATCCATTTGCTCATTGCCGGTAATTAAACCAGCATTGTCGTATGATTCTTGGTAAGCAAGAGGGGCCATTTGCTCAAGCACTGAAATAATTTCTTTGATGGTCATAAGCATAAATTTGCAAATGCGAATGTAGCTTCATTCTATCTTTGTTGCTATGGCAGATAGCTTATTTCTTTTTAGTGATGGTAAATTTCTGAGAACAGGGAAACCAATTATTTCACCCAATAATAGGTCTTTCCGATATGGGGATGGTTTTTTTGAAACAATGAAATGGAAGTCTGGAGAGCTTCTTCTCGCAAAATACCATATGGAACGGCTTTTTAATTCATTAGCAATATTGAAATTTAAACCCCCTGTTTTTTTTACACCCAGTTATTTTATTGAGGCGGTTAATGAATTGATTAAAAAAAATCAACACCATCATTTAGCTAGGGTAAGAATCACTATTTACAGGGGTGATGGAGGAATTTATGATCATCAAAACCATTTTCCGCATCTTTTAATTCAAACATGGGAGCTCAATGAAAGCAATAACCTGCTTAATGAAAATGGGTTAGAATTGGGCATTTTTTTAAAAGCCGTTAAAGCAGCCGATCATTTTTCTATGATCAAAAGCAATAATTACCTTCCTTATGTAATGGCGGCTATTTGGGCTAAAGAAGAGAAGTTAAACGATGCCATATTATTGAACCCCAATGGTGATATAGTAGATTCAACCATCGCCAATATTTTCATTGTTACCAATGGCATAATCAAAACCCCACCACTTGCAGACGGACCAGTTGATGGAGTAATGCGAAAACACATGATTGTTCAACTAAAAAAAATGGGATATGAAATAGAAGAAAAATCTATTTCCTTAGAGGATTTATTGAATGCATCAGCAGCTTTTCTAACCAATGCTATTTATGGCATCCGTTGGGTGAAAAAAATAGGGGAAACCCACTATTCTCCTGATTTTGTAAGAGATATTTTTTATAAAACAGCAAGTATTACCTGAACTATTTAACACATTTTGGAATAATTATATATATTTGCAAAGCTTTATAACCCGCAGTTTTTTGTAGTTATTATCTAAGCAAATAATCGTTTAAAATTCAATCAAATGAAATCATTAAAGTTGGTGCTGCTAATGGCAGTAATCGGTCTTTTTTCTTCGCAAGTTTTTGCGCAAGCCAAAAAAACC
>JBILQZ010000214.1:0-2992 GCA_044372935.1 Sediminibacterium sp. | reverse complement strand
TATTGGGAGGAAGTATGGGTGGTTACCAAGCTTTAGAATGGGCGATAATGGAACCCACTATAATTCAAAAAATGTTTTTAATTGCCACTTCTCCTTCAGAAAGTGCATGGGGTGTAGCAGTGCATACAGCTCAAAGATTGGCGATAGAAGCAGATTGTACCTGGAAGGAAGCCAAGCCAAATGCAGGTGCAAAAGGATTAAAAGCTGCAAGGGCAATTGGCATGTTGACTTATCGCAATTATGGTATTTACCAAGAAAAGCAAACCGATGCTGATCCAGAAAAAATTGATGATTTTAAAGCAGCTTCTTATATCAATTACCAAGGGGATAAATTAGTAAAAAGATTTAACGCCTATAGTTATTGGATGCTTACTAAATCGATGGACAGTCATCACCTTGCAAGAAAGCGCGGGGGAGATTTAATGGCTACCTTGGCCACTATTAAAACACCGACCTTGATCATTGGAATCAATAGTGACATTTTATGTCCATTGGATGAGCAGAAATTCATGGAAACCCATATGCCCAAGGCTACTTTAGTAGCCATTGATTCAATGTATGGTCATGATGGCTTTATTATTGAAACCAAGCAAATTACAACGCATTTAAAAGATTGGTTACAAAGCCAAGCATAATTTTAATTATTTTACGAAGCTAAATATATACACTATGGGTATTTTAAGACAATTTGGAGAGTACTTATTCATTAAAAAAAAGGATCCAAATCAACCAAGAACACAGTGGATGAAATACATGCATGGTATGAACCGTATCTCTTTGATGGTCTTTATTTTTGCGATTCTTTTTACTTTGTTCCGCGTATTTATCTTACCGCTATTTAAATAAAAAAAGACTTGCTTTTGGCTAGGTTTATTTTTTATTCAATGTCTCTTGTATAATACCTGCAGCCACTTCAGTTGCCTTTTGACCTGTGGTCAATGCTTGTTTGAGTGCAGTATAATCTGCTTTAATTGCAGCCTGTCTGGAAGGGTCTTCTATTAATTGCTTTAATTCTTTTGAAAGATTTTGAGTGGTTAAATCTTCTTGAATTAATTCTTTCACCACTTCTTTATCCATAATTAAGTTAACCAATGCGATAAACTTAATTTTTACAAATCGTTTGGCTAACGCTAATGTGATGGCATTGCCTTTGTAACAAACAATCTCTGGCACATTTAATAAAGCAGTTTCTAAAGTAGCCGTTCCACTGGTCACTAATGCAGCTTTGCTATGTTGTAAAATGGCATAAGTATTTGCTGCAACAACATGTACATTCGGCATGTTTGGTATCAAGGAATTAAACCAATCAGCATCAATACCAGGTGCTTGAGCCACTACAAATTGCTCCTTTGGAAATTCCTTGGCAACAGAGAGCATGATGGGTAATTTTTTTTGAATCTCTTGTTGTCTACTGCCAGGTAAAAGTGCAATCAATTGCTGTTCCTTTAAAAGAGGTAGGGGATGGGGTAAAGTTTCCAAAGCGTCAATGACTTCCATCAAAGGATGTCCTACATAATCTACCTCCCAGTCCCAACGCTCTTTAAAATATTTTTTTTCAAAAGGAAGGATACACATCAATCGGTCGATGGAGGCACGCATAGCAGGTACCCTGTTTTCTTTCCAAGCCCAAACCTGAGGGGCAATAAAATAAACCACTTTCATCCCTTTCTCCTTAGCCCATTTAGCAATCCTTAAATTAAAACCAGGATAATCGATACAGATCAACACATCGGGCTCAAATGCTTGGATGTCTTTTTTGCAAAAAGCAATATTAGAAAGGATGGTTCTTAAATTAAATAATACTTCAACAAAACCCATAAAAGCAAGGCTGCGGTAATGTTTAACGAGGTTAGCTCCAGCTGTTTGCATGAGCTCTCCACCCCAACATTGTACCTGCGCAGTAGGGTCATTTTTCAAAATGGCTTTGATTAAATTAGATCCGTGTAAGTCGCCGCTAGCTTCACCAGCTATAATATAATATTTCATTTATAAAAACCATTTAGTAGCAATAGCGACTATTGCATAAATACAAGTCGTGAAAAAAATACCTTTCGCAGTTTTGTCCATTTGTTTTTGAAAAAAGAAAGTCAATGCCGCAGCGTTCAATAAAAGCGACACGCTAATCATGGCGGATAGAATGGATTTTTGGCTTGCCAATAAATCTAGAAAGGTTTGCAAACCAACCATGCTAAATTTCCATTGATAAAATCCAACAAAACCCAAAAAGGGGAGTGCTAGTCCAATCATTACACCCAATATATAATTGTCTTTTTCTAATTGCATTGGATTACCATTTCCATTTTTTACTTAATTGTGCTTTCAATGCATGGTTTGTTAAATCAAATTGAACAGGTACCACGCTCACATAATTATTTTTTAGTGCCCACACATCGGTGTCTTTAGATTTGTCAAAGTTTACAAATTCACCAGTAAGCCAATAATATTTTTTACCATGTGGATCGGTGCGCTCCACAAATTTTTCATCGTATTTGGCATAAGCTTGTTTGCACATTTTTATGCCTTTGATCATCTTAGTTTCCACTTTCGGAATATTTACATTCAGGCACAAGTGCTTGTCTAGCTTTTTAGCTGCCAACACATGTTCCACAATGATGCGTGCAAAATGCGCAGCGGCAGTAAAGTCTGCTTCTATACTTAAGTCTAATAAGCTAAAACCAATACTTGGAATACTTTCGATAGAGGCTTCCAATGCGGCTGACATGGTCCCAGAATAAATGACATTAATAGAATGATTTGCGCCATGGTTAATACCACTTAGGCAAATGGTTGGTTTGCGATGTAAAACTTTATCTACTGCCAATTTTACGCAGTCAACCGGCGTGCCACTGCAAGAATAAGCTTCCACAGAAGGATCATCCTGCCATTGTACTTTGGTTAACCTTAAATGTTGGCCTAAGGTAATGGCATGACCCATACCACTTTGAGGTTTATCTGGTGCGACTACTACTACTTTTCCTAAACCTTCTACCGC
>JBILQZ010000212.1:0-3000 GCA_044372935.1 Sediminibacterium sp. | reverse complement strand
AAAGATATTTAAAGGAGACGCAAACGGAGTGTAGGTGTTGTCTGCCTTTTCATTGCTGAATACTCCAGGAGCAAAAGATGCATCTTGAGTGGATATAGTACCTTGTGGTTGATTGGGTGTTGTAAAAGTACCAAAAGGAGCAGGTGCCTTAAATGCGGCAGCGGGGTCTTTTTGACCTCCTATCTGGTATTTTTTGCCAAGCTTTTTATAAAGAGAGTGCCTTAACATTGGATTAATTTTTATAGTTATAACATTAAAAGTTAATAACTCATTATATTATAGGTAATTACAAATATACTTTATAAAGCAAAAAAAGCAAGGGATTTTATTTCCCTTGCCCTCTATAACTTTTCTTGTAGTTCTTGCTCTGCTTCAACTTAGAAGCTTTTGTTTTAGCGTGTACGCCTGGTCTACTTACCTTAGGTTTTTCTTTAAATAAAGAAGAAACACTGGTTGATTTTGATTTAGTTGCCATGTTATTAATTTTAAAAGTTAATGATTAACATTTCCATCGCCTTCTTGCCTGACGTATTCTTGAGTTAGGATCGTTTTTAGTTTTAGCAGAAGCCTGTCTTAACTGTCCTAGTGAACGAGCACAATATGATTTTCTACGATTAGCAGCTTTACTTCCTGGTTTAACTTTACCTGTTACTGCTGTTTGTAGTTTAGAACCTGGATTTGCTCTTCTGTATGCAGCTACTCCTTTAGCAGTCATCCCTGCTCCTGATTTAGTAGGACGGTAGTTTGCACCAGGACCTTTAGTAGTGTGCGCAATAGTACCACCTTGTTTATAAGATTTATACAAACGACCTCCGTACTTCATGCTAGACTTTTCCTCTGCTTTAATCTTCTTTTCTTGTTTAAGCATCTGTGCAGTAGGCTTTTTGCCTGAACCACGATTGGCGCGGATGTTATCCCACAAACCGCGTCGTGAGTAAGATCCGTCTTTACGTTTTATCATTTGACTCATTTCTTTTTAGTTTTATATTTTTTATACAAAGTAGGAGCGGTTGAGGCAACTACAGTTCCATTAACTCCTGGTATAGACATGCCGCCCATTTGAAATGTATTAAATGGTAGATATTTATTTAGAGAAGATACGTTCTGTTTACTTTTAGTTTGTTTTAGTAAATAATCAGCTGCTTGATGTTGATTATCAAATAGAGAAGTTTTACTGCTTAATGTATTTTTACCCTGTCTTAAATTGTTTATCATATTAGGATCTAAGATACCTTCTGTAGGGTTAAACAAAAAAGGAGCCGTTTCCATCGCTGCTAAGTCTTGATTAGAAAATTGATTTGTTTTAAATCTTTGTGCAGATCCTGGTCCCAATGTTTCATTTAGTTGAGCATCAGTCATTACTCCGCGTCCCATACTCATTATTCTAGCCTCCTCAGGCATTGCCTCTCCAAATTGTTGGTTGTATTTATACTCAGGAAGTCTTTGTTTCATAATTTTTACAGGAGCTTGTTCACCAGAAAAAGCATTTATAACATTTCCTGTATTAGGATCTTTTAAATTTTGTACATAAAAACTAGCCCCTTTGGGATCATTAACTGCCCATCTTCCTGTAATATCTTGAGGAGTTGCTGCTTGATTAAACGCTGCATGTTCTGCGCGATAAACATCTTTATACTTAGGTAAAGCTGGTCTACCAGCTAACTTAGAAGTTTGTACTACATCATCAGTATATTTTACTATAGGAGCAGTTACATTACTAGCAGATTTAACTATATTTTTTCCAGCAGCTTTAAGTGGCTGTTTTAATAACCCTGTCCCTAATAAATTAGTTGGATCTAATACTGCATCTACTGCAAATGCTCCGTAAGGATTTTGAATATTCATTGCCTCAGAAGGTGTTTGTACTTTACCTGTAGCTGCATAGGTTGCTGCATACTGAGGAGCATTCATAGATTCAAATGCAAGATTCATAAATGGATTAGATTGTTTATACCATTCAGATCCTCCTGTTGCATCACTTATTCTTTTAGCATAAGATCTTCCAAATTTTCTTAAAGGTCTTTGTATATAGTTATCAAACCATCCTTTATCTTTGGCGCGTATATGAACTTGACCTATGTTATCTGGATTCTGTTCTGTGGAAGTCTCGCCCGTATTATTACCCCGAAAAGGCACATTACTTGTGTTAGAGTTAGTTTGTGCACCCATTTGGAATGTATTAATAATTCCTCCGTTTGCCTTATTCTGATATAATTCTACGTAAGGAGAATATTTTTTATTCTTTATAGCTTGGTTAAACTGTATATCAAACTCAGGAACATCTCTTAATTGTATTTTATGTACATAGTCCCTTGTTTCTTGTGGAAGTTCTTCTAACCAATCTAATGAATTGTAAATATCAACTCCTTTTGCTTTTTGTCTTTTTAAATAATTTCTAACATTTCCTTTACCCCAATTGTAACTTGCCAATGTTTTAGCTAATCGAACCTCATCTGACTGATTTTTTTTGTTAACAAAATCAGAGTTATAAATTTGATTCATTGCCCATCTTTGTACAGCAGCGTTTTGTTCTGGATCATAAGCATCTACACTCTGAACACCTGTAGCCTTTTTATAATCTTTAATAACTTCGTCACCAATCTGAGCCAATCCCATATAGCCTGCAGATGACTGAGCTTTGGGATCAAAGGTAGATTCTTTGTATGCTTGGCGTAAAAGAATGTCGTTGTTAATTCCAGTAGATGTGGGGAGTTGTTCATTAACTTTACGTCTATTAGTTTTAATAGGCTCTAAAGTTTCAGTTTCTTCTGCAATATCTTTTACTAGCTCTTGTCTTTTATTTTCTAGATTAGCCAAATCAGAAGAGTATCTATCCCCATACCACATAAAATCATTTTCTCCCTCAATTCTAGCTTTTCTAAAAGCTTGTCTAAAGTTTCCAGCATCATCATAATTCGGTGCTCCCCAGTTCATTGGGTTAACATAATCAAACCATTTTGTAGGAGTTTTTGCAGCAGCAGCATTTATCTCTACTTGTCC
>JBILQZ010000211.1:0-3004 GCA_044372935.1 Sediminibacterium sp. | reverse complement strand
TAAAATATTTTTACAAACCGTAGCGATTGCTCAAAAAAATGGACATACTGCAATAGTCGTACTTTCTAATAAAGGCACATTGGAACAAAGCCTTAGCGCGATGGGCGTGGAAGTGCAGATTGTGAACCTTGGTATTATTCGTCGTCAATATTTTAATCTTAGCGGTATCATTAACCGATTTCAAAAATGGCGAACTGCACTTGGTGTTTTAAATGAAATCATTCAGTCGCATCAAATTGATACCATCTATTCTAATACTGCAGCAGTATTGATTGGTGGTTATGTTGCGCGTCGCAATGGCTTAAAACATATTTGGCATATTCATGAGATTATCGAAAAGCCTGTTTTTTTGCATCGTTTTTTGGCTTGGCGTTTTCGCGCTACCGCAGATCAATTAGTGGTTGTGTCAAAAGCAGTGGAACAACATTGGCAGCATGCATTGCCAGCCAATAAAATTTTACAAATCTATAATGGCATTGAGCCGATCAAAACTTCTGATGCCCCTGATTTTAAAACAGCATTCAATATTCCAGCGAATGCCTTAGTGATTGGCATGGCTGCAAGAATTCATTATTGGAAAGGACAGAGCTATTTTGTAGAGATTGCGCGTGCATTGCTTTCAAAAATGGATAGCTTATCGAATCCTTCTAGTCAACAAAATAGTTCGGCTTCCCAAAATCAACTGAATGAAAATGCACCTTTGTATTTTTTAATTGCCGGAGATCCTTTTCCTGGTTATGAATATTTATTAGAGGATTTAAAAGCACAATTAAAAGATCCGATTTTCGAAGGCCGTTTTTTTTACGTTGGCTTAGTCAAAGAAATGGATGTCTTTTATCGCTCCATTGATTTACTCATACTGCCTTCTCAACAACCAGATCCCTTACCTACAGTCATTCTTGAAGCCATGCAATATGGTATTCCAATAGTGGCCACTGCACAAGGTGGCGCATTAGAAATGGTGCAAGAAAATGAAACAGGCATTTTTATTCCTTTAGACAATGCAGTAGTTGCTGCAGAAAAAATAAATGCCATCTTGCCTGCAAGCATTCGCCAACCAATGGGCGCTGCAGGTAAAGAAAGGGTAGCAACTTATTTTAGCCAAGCTGCTTTTGAAAAAAATATGAAAGCAGTTTTTGAAAAATAACCATGCAGCAAAATAATAACCATATCAATAAAACGAATGATTCCAATGAGTCAAAGAATCATGATGCAAAATTGAAACTTTCAATTATTGGTTCTCGTGGTTATCCTTATGTGTATAGTGGTTATGAAACTTTGGTGAAAGCCCTAGCGGAAAGATTGCCTGCAAAAGGTGTCGAGATCACCGTGTATTGTCATGCGCATTTATTTTCTGAAAAACCTGCGATGGTCAATGGCATTCGTTTGGTCTATATCCCAACATTGCCTTTTAAATCCTTAGCACAACCCATCCATTCCTTTTTCGCTTTTTGGCATATGGTGTTCACGAATGTAGATGTGGCCTTGGTATTGAATGTGAGCAATGGTCCTTTTGGTATTATTGCGCGTCTTTTTGGTAAACCCACGATGATGAATGTGGATGGTCTTGAATGGTTACGTCCTAAATGGAAAGGCTTTGGTGGCCTGTATTTTAAATGGGCGGCAAAAATGGCCACTCGATTTATGGATTTGCTCATTACAGATGCGGATGCGATGCAAGCCATCTACCTAAAAGAATTTGGTGCAAAATCTGTGGTCATCACTTACGGTGCCGAAACTAGTTCAGGGGCAGACCTACCTTATTTATCCGATTGGAACTTGGTTGAAAGGGAGTATTATTTAATTGTGGGCAGGATGATCCCCGATAACAATGCCGATATTTTAATTGAAGGCTTTATCCAATCCAACAGCACTAAAAAACTCGTAATTGTGGGGGATGTACCCTATCAAGACGCTTATGCAGATAAAATTAGAAGCTATCAAGATCCTCGTTTGGTGTTTACCGGCTATGTACGCAGCCCTGAAACCCTAGCTTCCTTATATAAATACTGCTATGCCTACCTCCATGGGCATGAATTTGGAGGTACCAACCCTACATTACTTAAAGCAATGGCCAATGGCTGTGCGATTGCCGCTTTAGACACCGTTTTTAGCCGTGAAGTCCTTCAAAATGAGCAATTTGGCTTCTATTTCTCTAAATCCCCTGTCGATTGTACCCGTTGGTTTAACTGGGCCGAATCGCATTTCATTGATATTGAGGCCAAAAGAGCCATCATTCACCAAGGAATAACCGAAAAATATACTTGGGAAACGGTCTCCGATTTATACCTTTATCATCTCAAATCTTTGGCGAATATAAAATAGAGGTGCATGCATTGGAAACAGCGTTATTATAAAAAGAACTTAATTGGCATTGACGCCTTGAGTTTGCTTTTTTCGCTTTTTACAGCCATCTATATCAAGCACCAAGCTTTCATCTTCCCCTCCTCCTTTTTTGATTTTTTATTTTTAGGTTTATTCTTGGGTATTTGGTTTTTAGCTGCCCATGAATGTCGTTTATACCGTAACCGTATTTATAAAAAATTCCCCGAGGAAATTTTATTTAATTTTTATGCCAACGCCTTATTTGTTATTTTATTAAGTGCGTTTTTATTTTTAACTAAATCGGCCTACGCGAATTTATTTCGTTTTAGTGTTTTAGTGAGTTTGCATTTTAGCATCTCTATTCTTGCAAAATATTATATTCGTAAAAAACAGCACCTTGCTTTTGAAGGGGGTGCATTAAACGATGCTGTGATTATTGTAGGTTATAATAAAACATCTATTGAGTTTTTTAAAACACTCAAAGAACATGTGTATTATGGGTATAAATGTGTGGGCTTTATTCATGACGAAGACCTGCATAGTCAAGACAACTCAGATGGAGTAAACTATTTAGGAAAGATCCGTGATTTAGAAAATGCTTTAAAGGCGCAACATATAGACGAGGTGATTATTGCCTTGCCTAGTGAAAAGTCCTGGGAGATTCGTTACTGTGCCGAAA
>JBILQZ010000210.1:0-3048 GCA_044372935.1 Sediminibacterium sp. | reverse complement strand
TAGTTCAATAATATTCGAACTTGTAAATAAGCCACCACCTCCGCCACCTAAGTCAAAACCAAAACTACTTGCTAAGCCCATAGCACCTCCCATTCCGCCACCTTTATCTTCCTCTAACACAAAAGTAGTGGTTGCTAGGTAACTAGGTTTTTGAAAACTCGCATACACAAATCCTATGATGCCACCTAAAGCTGCAATACCAATAATGAGTTTCCACTGCGTTTTTAAATACGCTATCCACTCCTGTATTTTTTGAATCAATTCCTTTAAAGAAATTTCGTCGTTGTCTATTTGCTGTTGTTCATCTCTTAATTCAGTCATAATGTTATCTATTTAAAATAGCTAATGTGGCTAATGCAGATCCAATTTGTGCGATTATTGTAGTAAACTGCAATATGCCGTTTAATGTTTTTTCTTTTTTCACATCAGTCTCTGGCAAAACCACTTCGGATCCAGGCTTGATTTTTGGATTAACCCTAAAAATTCCAATCAGAATAGTTCTTTTACTTTTACCATTGGCATAAATTACATAAGCCCTGCCTCTTCTGGCGTATTCACTTACACCACCTGCTGCACTAATACATTCACCAATACTTAATCCATCTCGGTAAACAATATTGGTGGGTCTTAATACACCTCCACTAATTTTTACACGGTTATCTGTTTTTGGAATCACTATCTCATCCTTATCTCTCAACACCAAGTCTAGTTCTGAGCCTGGCTTGTCCATAATTTGATTAATATCAATAGCAATTTGATAATAATCGTTTTCTAATTCTTTGTATAAAATATCCAGCGTGTCTTTTAAATTCTTTTTGTTTTGCTTTTGTGCGTCTCCTAAACCATCTTCTTCCATCAAACTTGTTTTCACTTCTGTCTTCGCAGCATTTTGCTGTGCTTTAAACTTTTTAATATAGGCTTGTTCTACAGATGTTTTTGATTCATCCGATCTTAAAGTATCAATATTAAACCTGCTTCTTTTAATAAAGGCCCCTTCTCCATAAGCTTGTCCAATTAAGCCACCTGCTCTTTTTACAATATCGCTCACTCTTTCTACACGACTGCTTAATGTGTATTTGCCCACGTTCTGTACTTGGCCACTAATGCTTACTACTTCTGGATTTACAAAGCCCGTTTTTTTAGTAATGGTAACCACATCCATTGGTTGTAATACAAAATTTTCTTGACCAGGATTGAAACTTAAATCCCCATTCACCACAGTGGTTAAAATAGTTGCTACTTTATTGTTGGTAACTGCACCATCGTTTTGTATTAACCTTGCCACTTCTATTTGTTTACTCGCTTCGTATTTAAATCCACCTGCCATTAAAATCAAATCCTTTACCGTCATACTATCTACATAATTAAATCGGCCCTGGCTTCTCACTTCTCCTAATAAGTCTACCGTTAAGGAATCTCTTAAATCAACAATGGAATTAATATACAGTTCGTCTTCTCTTTGTAAATAAATATTTTCTTCGGATCCTTTTTGTAAAGCCTTTCCTAAATTGATGCTTACTAATTCTTTTAATAAGTTTGGTTTTAAGCGGATGAGTTGCGCACGTCCTACATAAGCATCTTCTTTTAAGCCATCTGCTTTTTGAATTAAATCACTAATGCGCATGCCTTCTGTTAATTCATAAAAATCTGGTCTAAAGACTGCACCAGATAATTTAACCCTGTTTTGAAAACGATCTAATATTTTTGAAATTTGAATGATATCGCCTTCCTGTGGTACATAACTTGCAAATTCCTTAGCACCTAAATCCTTCAGCGTTTTTTCTTTGTCATTTTTTTGAATCACTTTCACCCATGCAGTATAAGCAGTGTCATCAAAGCCACCTGCATATTGTAAAAACTGATTGAAGTTTTCTGAAGTACCATTGATCTCAAAAATACCTGGACGTTTTACTTGTCCTTTAATTTCTACCCTGCCTTTATAAGCTGGCACACGAATCACATCGCGATCCTTTAAACCCATATTTTGTGATTGATCTCCGTTTTGCATGAAGGCATATAAGTCGATCTTCTTGAACAGCTTATTGTTTCTGATCAATTCAATATTTCTGTATGAACCAATTTCATTTGGACCACCTGCTTCTGTTAAAGCATTTAAGATAGTAGATAAAGAAGACACATTATAGTTGCCACTTCTTTGTGCACCAATGATAGTCACTTGGATAGTTCTTGTATCGCCTAATGTTAATGCCAATTTAGATTCTCCGCTTCTTAAACTTGGATAAGCGGTGTTGGCCATCTGTTGTTTGATTCTTGTTGTAGCAGCTTCTATCGTTAAGCCTGCTACTTTCACGCGACCTACATTTTGTATTTGTACTATCCCTTCCTTACTCACTTCTAAGTCTGAACTATATTCTTGCACACCATACACAACTAATTTTAATACATCGTTGGTGCCCACTTCGTAGTTCAATGGGGTTGCGATATTTTGATTTTCACCAAAGCCGTTTTCATTGGCAAATAATTCAGATCCATAAATCAATGGATTGATTTTATTTTCAGGCCTTGTGCGTGTACTGTCTATTTCATAATCCACCTTACTACTTTGAGTTCTCTTCGCCAAAGGGGATCCAGATTTAGTGCCTGTTTTAGAGGAGGCCAATCTTGCTTTTAATTTAGCAAACTCTGCTGGGCTCATCCCTTTTGCAATGGCTTGTGATTCTACCATATCAATACTTACGCCAGATTGCTTTAATTGCGCTTGTATTTGTGCAATTTCTGCATCCGTTAAGGCGTCCACTTTGATGGTACTTAAATCCTTTCCGCTTAATAAATTTTGCGCATTGGCTTGAATGCTCATCGCAAAAATACTCAGACTAAATAAGGCGATTCTAATCCATTTCATAAGTCAAATTTTGTTTGGGTTTTTGCAGCTTCATATGGCTCTGCCACTCTTAGTCCCATTATAGGCCTAAGTTATTCATTTAGAGTGCATAAGACACTCTGTTAATATATGACAAAAATACGATTTTGTATCTATATCTATATCATTTTAACAGTTTTTAGCTGTTAATTTTTTCGATAAACTTT
>JBILQZ010000209.1:0-3052 GCA_044372935.1 Sediminibacterium sp. | reverse complement strand
TTCTTCTCTGAAGTGACCACCACAGCTTTCTTCTCTAGCTAAAGCGTCAACGCACATTAATTCTCCTAATTCGATAAAGTCAGCAACGCGGTTAGCTTTATCTAATTCAGGATTGTATTCGTTGATTTCACCAGGGATTCTAACATCTGACCAGAATTCTTTTTTCAATGCTTGTACATCTGCAATCGCTTGTTTTAAACCTGCAGCATTTCTTGACATACCACACTCGTTCCAGATAATTTTACCTAAACGCTTATGGAAGCTTTCTACAGTTTGAGTACCATTGATATTCTTTAAGGTAGCAATTCTGTCTGCTACTGTTTTTTCAGCTGCTTCGAACGCTGGGTGTGAAGTAGGAATAGGTGCATTGTAAATTTCGTCTGCCAAGTTATTACCTAATGTATAAGGGATTACGAAGTAGCCATCCGCTAAACCTTGCATCAACGCACTTGCACCTAAACGGTTAGCACCATGGTCACTAAAATTAGCTTCACCTAAAGCATATAAACCAGGAACAGAAGTTTGTAATTCATAATCTACCCATAAACCACCCATGGTATAGTGTACCGCAGGATAAATACGCATTGGCACTTCGTAAGGATTTTCTCCAGTGATTTTTGCATACATATCAAATAAGTTACCGTATTTCTCTTTCACTACTTCTTTACCTAAAGCAATAATTTCTGCTTGACTTACATTGCTTAATCCTTTTTTGCTCACTTCAGTTTTACCATAACGTTCAATCGCAGCAGCATAGTCTAAATAAACAGCTTGTTTAGAAGTACCAACACCGTAACCAGCATCACATCTTTCTTTAGCAGCACGAGACGCTACGTCACGAGGTACTAAGTTTCCGAAAGCTGGGTAACGACGTTCTAAATAATAATCTCTTTCTTCTTCTGGAATTTCATTGGCCTTTCTGTCATCTCCTTGTTTCTTTGGTACCCAAATACGACCATCGTTTCTTAAAGACTCTGACATCAAAGTCAATTTAGATTGGTGGTCACCACTTACTGGAATACAAGTAGGGTGGATCTGAGTGAAACATGGGTTTGCAAAATAAGCGCCTTGCTTATGCGCTTTCCATGCAGCTGTTACATTAGAGCCCATTGCGTTGGTTGACAAGTAAAATACATTACCATATCCACCAGTACACAATAAAACAGCATAACCAAAATGTCTTTCTAATTCACCTGTTACCAGATTACGTGCAATAATTCCTTTTGCCTTACCATCTACTTTTACCACGTCTAACATTTCGTGACGTGCAAACATTTGCACATTACCTAATGCTACTTGACGCTCTAAAGCTTGATAAGCACCAATTAATAATTGCTGACCAGTTTGTCCTGCAGCATAAAAAGTTCTTTGTACTTGCGTACCACCAAAAGAACGGTTGCTTAATAAGCCACCATATTCACGTGCAAAAGGAACTCCTTGTGCCACACATTGGTCAATAATATTAGTAGACACTTCTGCTAAACGATGCACGTTTGCTTCACGCGCACGATAGTCACCGCCTTTTATTGTGTCATAGAATAATCTAAATACGCTATCCCCATCATTCTGATAGTTTTTAGCAGCATTGATCCCTCCTTGTGCGGCAATAGAATGCGCACGACGTGGAGAATCCTGAAAACAGAATGCTTTCACTTTATAACCCATCTCACCAAGAGAAGCAGCAGCAGAAGCACCAGCTAAGCCAGTTCCTACTACAATGACTTCCATTTTTCTTTTGTTCGCTGGGTTCACCAATTTGCAATGGCCTTTATAGTCTTCCCATTTTTTATCAAGATCACCTGTTGGAATTTTAGCGTCTATCATATGTTACTCTTTTTATCAATCAGTTATTGAAAATAATGTTTGTGTAATTGAATTATTTAATCCAATCGAAATAGAAACTTATTGGCATCATCGCAAATAATAAAGAAATGAAAATGGCAAAACCATATCCAATACTTGTAATCATTGCGTGGTATCTTTTGTTGTGCACGCCAATTGTTTTAAAAGCACTTTGGAAACCATGAGCTAAGTGATAGCCCAAAGAACCACATGCTAAAACATATAAAACAACGATGTAAGGATTTTCAAAAACAAGGTTCATCTCGGCATATAAATTATGTAAGATCACACCATTGTGTTCTACTTCGCCTAAAGCTTGAATAGAACCAATACCACCTAATCTACTTGGTGTCCAAAAATGGTAGATATGCGCAATTAAAAACATAAGGATCAAAGTGCCTAATACAGCCATACTTCGGCTATACCATTTACTTCCTTTGTCATAACTAACTGCATAACCTACAGCTCTTTTACTTCTATTTTCAAGGGTCAATAAATAACCTTGATAAATGTGTAAGAAAATACCTAGGAACAAGCCAATTTCTAAAATTCTTGGTACCGCATTGCTACCCATAAAATGGCCAGCTTTATTAAACATTAACCCACCATCATTTGCCCAGATGGTTGCGTTTAATCCAGCATGTACAATTAAAAAAAGAATTAAGAAAATACCTGTGAATCCCATTACCAATTTTTTCCCTACGGAAGAGGTAAACATTTGTTTGAATGTCATAGTAAGATGAGTTTAAAAATCAGCGCGAAAATACGAAGCAATTAGATAGGATTCGTTGTATGTTGCTTATTTTTAACACAATAGACCAAATTCTTCGACAAACTGCTCATAGGCCTATAGGTTAATTCAGCCCTTTTATCAACCGTCCTTCAATATTTTAGGGCTATACGAATGAATGTGCTAATTTTACGACATGATTAAAGTATTAGGGATCCTTTGGAATAGCTTTAAAATGGCCATTCAAGAGCTTAAGGTAAATAAATTAAGAACCTTTCTTTCTTTATTTGGTATCACCATTGGTATCTTTTGTATCATCGGCGTTTTGGCAACAATTGACAGTTTAAAGTCAAAAGTAAAGAGTGATTTGTCCAGTTTTGGTAGCAATACAATATATATTGACAAATGGGATTACGCAGGTGGGCCTGATTATCCATGGTGGAAATTTGTCAAAAGACCTTCGATGAAGATCTCTGAAAT
>JBILQZ010000208.1:0-3062 GCA_044372935.1 Sediminibacterium sp. | reverse complement strand
GAAGCGATGCAAACCTATTTGGAAAATTCAACCGATAAAATTGCGCTCTGTATTTTATCAGACGATTATGGACATCAAGTATTATTAAGGCTGATACAAATGATGCGTACCAGAAACAGTTATACCTATGTATTATTAAAATCCAATGAGAAGCAAATCAATTCCATTTGTTATTTAATGAAATATGGACTGAATGGTATTTTATTTACAGACGAGCCTATGATTGACTTAAAGCAATGTGTCCAACAAAAAACAAAATTTAATTTATCAGCAGACAAGTGTAAGCTCATCACTAAAAATGTACTACAGGGCATAGATATTAGAGCATTGAATTATAATGCCAATCCATTGACCGAAAATGAAGTTCGATTTATTCAAGCCTGCACCAAAGATTATAGCTATGAAGAAATTGCAGCCCTATTACAAAAAAGCGTTTATACCATTTACGGTTACAGAGATCGCATCTTTAAAAAATTGGCAGTAAAACAAAGGACCGCCATGGTGATGACAGCCCTTAAAAGAAATTATATCGATTTATAAGAGGGGGTCATTAAAGAATCTCCCAAGTCTCTTTTCCACGAATCAATTTATCTAAATCACCCATGCCCTTGCTTGTCATAGCTTCTTCTACCTGCAAAGCCATCATGTCTTCGTAACAAGGACGATCAGCAGTATAGAATACACCAAATGGTCTTGGGAAATGTGCACCCACTTCAGATGGGTTATCAAACAAACGCACTAATACTTGTGCTTTATAAAAATCTTTTTCATCATGTATCCATAAATCATCAACACTGTACTTTTCGCCAATGGTTACCACTTCTGGACGAAGTCCGTCAAAGCGAATACCCATTTCATTGTTGGCGCCAAAAGTTAAAGGCTTGCCATGCTCCACAAATAAAGCGTGCATTGGCTTTGAAGCCTTCTCAGTGAAAATTTCGAAAGCACCATCATTAAAAATATTACAGTTCTGATAAATTTCTAAGAAAGAAGATCCCTTATGCTGTTGCGCACGAGTGATCATTGCTTGTAAATGTTTAGGATCACGATCCATACTACGTGCAATAAAACTTGCATCTGCACCTAATGCTAAAGCAGCAGGATTAAAAGGATGATCGATACTACCCATTGGTGTACTCTTAGTGATTTTATTCACTTCTGAAGTTGGTGAGTACTGACCTTTGGTTAAACCGTATATCTGGTTATTGAACACTAAAAAGTTTACATCAAAATTTCTTCTCAACATATGGATGGTATGGTTACCACCAATACTCAACGCATCTCCATCACCCGCTACAATCCAAACACTTAATTCTGGACGAGACGCTTTTAATCCACTCGCAATCGCAGTCGCACGACCATGAATAGAGTGCATTCCAAACGTATTCATATAATAAGGGAAACGGCTACTACAACCAATACCACTAATAATCACGATATTTTCCTTTGGCACGCCAATCGTTGGCATTACTTTTTGAACCTGCGCCAAAATAGAATAGTCACCACAACCAGGACACCAACGCACTTCTTGGTCTGTAGCAAAATCTTTAGCCGTTAAAGCGGTTGGTTGAGGAAGTATTGTTTCAGTAGACATAATCAAATATTAGAATGCGAAATTACTAAAAATAGCTCGTTTCTTGAGGCAAATGGGGCTTATTTCACCTTTCTACCCTTCCAAGAATAGGTTTTAAGCTGCCCAAATAAGCCAGCCGCTATATTATAGACAATATGAATGGGCTGGTAAAAAACAAAATAGCGCAGTTCGGGCTTTAAGTTAAAAAACTTAGCCACCGGATCTAAAAAGAATAATTCAAAAAAGGTTTTAAAAGCAAGTGCTATCAATAAGGTACTCCAACTACCCAAAAACGCAAGCAGCAAAAAGCTCAAATTAAAAAGATACACGATGGTTAAAACAAAAGTAATAGAACGATCATCATAATACCTTGCTTTACTCGCCCATCGAATTCTTTGTAAAATAAAACCTTTCCAGGTATCCATTGCAGCCGTCCAAACTATCGCATCCGGATGAAATAAATAACCCACTGGCTTGTGTAAAGTCTGTTTCATTTTATGCATCAAAAACATATCATCACCACTTGCAATATGGTCTACACCTTGATAACCACCCACTGCAATAAAGGCGGCTTTTTCAAAACCTAAATTGGCCCCATTGCTCATAGAATGTTTACCAGCGCCGACTGCAGCCGCCGTGATGCCTTGTAAGGCTAAAAAATCCAATACTTGAAATTGATTTAAAATACCTGCAGTTTTAGTAAACATAACAGGTGCTGCTACAAAAGAGGGTTGATTGGCTTGAATATATGCATGGTATAAAAACAACCATTTTTTTGCTACGACACAGTCTGCATCGGTCGTCAAAATCCAATCTCCTTTTGCAACAGAAACGGCAATTTCAATTGCTTTTTTCTTATACGCCAAGGTCTCCCCTTCTTTACAATAATCCGCTAATTTTAATAATCGCACTTGAGGATATTGGGCATGCAATGCATCCACAATAAAAGCCGTATCATCTTCCGAAAAATCATCGATCACTATAATTTCAAAAGCTGCTGTAGGATAATCCTGTGCCAAAATACTATCTACACATGCTTTAATATTGGCAGCTTCGTTGCGGGCAGGGATAATTACCGTGAATTGGGTACTTGCCTGTCCAGGCCTAACTGATTCAATTTGATTCAGTTGGAAAACACGCATTTTACCATACCAAAAGCGGTAAGCCAGTAAGAGCGCGGCATACAAACAAGTTAAAATAGCAACCGTCCAATCCAATAGGTTTAACATAGCGCAAAGTTAAAGGGTAAATATTTGGTAGAATACTTAAAATCGTTGTACTTTTGAATTAGTTGCATAACTAACTATATGCCAAACAACCAATTTAAACGAGGAGAACTTTATAGCGTCATCAATGGCATGGCGACGACCGCTGTAGCCAGAAGGTTGCAGAAGAATTTCCGTCAAGCCGGATTAGAAATTACGATTGAACAATGGTCTGTCTTATATCATTTATGGAAAGAGGATGGATTAAGTCAACAAGAATTAGG
>JBILQZ010000206.1:0-3085 GCA_044372935.1 Sediminibacterium sp. | reverse complement strand
TGGATAATTTTTCTACATTCAAAATCTGATTGCCCACTTCGCGCAATGGTTGGAAAATAATGCCTGGATATTTTCTGTTAGAAGGTTCGATTTCTTCGATCGTTAATTTTTCCAAGGCTTTTTTACGAGAAGTAGCTTGCTTACTTTTTGATGCATTCGCAGAGAAACGAGCAATGAAATCCAATAAAGCCTGACGCTTCTCTTCATTCTTTTTGTTTTTATCGTTGATCTGGCGGCTCATTAACTGGCTACTCTCATACCAGAAAGTATAGTTACCTGTAAACACTTTAATTTTAGCACGATCTACGTCTGCCACATGCGTACATACTGTATCTAAGAAGTGACGATCGTGACTTACTACCAAAACGATGTTTTCGTAATCGGCTAAAAAGTTTTCTAACCAGCCAATAGTTTCTATGTCTAATCCGTTGGTAGGCTCATCCAATAAAAGAATATCAGGGTTTCCGAATAAAGCTTGAGCCAATAAAACCCTTACTTTGAAATTACTCGGAATTTCGCTCATTAGGCTTTGGTGCATTTCGTCGTGTACACCCAAACTATTTAAAAAACTAGCCGCATTACTTTCTGCTTCATATCCACCCATTTCACCAAATTCGGCTTCTAATTCTCCCGCTTTCATTCCATCTTCTTCCGAAAAATCTTCTTTGGCATACAATGCATCTTTTTCGTGCATCACATCCCATAAGCGCTTATGGCCCATAAGCACCGTATTTAATACAGTACATTCATCAAATTCAAACTGATTTTGCTTTAGGAAAGACATGCGCTCGCCTTTGGTAATTTCTACCATCCCTTTATTGGGTTCTATCTCACCACTTAAAATCTTTAAAAATGTAGATTTACCGGCACCATTGGCACCAATTACCCCGTAACAATTGCCTTTGGTAAAATTGATATTTACTTCGTCGAACAATACCCTTTTACCATAAGCCAGGGTTATATTTCTTGCACTGATCATAGCGTACGCTGCTTTTAAGGGCGCAAAAGTAACAATTAATGACGAATTCTTTCCATCAATCTACTTGTAAATTAAATGGGAATGAATGATAGAGGAAACTATAACAATGTCTTTTGTTTCATTTTGTTCAGGTCTTCTTGCATTTTTTTTACATCCATCTTCGCTTGTTTTGCCATTTCTACTGCCTTCTCCTGGGTGCTTTCCGCTTCAGAATAAAAACCTAACAGATAAAGGATATGTGCCAGCGTATCATAATATGCTGCTATAGGGTTTATTTCGATTGATCTTTTGCTCCAAAATAATGCTTTTGTTAGATAATTGGTATTCTTTGTTCCGGTTTGGTAAAAAGACCATGCAGCATTGTTTAATTCTGTAGCATAACTAGAGCCTGATCGTATTGAAAATGAACTTGACTGAGCTTGGCTAGTTACTATTTTACCAGAACTGTTTTTTATGCTATCAAAGTTTGTAGCTCTTTTGCTTTCCATCGAAAAAATTTGATCCATTTTTTCTTTATTGATTGCATCTAATTTTTTAATGGAATCCACTCCAATATTCATAAAATATTGATCATAAAAGTATGATGCTTGTTGAAGGTAATTGTTTGTATCTTTTACAGCTTGATAATATTGAATCATTTTTAAAGAAGCTTGTTTGGATCCCTCTCGGAAATCATTAGTCCAAGTACCCCTAACAAAACTGGATACCATACTTGCTTTTGTTACACTTCTGGATGCAACTGCATCTTCAAAAGAATTGATAATGATTGAATTATTTATGGCTGATCGAACAGCTATGGATTCGGTTTTATAAATGCTATCAAAGATTGATTTATTTACGTAGGCCAATTTATACGCTTTACCAAAATAAAGTGGGCCAGCTTTTAAAATAAAAAGCACTTCGTTGTAATCATCCAAATCAACTACGCGCAAAAAATTTACATATAATTCAATCAATACTGAATTATTAAAGAGACCCATCTCCATACGTTTAGTAATATATGCTTTTAAGAAACCAGCATCGTACTTACCTGTTTTAAATTGGTTATCATAATCAACAATTGATTTTTGTTTACTTGCATCAATAGCTTTTTGAAGCATATCAAGGTATTTTTGAGGAGTAGGAGAATTCCCAAAATCTTTATAAAATAAACCTCCCTTTGAATCTATAAAAACAAATGCTGGAAACTGACTAATTCTATATGTAGATATTAAAGAATTGATATTTGAGTCGAGTTCAATTGGCGAAAAATCGATTTTACATACAATAAAATGGTCATTAAACTTTTTTGCTACTTCTACATCATTTAATCCTTTTAGGTTTAAATCCATTGAAGTTCTAAGGTTTTCAGGAAAATACTCGATGGGAGTATTTATATTAAGGATTAATGCCAGAGGTAGTTTTTTTTCTTTGGATAATTGTTTTGCTTTTTCAAGTGTTTTTTCAAATTTAATTTCTTGTGCATTGGAAGCTGAAGCAATAAATAGTAAAAGCAAAAAAAAGATAATGGACTTTTTCATAAAAAGTTGTTGTCTATTGGATTTAGTAAACAAAGGTTGTACAAGATACTAAATTCTATTCATTGAAGAATATTCGGCAATCGTGGGTATTAAGAGATTCTAAAAAGAAGGTTGCCCATAACTATATTTAAATGATTCATCTTTCTCATTTCATCTTTCTACTTTCATCTTTCAAAACTCCGCTCTAGCGGATGGATTAATATCAAGCTGGGCAAAATCCGCTGCCAGGTATTTATAGTGTGCTGTAATGGCAATCATGGCAGCATTATCGGTGCAATATTCAAAAGCAGGAATAAATGTTTTCCATCCATGCTTCTCCCCCATTTCAGTAAGCCCATTTCTTAACCCTAAGTTAGCACTTACACCACCTGCAATGCACACTTGATTAACGCCAGTTTGCTGTACTGCTTTTTTTATTTTCTTTAATAAAATTTGTACAATGGTGTACTGCACTGATGCGCATAAATCGTTTTGATTGGCTTGAATAAATTCGGGGCTTTGTTTTTGTAAAAAATATAAAACCGAAGTTTTTAATCCACTGAAAGAAAAATTTAATTCAGGAATTTGTGGCTCAGCAAATTTAAAT
>JBILQZ010000207.1:0-3085 GCA_044372935.1 Sediminibacterium sp. | reverse complement strand
TTCGGCAATATCCTTCCCTGCACCTTTTGCAATTCTGGCTTTTCTACTTGGCGTTAAAGTATCTGGATTTCTTCTTTCAATTAAAGTCATCGATTGAATGATCGCTTCCACTCCTTTAAAGGCATCGTCTTTAATGTCCACGTCTTTGATGCTCTTTCCTACCCCTGGAATCATCCCCATTAAGTCCTTGATATTACCCATCTTTTTGATCTGTTGTATCTGGGTTAAAAAGTCTTCAAAATCAAATTGATTTTTACGAATTTTCTTTTCTAATTTTTTCGCTTCTGCTTCGTCAAATTGTGCTTGTGCTTTCTCCACGAGTGAAGTGATATCTCCCATGCCCAAAATTCTTTGCGCCATTCTTTCAGGATAAAAAATATCCAGGGTATCCATCTTCTCTCCACTACTCATGAACTTAATTGGCTTGTTCACAGTATACTTAATCGAAAGTGCAGCACCACCTCTTGTGTCACCATCTAACTTTGTTAATACTACACCCGTAAAATCAAGGCGATCGTTGAAAGCCTTTGCTGTATTGACTGCGTCCTGACCTGTCATGGAGTCTACCACAAATAAAATCTCTTGCGGTTGAATGGCAGATTTAATATTGGCAACTTCGTTCATCATCAATTCATCTACTGCTAAACGACCCGCAGTATCTATAATGATGACATTTTTATTATTTTGTTTTGCATAGGCGATCGCATTTTGTGCAATGGAAACTGCATTTTTATTTTCACGCTCTACAAAAATATCTACGCCAATTTGTTCCGCTAATACGGTCAGCTGATCCATCGCAGCTGGACGATAAATATCCGCTGCCACCAATAAAGGGGATTTCTTTTGTGCCTTTAAATACGTAGCTAATTTTCCTGAAAAAGTGGTTTTACCACTACCTTGTAAACCTGCCACTAAAATGATGGTTGGATTTTTTGAAGTATCCAATAAACTTGCTTCCGAACCCATTAAAGCAGTCAATTCATCCTGCACAATTTTAACCATCAATTGACCTGGACTAATGGCATTGATTACTTTTTCGCCTACCGCCTTTTCCTTAATACTATCAGTGAATTCTTTTGCAATTTTAAAGTTCACATCGGCATCCAACAATGCTTTTCTGATATCTTTAAGGGTATTCGCCACATTCAATTCATTGATGCGGGATTGCCCTTTTAGATGTTTAAACGCTGATTCTAATTTTTCACTTAACGCATTGAACATATTCTAGTCTTTATAGTTTGCAAAGATAAGTCTTGAGAGGCAGTCAAAATCAGTCATTTTTTTTGTTCATTTTGAGGCCTATTCCACCCAATAATATATTTTAAATTTTACCATATCTAATTGATTTTCAATACAATTATGGCTAAACCAAACCTACCCTTTCAAGTCTTTACAGTTTCTTAACGAATAAAGTGCTAAAAATACTTGGAAGCAAGCATTTATTTAATATTATTGCATCTAACGAACCCTGCAAAGGGTAAAAGATATTATGAGTAAGAAACAATTATTTACACTTGAGTTCCCGGTTAGATGTTCCCCAGCAATTTTATTTGAATTCCTTTCCACTGCGTCTGGCTTACAGGAGTGGTTTGCAGATAGAGTGGATGAATGGGAGAATGTGTTCAGTTTCTCATGGAATGGTGGTACACCAGACAAGGCAGAGATTTTAGATCAGGAGGAGAATAAGTTCATTCGTTTTAGATGGTTACACAGCGAAAAGAATGAATATTTTGAATTTTGTATTGAAAAAACAGAGATTTCAAATCAAACTGTATTGATAATCAAAGATTTCGCTGAAAAAAATGAAATCAAAGACCAGAGCCAACTTTGGGGTTATCAAATCAAAGAGCTATTTCATAGAATAGGTAGCTAGCACTACAATTTTGTTCAAAAAATTAGACATACTAATTCTTAGGGCTTTTATTGGACCCTTTTTAGCAGCATTGACGATTTGTATTTTCGTGCTGACAATGCAATTTTTTTGGCTTTACATCGACGATTTAGTAGGTAAAGGATTGGATACTTTTATCATTTTGAAATTGGTGGGCCTCGTGTCTATTAGTATGTTGACCACCGCCATCCCTTTGGCATTGCTTTTTTCATCCATCATGACCTTTGGAAACCTGGGTGAAAGTTTCGAATTAATTGCCATTAAATCTGCGGGCATTCCCTTAGTTCGTTTCATGCGTCCACTTTTTATTTTCGCACTCTTTTTAGCCGGCATCGCTTTTTTATTAGCAAATAATATTATTCCTGTTTCTCAAATGCGCTTGACCACTTTGAAGTATGAAATTATTGTTTCAAAGCCTGCGATAGATTTAAAAGAGGGTGTGTTTTATGACAAGATAGATGGCTATGTGATTAAGCTTGGGAAGAAAGAATCCAACGACAGTGTGATCAGAGATATTGTTATTTTTGAAAAGCGTTATGGATTACAAGACAATATGATCATGGCAAAGTCAGGTGTAATGCGTGTTACACCCGATAAGAAATTTTTAGAATTTATTTTATACAATGGCTGGCGTTATCAAGAAAAAGGATTTAGAGCAACTACCAATACTGAATTCACAAGACTCAATTTTAAAGAATATAAGAAGGTTTTTGATTTGAAAACTTTTCAAATGAATAAAACTTCAGATGTTATTTATGATCCAAAAATGTTGAGCGTAAGGCAATTGGAGCATGCGATAGATTCGATACAAACCATGGATAGCTTTTTTATTAAAAAAGCAAGGGCCGAAATCTATCCTTACTTGCGCTTCATGTTGTATAAAGACAGTGCGCAGGTGTACAAACAAGTAAAAGCGGCTCCCACTAAAAAAATAGAAGATATAATTCAAGGTTCAGACAGGTCGTCTATTGTTGAATCTACAGGCTATCAATTTTCTTCTTTGAAAAATAATTTAGAAAGCTTGGCCGCCATCTATAAGGAGCAACAACATTCCGAAACGATGCACGCCATAGAATGGCATAGAAAGTTTACACTTTCCTTTGCATGTATCGTGTTGTTTTTAATTGGCGCACCGCTAGGTTCTATCATCAGAAAAGGTGGCTTAGGCACCCCCATGGTCTCCGCAATTGGCTT
>JBILQZ010000205.1:0-3092 GCA_044372935.1 Sediminibacterium sp. | reverse complement strand
AGCTTTTTTGACAGGTTGTAAAACCAATACCAAGGGGGTAAGTTTTGCGCAAGAAGATATTGACTTTTTAAACGAGGTAGGTGAAACCATCCTTCCTGCTACAGATACGCCTGGTGCAAAAGCAGCTAATGTAGGCGCCTTCATGCAAATCATGGTAAGTGATTGTTATGAAGCGAAGGACCAAGAAATTTTTATGAAAGGTATGGAGGAATTAAAATTCAAAGCTTCTAAAGCTAAAATGGGTAAAGCTTTTATGGAAGCAACACCAGAAGAGCGCACTGCTTTTTTAACTGAGTTAGATAAAGAAGCGAAGGAATACCAAAAAAATAAAAAGAAGGAAGACCCTACGCATTACTTTACCATGATGAAGCAATTGACTTTATCTGGCTTATTCACTTCTAAAATTGGTGCAACAGAAGTGTTAAGGTATGTGGCAGTGCCTGGCAAGTATGAAGGTTGTGTGCCTTATACAAAAGGAGAGAAAGCTTGGGCTACTTCATAGTATAATAATATGTAAATGAGCCTCTTGCTGGAGGCTCATTTTTTAAATTTAATTTATAACGTTTGCAATTTTAATTTATGTCAAATTCAAGAAGAAGTTTTTTACGCGGTGCTGCATTAACCAGTGTTGCTTTATCAATGCCATTTAAAAATGAATTAATGGCCATGGCTACAAAGAGAAAGAATGAGTTCGGTATTCAGTTGTGGACAGTTAAACAGGCATTGGCAAAAGATCCACTTGCAGTGTTAACACAAATTGCTGCAAATGGCTATAAAAAAATCGAAAGCTTTGAAGGCGGCAAAGGCATGTTTTGGGGTATGAAAAATACGGAGTTCAAAAAAGTGATGGATGATTTAGGAATGAATATGGTTTCATCTCATTGTAATGATACAGGTAATCTAAAATCTTTCGAAATGAAGGCGGCAGCGGCAGGAGAAATTGGTTTGAAGTATTTAATATGTGCATTCAAAGGACCACAAAAATCACTTGATAATTTTAAGAAATTTGCGGACGAGTTCAATGCTTGTGGTGAAATTGCAAAAAAACATGGTCTTCGTTTTGCTTACCACAATCATGATTATTCTTTTAAAGCTATGGATGGCATAGTTCCTCAGGATTTGATGATGAAAAATACGGATCCTGCTATTGTCGATTATGAAATGGACATGTATTGGACAGCTGCTGCAGGCGTTGACCCTGTTGCCTATATGGATAAGTTCCCTAATCGTTTTAAATTAGTACATGTGAAAGATATGACTAAGACGGCTACTGGGCATGAGTCTTGTGTCATTGGTAAAGGCACTATTGATTATAAAACGCTATTATCAAAAGTGGCAAAACGTGGTGTAGCGCATATGATTGTAGAACAAGAAGCCTATACAGGCACAACAGAAATGGGTTGTGCTACTGATAATGCTGCTTATATGAAAACATTGAATTGGTAATTCAATTCATGATTGAATAAAAAAAGGGGCAGGATATCGTGCCCCTTTTTTGTGCGTATAATTTTAATAAATTCTGTTTAGCTTAGCTACTACAAAAGTATCCCATGCTTTTGAATGTCCACAATTGCTTTGTACAATGCATCTAAGTCTTCTAAAGTATTAAAAGCGTTGATAGAATACCTCAAATAAACATCATTGCCTTGTCGCATGATGGGCACTTCTATTTTATAGTCTAGAAATAAAGTTCTTTGTAGTTTTTCTGGATCTGGTGTTTGAATTGGAATGCTAATCATTTGTCCAATCCATTCCTTATTCAATGGACTAATCGGTGCGCTTTTTAGTAAGGTGAAGAATCTAGGCGCATTGTCTACTACCATTTGATGACAGCTGCTGCTCACTTCTTTCCAGTGATGCTTTTCCATGAATTCAATACAGGCTTCCACCGTCAAGAAGGCAGAGAAATCTCTCGTACCAATCATTTGATGGTAGTCAAGGAAAGGTGAATGAGATGGCTTAGCTGCTCGATAGCCCCAACTCACAATCATTGGATCACAAATAGGTTGCACTGCTTTTGTGGCATATAAAAAGGAACAACCCTTTGGAGCCATCATCCATTTATGACAAGCACCCGTATAAAAATCTGCTTGAATTTTACTTAGGTCTAATGGAATGTGTGCAGGTGCATGCGCGCCATCCACAATCGTAATTAATCCTTTTTCTTTTGCTATAGCACATATCTCTGCAGCAGGGAAAATCAATCCTGTAGCACTGGTGATATGGCTAATAAAAATGGCCTTTGTTTTTTCATTACAACCTTTGAAAAAATCTTCTATGAAAGCTTCTTTCGTCGTAATCGGCAAATTGATTTTTTGTCTTCGATAGGTGGCACCTTTTTTAGTACAGTAATAGTCCCAGGTTCTATCGCAAGCGCCATATTCAATATCAGTAGCCAGGATTTCATCTCCGGCTGCTAACGGAAAACTCTTTGCAATCATATTGATAGCAAAACTTGGGTTGGTTACATAGACTAAATCGTCTTTGTCTGCGCAATTCAAAAACTTTGCCAATACCGCTCTTGACTTTGCTAGGTATTCGTAGCCATCAAAAGCGATGAACTGCACGGGCTCTGCTTCTAAAACCCTTTGCCAGTCTTGGTATTTTTCGAAAATGGGTTTTGGCGTAGCACCAAAAGACCCGAAATTCAAAAAATGAATATCGGGTCTTAATAAAAATTGATCTTTTAAAAATTCCATAGTTTGTTTTTATTCACCTAAGCTCCATCCTTCACGATAAGTTCGTTTAACAAACTGATTCGCTAAGTCGAAATTGGTGATCTTCATATTTGGACCATCCCACATTAATTGAATATTTCTTCCAGGATAAGAAGTTAATCCTTTTGCGTCGTTGGCTTTTACATCATAAGAACGGATAGCTAAGTTACCCATCAATACTGATTCAGTTAAAGGTCCAGCGATATCAAAATTAGAACTCAACACTTTTGCTTCCTTGCTTCCTGGGCCTGCAATACATGCTTCTACCCATGCAGCATAGTGCCCTTCAGCACCGCCTTTCACGCGATCGATGGTTTGAGGTACTACTGTAGTCTTTGTTAAATGAGTAGGTAATAATTGTGGGTTCACACCATA
>JBILQZ010000038.1:0-11825 GCA_044372935.1 Sediminibacterium sp. | reverse complement strand
TATTTATTTTTTGAACCTTTATTTGTCTATCAAGATATTGTGGTCCAAAAAGAAGATGGCCCCTCTGTGATTCAACAGCTAGGTGACAAGTTGATGATTTTGGAAAGAGATTTGGCTGCAGAAAGACAATTGGTAGGCATTATTGAACAATTACATTCTGGTTTCATAAGACCCAATGAGGGTAATGTATTGGCATTGAAAGGCGCCGAAGTATTAAAAAACAATTGGTTCTTTTTATTCATCGATACCCTTAAGGAAAAACAGATTCCTTTGTTTGGTACAGAACAATTGAAGCAATTTAAATTCAATACAGCAAAGCCAACGACAAGATTATACATAAGTAGTAATACAGATTGGTTTGATGCTAAAGTGGAGATTTCTTTTGGAGAACAAAAAGTGAGTATTCAAGACATTAAGAACATGTTAATGAATAAGCAACAATTTGTGCCTTTAAAAGATGGTAGTCTTGGGGTATTGCCTGAACAATGGTTGAATAAATATGCATTGTTATTTAAAGTAGGAGAAGGTAAGGCAGATAATTTAAAATTAAGTAAATACCATTTTTCTGTATTAGATGAATTGTACCAACAACGTGACGAAGAAGAATTGATTTTTCAGTTGGAAGGCAAATTCGAAAAAATAAGAGAACACTATACCATTGCAGATGTTAAACCACCAGCACATTTGGATCCAATTCTTAGACCTTATCAGGCAAGTGGATTCCAATGGTTGAACTATTTACATGATGTAGGTTGGGGTGGCATATTAGCGGATGACATGGGATTGGGTAAAACCATTCAAACACTTTCTTTCTTACAACATTTGAAAGAAAAGCAGGGTAAGCTATTGGCTTTAGTGGTTTGTCCAACAACACTTTTATTTAACTGGCAGAATGAATTGAAAAAATTCACGCCTAGTTTGAGTTTTATGATCCACCATGGGGGCACTAGGAATAAAGCAAAGTTATCAGATCAATCTGTCGAAGTGATTATCACTACCTATGGTACTTTAAGAAGTGATATCAAAAACTTTGTAGAAGTAAAATTTGATTATGTGATTTTGGATGAGAGTCAAGCCATTAAAAATCCAACAAGTAAGGTTACTAAGGCTGCTTGTTTATTAGATGCTGCTAATAAATTATGTTTGAGTGGTACGCCATTACAGAATAATACATTTGATATTTATGCTCAGATGAATTTCTTGAATCCGGGCATGTTGGGATCGGTGGAGTATTTTAAACATAATTTCTCCATGCCAATTGATAAGTTTGATGAGAAAGAACAAAAAGAGCATTTGCGTAAATTTGTATTTCCATTTATCTTAAGAAGAACCAAAGAGCAAGTGGCAAAGGATTTGCCAGAAAAACAAGAAATGGTTTTATACTGTGAAATGGGTGCTGCACAACGAAAGATATATGAAGCCTACCGAAATGATTACCGCGATAAATTAATGGGCTTGGTCGAAGAGAAAGGAGTGCAAAAAGCACAGTTATCTATTTTACAAGGTTTGATGAAATTGCGTCAAATTTGTGATAGTCCTGCGATTATCAAAGACGAGTCTTATCCAAATGAATCAGTTAAGCTTGAAGAATTAACAAGAGAGATTGTAGAAAATATAAGTCAACATAAGGCATTGGTTTTCTCTCAATTCCTTGGCATGCTCGGTTTAATTAGAGAAGCTTTAACTAAATTGGGGATTGATCATGAATATTTTGATGGAAGTAGTACGATACAAGAAAGAGAAAAAGCGATTGATCGTTTCCAAAATGACCCAAACTGTCGTGTATTCTTAATTTCGTTGAAAGCGGGTGGTGTAGGTCTTAACCTAACCGCAGCTGACTATGTATATATCGTCGATCCATGGTGGAACCCTGCTGTGGAGCAACAAGCTATTGACAGAACGCATCGTATAGGGCAGACCAAAAATATCTTTGCTTATCGTATGATCTGTAATGACACGGTGGAAGATAAAATTCTAAAACTACAAGATCGAAAAAGATCTTTGGCTAAAGAATTGATTTCCGATGAAGATGGATTTGTCAAGTCTTTAACCAAAGAAGATATCAATTACCTATTCAGTTAATTGATTTATTTATTGCATTTCAGCTGCAGCAATATTTGCTTTAGGGTTTTTCAAGAATTCTTCTTTACAACCTGGAGAGCAAAAGCCTAACACTTTATTGTCATAATGCGCTGTATCGCTAATACCAGCAGTAACAGGCATGCCACAGGTAGGGTCTTTCTTGTTTTGTACTAAACTGATATCATAAGCAACTACCGAATCGGTCACTGCCATGGTAGAAGTGGTATCTGTGTTAGTGGCTTCGCTCGTTGTGTTATTGCCGCAAGCCATTAAAAAAATACTAAACGTTATTGCCAAAAGGCTTACGCTATGTTGGAATACTTTTTTCATAGAATTAATTTTAATAAAGGTACGATTTGCGTTAAAATGAAGCTCAAAAGAGGGCTTATAAAAACTAACAACTATTCATTATGATGAAAATCATGCGCAAAAGAAGCCTAAATTTCATTTTTACTTTTGAATACCCTGATTTGTCTATTTAATTGATTAAATTTGAACTCAATATGAAACAGGGTTCAACTTATACTTTAAAGATGACTGCAAATACTGCAGCATCCCTTGTTTTGCATAGTCCCTCTAGGCTGTCGCAATTTATGCGACGTGGATTCTGATAGGACGAGCAGTTGGCAATTGCCCCTATCAGTGGAAAAATCCCCGAAAAATTATAGAACGCCAACACGTTTATTCTTTAAATTTTATTGATCATTGGAACAGAAAATTATTGTACGCGTTGCCTTAGCTGGTGATGTAGCTTATGCAATTGCAATTACGGACGAAATGGAATCCTCTGCAAAAGCAAGAGGAACAGGTATTGCTAAAAGGACTCCTGAATATGTAGCGCAAAAAATCGAGGAAGGTAAATCGGTCATTGCACATACCGAAGAGGGTGTATGGGTTGGCTTTTGCTATATCGAAGCATGGCAACATGGCCAGTTTGTGGCAAATAGTGGATTGATCGTAGCACCTGCATTTAGAAAAACAGGCATTGCAAAAAAAATCAAACAAACTATTTTTCAGTTGTCAAGAGACAAGTACCCTGATGCAAAAATATTTGGCTTAACAACGGGCTTAGCGGTGATGAAAATCAATTCTGAACTTGGCTATGAGCCAGTAACTTATAGTGAACTCACCGATGATGAAGAGTTTTGGGCAGGTTGCAAGAGTTGTGTCAATTATGAAATTTTAAAAAGTAAAGATCGCAAAAACTGTATGTGTACCGCGATGTTATTTGAACCAAATAAATAAAGGAACATGGAAAAAGTTGTTTTAGGCTTTAGTGGCGGATTGGATACCACGTTTTGTGCAAAATATTTATCAGAAGATAAAGGATTAGAAGTGCATAGTGTAGTGGTGAATACAGGTGGATTTGATGAAGCGGAACTAAAAAAAATAGAAGCGCATGCGTATGCTTTAGGTGTTAAAAGTCACACCACCATTCAAGCTGTTGAAGGGTATTACGATCGTATTATTAAGTACTTGATTTATGGTAATATCTTAAAGAACAATACCTATCCTTTGAGTGTAAGTGCAGAAAGATTAAGTCAGGCATTGCATATTGCAGCGCATGTAAAAAATTTAGATGCAAAATTAGTGGCACACGGGAGTACAGGTGCAGGCAATGATCAAGTACGCTTTGATATGATTTTTCAGGTGTTAATTCCAGGTGTTGAAATATTGACACCTATTAGAGACCTTCAATTAAGCAGAGAAGCAGAGATTGAATACCTAAAAGAAAAAGGGGTAGCAATGAATTTTGAAAAAGCGGCCTACTCCATTAATAAAGGGTTGTGGGGCACGAGTGTTGGAGGAAAAGAAACCTTACAATCAAAAGGTGTTTTACCTGAATCAGCTTGGCCTACTCCAATGACAAAAGCAGGGGCATCGGAAGAAATGGTGATTGGATTTGAAAAAGGTGAAATTGTTCAAGTGAATGGCCAGCGCTTTGCACATCCTACAAAAGCGATTCAATACATTCAATCTATTGCCGGTGCTTATGGTATTGGTAGAGATATCCATGTTGGGGACACCATCATTGGAATCAAAGGCAGGGTTGGATTTGAAGCCGCTGCACCGATGGTCATTTTAAAAGCACACCATGCCTTAGAAAAACATGTATTAACCAAATGGCAACTTTCTTGGAAAGATCAGTTAGCGCAATTTTATGGCAACTGGTTACATGAAGGTCAAATATTAGATCCAGTGATGCGTGATATTGAAGCTTACTTAGCTAGTGCACAAGAACAAGTGACTGGAGAAGTGTTCATTCAATTGAACCCTTACCATTTTCAAATCATTGGCATTGAATCAGCTTATGATTTGATGAGTGCTAAATTTGGTAAATACGGAGAAATGAATACAGGTTGGACAGGTGCAGATGTGAGAGGATTTACCAAAATATTTGGTAATCAAGTGGGCATTTATCATCATGTAAAAGAGAGCAACAAATAATAACACAAGTTTAATGAGCCTCTATTTAGATTAAATTAAAAATGGGTTAAAGTTAAAAAAGTAAAGATGCAAAAAGTAAAAATTGGAATAATTGGTGGAGCGGGCTATACGGGTGGTGAATTGCTACGTGTGCTATTACGCCATCCAAATGCAGAGATTACTTTTGTGCATAGTACAAGTAATGCGGGCGAGTTAGTAAGTAAAGTGCATGCCGATTTAGTAGGTGATACGGATTTAAAATTTGCAAGTGCATTAGATCAGGCGATTGAGGTATTGTTTTTATGCGTTGGTCATGGTGATGCAAAAAAGTTTTTAGAAGCGAATGCAATTCAATCTAATGTTAAAATCATAGACCTGTCTCAAGATTTTAGAATCGCAAATACTGCAAATATTGGAGAGCGAAAATTTGTATACGGTTTACCAGAATTACAAAGAACTGCAATTCAAGAAGCAAAAAATATAGCGAATCCAGGATGTTTTGCAACAGCGATTCAATTGGGTTTATTGCCATTAGCGGCTAAAGGACTATTGACTGATGTATATACCACAGGCATTACTGGTTCGACTGGTGCTGGACAAAGTTTATCAGCAACCAATCATTTTAGCTGGAGAGCGAATAATATTCAAGCCTACAAGACATTAGACCACCAACATATTCATGAAATTAGCCAAAGCTTGGCACAGTTACAGGGGAATGCAAATGCGGATGTGCATTTTGTACCTTGGAGAGGGGATTTTACAAGAGGTATTTTTGTCACTTCTGTTGTAAGTACAGATTTAACCATTGAAGCATTGTATGCGCTATATGAGGCTTATTATGAAGGACAACCATTCACGCATGTATCAAAAAATAATATAGACCTTAAGCAGGTAGTTAATACCAACAAATGCATCATACATATCGAAAAACAAGGCAACAAAATTGCAATTCATTCAGTCATAGATAATTTATTAAAAGGTGCAGTAGGTCAGGCAGTTCAAAATATGAACCTGATGTTTGACATAGATGAAGCTGCTGGACTTCAATTAAAAGCAAATTATTTTTAACGCTCAAACTATTTAAGCATGTCTTTATTCAATGTATATCCTTTAAATCCTATTGCTATCACTAAAGCTGCAGGCAGCCGTGTATGGGACGACAAAGGGCAGGAATATCTAGATATGTATGGTGGACATGCAGTGATTAGTATTGGACATACACATCCACATTGGGTAAAAAGAATCGAAGACCAATTGCATGCAATCGCCTTTTATTCTAATTCAGTTGTACTACCTATACAAGAACAGTTGGCAGCAGCATTGAATATGGTTAGTGGGAAAAAAGATTTTCAATTGTTTTTATGTAATAGTGGCGCAGAAGCCAATGAAAATGCAATGAAGTTGGCCTCTTTTCATACTGGAAGAAAAAAAATTATTGCATTTAATAAATCCTTTCATGGTCGTACTTCTTTAGCGGTCGCTGCCACGGACAATCCAAGTATTGTGGCACCTGTAAACGAAACTGACAATATCATCTTCCTTCCTATGAATGATATTCCAGCTTTGCAAGCATGCTTTGCGCAGCAAGGAAATCAAATTGCAGCAGTGATTATTGAAGGAATACAAGGTGTTGCTGGAATTTATGAAGCAACAGATGCTTTCTTACAAGCCATCAGAAAAGCATGTGATGATTTTGGTGCAGTGTATATTGCGGATAGTGTGCAGTGTGGTTATGGTAGAACGGGTCAGTTTTTTGCGCATGACCATGCTGGTGTAAATGCAGATATCTATTCTATGGCGAAGGGTATGGGGAATGGATTTCCGATTGGGGGTATTTTGATTGCAGCTCATATTCAAGCTAAGTTTGGCATGTTGGGCACCACATTTGGAGGGAATCCTTTAGCCTGTGCTGCTGCATTGGCGGTGATAGAAGTGATGCAAGCTGAAAATTTAATGGAACAAGCTTTCAAATTAGGTGATTATTTAATTCAATCCTTACAACAAATTAAAGGCGTGCAGACGGTGAGAGGGCGCGGCTTAATGATTGGATTTGAAATGGAGCCGTCATTACAAGACACAAGAAAAATATTATTAAACGATTATAAGGTTTTTACTGGAGAAGCTAAGCCGAATGTGATTCGTTTATTGCCTTCTTTGGCCATTGCCAAAACCGATATCGATTTATTTTTAAATAGATTGCAGGATGCGATTGCGCAGCAACAAATTAAGACCCCATAATCAGTGTACATGAAACAATTTATAAGTGTTAAGGACGTAATCCATATTGATACTTTAGTTCAAAAGGCTTTAGCGTATAAGGCAAATCCCTTGTTAGATCAACAAATGGGTAGAGGTAAAAGAATTGGTTTATTGTTTTTAAATCCTAGTTTAAGAACTAGATTGAGTACACAGGTGGCAGCTCAAAATCTAGGTATGGAAGCCATTGTTTTTAATGTTGATAAGGAAGGCTGGGCATTAGAATTTACAGAAGGCGCTATCATGAATGGCACTACTGTTGAACATATCAAAGATGCCGCTCCTGTACTTGGGAACTATTTTGATATTTTATGTATTAGAACATTTCCTGGACTACTGAGTCAGTCAGATGATTATAGTGAAAAAATTATTAACCAGTTTATACAATACGCTGGGATTCCCGTAGTGAGTTTAGAATCTGCGACATTGCATCCTTTGCAATCATTGACAGATATCATTACCATTCAGGAATCAATGGCTTCTAATAGCGCATTCAACAATAGAAAACCGAAAGTGGTTTTGACTTGGGCGCCGCATATTAAATCCATCCCTCAATGTGTTTCCAATAGCTTTAGTGAATGGATGAATGCATGGGGTGAAGCAGATTTTGTGATTGCGCATCCAGAAGGATATGACTTAGCGAGACAATTTACAGAAGGCGCTACCATTACACAGGACCAAGATGCTGCTTTAAAAGACGCAGATTTTGTGTATGTAAAAAACTGGAGTGCATACAATGATTACGGAAAAGTATTATGTACGGATGTCAATTGGATGTTGACGAACCAGAAATTAGCAACAACCAATAATGCAAAAGTGATGCATTGTTTACCCGTGCGTCGTAATGTGGAATTGAGTGATGAAATTTTAGATGGATCAAATAGTTTAGTCACTAAAGAAGCATCTAACAGAGTATGGGCCGCACAAGCTGTATTGGCTGAAATTTTAAAAACAATGGGGGCGTCTTCCTAAATAGAAATAAAAAAATTGGCATAACAAAACTCATGGAAACTTTATACGTCATAAAAATTGGAGGAAATATTGTTGACAATCCAGCATTGTTACAGGAATGCCTTGTCGCTTTTGCACAAATCAAAGGGCATGCCCTATTAGTGCATGGAGGAGGCAAGTTGGCAACTGAAATGGCAAATAAGATGGACGTAGTTCAAACTATGATCGAAGGAAGAAGAGTAACCGACCTTGAGACTTTAAACATCGTCACGATGGTTTATGCGGGTTTAATCAATAAAAACATCGTTGCACAACTTCAATCTTTAGGTGTCCAAGCAATGGGTCTTTCTGGTGCAGATGGTAATTTAATAAAAGCACACAAAAGGGTCCATACTAGCATTGACTATGGTTTTGTTGGCGAGGTGGATACGATTAATATCGCCTTAATCCAAAACTTACTAAAGAGTCAAATGAGGTTGGTCATAGCGCCGATCACGCATGATGGGAAGGGACAATTATTGAATACGAATGCAGATACCATTGCTCAATCTATTGCAGTCTATATGGCGGAACACTTTAAAGTACATTTAATGTATGGTTTCGAAAAAGAGGGGGTTTTGCTAGACTTGAATAATCCTAGTACGCTTCTTGCAAAAATAGATACCCAACAGTATGCTCAATTAAAGGAAGATAAAATTATCTTTGAAGGGATGGTGCCTAAAATGGAGAATGCATTTGAAGCACTTAGAGGGGGCGTCCAATCTGTTATGATTGGCAAAGCAGAAAAAATGATGGATGTAATAAACGGTAAAGCTGGAACCACAATAAACCTCTAATGTCAGTAAACAATCTTATGGTCGAAAAAAATAAAACCATCGAAACGCTACAGCAAGAAGCGATTGATTTGTTGAAAGCATTGATTTCAATACCATCTTTCAGTAAAGAAGAAGCTGCCACTGCCGATTGTATTCAAGCATTTTTTATAACAAATCAAATCGTTTGTAACAGGTTTAAAAATAATATTTGGTCTAAAAACCTTTATTATGATCCAGCTAAACCTACTATTTTATTGAATTCACACCATGATACAGTTCGACCCAATCAGCAGTATACAGTAGATCCATTCGAGCCGATTGAAAAAGAGGGTAAATTATTTGGACTGGGAACGAATGATGCAGGAGGTGCTTTAGTGAGTTTAATTGCTACTTTTAGGTATTTCTATGCGCTAGAAAATCTTTCTTATAATATTGTTTTTGTAGCATCAGCAGAAGAAGAAATTTCCGGGGTAAATGGTATTGAAGCAGTCTTGAAAGTCCTTCCTTCAATTGATTTTGGCATCGTTGGTGAGCCTACACTATTAGAAATGGCCGTTGCGGAAAGAGGACTCCTGGTCTTAGACGTAACCGCTATTGGGCAAGCTGGACATGCTGCAAGATCGGAAGGAGAGAATGCTTTGTATAAATTAATGCCCGCTTTGGATTGGTTTAAAAATTATCAATTTGAAAAAGTGTCGACATTATTGGGACCGGTCAACATGAATGTAACTGTCATTGAAACGAATAATAAGCAACATAATGTAGTGCCATCCATTTGTAAAATGGTAGTGGACGTTCGGGTAAATGAATTGTATAGTCTTGAGGAGGTTTTGGCCATTATTCAAGAACATGTAGCTTTAGAAGTTGTGCCAAGAACTGTAAGATTACGTTCAACCAGTATCGCTTTAGATCATGTTTTAGTAAAAGCTGGATTGGCTTTAGGAAAATCTTATTATGGGTCTCCTACTAGTTCTGATAAAGCATTAATGCCTTTTCCGACATTAAAAATGGGTCCTGGTGATTCTGCAAGAAGTCATTCGGCAGATGAATTTATCTTTATCCAAGAAATTGAAGCAGGTGTTAGCACCTATATTCAACTTCTTGAAAATATTTTAACTTATGAGTAAGCTTTGGCAAAAAAATAATGTAACCTCAGGTGCAGTAGAGCAATTTACCATTGGCAAGGATCAACAAATGGATCAATACCTTGCAGCCTATGATGTATTGGGTTCAATTGCACATACGACTATGCTGTCTGAAGTAGGTTTATTAACCAAAGAAGAACAAGCGCAACTTAAAAAAGCATTGGTTGAAATTTATACAACTATTCAAGCAGGAGAATTTAAATTGCAAGCTGGTGTAGAAGATATCCATTCACAAGTGGAGATTTTATTAACGCAAAAACTAGGGGATGTTGGCAAAAAAATTCATAGTGCAAGAAGTAGAAATGACCAAGTGTTGGTTGATATTAAATTATTTTTACGCGCCGAAATTTTAAAACTGTCGACATCGATACAGGCTTTATTCTCTTTATTGCAAGCTAAAAGTGAAGCACATCAAGCTGATTTATTACCTGGCTATACACATCTTCAATTGGCCATGCCTTCTTCGTTTGGATTATGGTTTGGGGCATATGCAGAAAGCCTTGTAGACGATATGACGACCTTGCAAGCTGCGTATAAAGTAGTGAATAAAAATCCTTTAGGATCTGCTGCTGGGTATGGTTCTTCTTTTCCAATTAATCGAACAAGAACTACCGAGTTATTAGGGTTTGATACCTTGAATTACAATGTGGTCTATGCTCAAATGGGAAGGGGTAAGGCAGAGCGTGTGACTGCAATGGCGATGGCTAACGTAGCGGACACTTTAGCGAAATTGAGTATGGATGCATGTTTATTTTTAAATCAAAATTTTAGTTTTATTCAATTTCCTGATGCTTTAACAACGGGTTCTAGTATCATGCCTCATAAAAAAAATCCGGATGTATTTGAACTCATCCGTTCTTATTGCAATCGTATTAAAGCATTGCCCAATGAAATAATGATGATGACGACCAATTTACCTTCTGGGTATCATCGTGATGTACAATTATTAAAAGAACATTTATTTCCTGCATTTTCAGATTTGAACCATTGTATTGAAATGGCGATGTTGATGCTTGAAAATATGGAGGTCAAAAAAGATTTACTGAAGGATCCAAAATATAAGTTCCTATTTAGTGTGGAGGAGGTGAATAAACTAGTGAATGAGGGCATGCCATTCAGGGATGCCTATAAAAAAATCGGATTAGCCATAGAGTCGAATAATTTTACGTTTTCAACCGACTTGGACCATCAACACGAAGGTAGTATAGGCAATTTATGCAATCCTCAAATCGCAGCTCAGATGGATCTGATAATCAATGGTTTTGGAGCAGAAAAGCTGGCTCAAAGAATTCAAGATTTATTGGCTAATTAATCCGATTCTGGCGTACTTTTGGGGTCTAAATTTTAATAGGCCGAAGATGAAAAAAACAATACTATTTGCTTTTGTACTTTCTGCTAGTTTAACAAGCTGGGCACAAACTAAAACTGCAATTCCTGTAAAGCCAGTTACAGCAGTTAAACCTGCGACTGTCAATAAAGTGGTTGCTTCAAAAACAACGAATGCGGTAACTACAGCGCCAATTTTTAAAACAACAAAGGATAGTGCTTCTTATGCCTTAGGATATAGAATTGCACAAAGTCTTAAAGGACAGGGTTTACAAGATGTCAATTTTGATCTATTCAAAAAAGGCATGCAAGCAGGCGTGATTGCCAAATCAGCTATTCCAGATAGCTTAATTGATTTATGTATTAAAAACTACCAAGATAAAATGAGTACAGAAAAAATCGCTGTTAACAGAGCAGCAGGCGCGGCATTTTTAGCAGAAAATGCAAAAAGACCAGGAGTGGTTCGTTTAACCAATGGTTTACAATATGAAGTAATGGTGGCTGGTACAGATACCACTAAGCCTACTTTAAAAAACACCGTTAAATGTCATTATCATGGCACTTTAATTAACGGTGAAATATTTGACAGTTCTGTTCAAAGAGGAGAACCAATTAGTTTCCCATTAAATGGTGTCATCAAAGGTTGGCAAGAAGCTTTACAATTAATGACTGTAGGAAGCAAATGGAAATTGTTCATTCCTTCTGAATTAGCTTATGGCGAACGTTCAGCTGGACCAGTGATTGGACCAGGATCTACTTTGATTTTTGAAGTGGAATTGTTGGGTGTACAATAGTATTTGTTACACATAAATTATAGCACAAT
>JBILQZ010000204.1:0-3124 GCA_044372935.1 Sediminibacterium sp. | reverse complement strand
GATTTTAATTTATTTCTTTTTGTATTGGATGTTTTTGTAAAGTAGACATGCTTTGTTAAAAAACTATCCTGAATTCTTAGCCACTCCGTGTTATTTATTTTTTTAGTGAGTTGGAGTTCTTGCAATAACAGTTGACTATTTTCTGCATAATCTGGTCTGCCTAGATAATCTAAATCAGCATCACAGATAATTTGTTCATGTAAATTTTTGGGCGTTTGTGGAATTTTAGTGGCAAGAATCATTCCATTGATTTTCTGAATCTTTTGTGTGGGAAATTCCAAAGACTTTAGCAATGAGGTAGCATATTCGACCCCCCTTTCTTCATGCCTTTTTGGTTCCCATATATACCCAATATCATGAAGCCATGCTGCTAATTTTAGGTCGTCTATATCTGACTTTTTAACTTGCTCATTCTTCGCAATCCTTTCTACTTGTTCAACAACGTCTTTAATATGGGTGATAGAATGATAGACATATTCTTTGGGTAGGTATTGAATCAAAAATTGCTCAATCATGGTATAGGCAGCATTATAACTGAATTTTGGCCTAAAGTATTGAACCTGCATAATTTGAATAGGCTTTTCCTTTCCTTTTACCTTGATAGGATTTAGTTTCAATGCCTTGAGTTTTTTATCATGTTTGACATGTTTCCAAACAGTATCCGCAACAATGATTTCATCTGATTTTGCGGCAGAACAAAGTCTAGATGCTAGGTTGACCGCATCTCCGATCACTGTAAAATTCATTTGTTGTCGAGACCCAATATTACCACTAATTACTCGACCTCTATTGATGCCAATTCCGATTTTGATCGGACATTTTGAATGCATGATTCTTTGTTGGTTAAATTCAATCAATTTTTCCTGCATTTCTATGGCTGTAAATACAGCATTTTCTGTGTCATTTCCCGTAGCATTGGGAACACCATAAATAACCATCAATGCATCACCAATTATTTTATCTAATGTTCCATTGTACTTGAAAATAATTTCAATCATTAAATTAAAGTACTCATTTAGTGTTTCTACCACTTCATTTGGATGCATCGTCTCAGACATGGAAGTAAAACCCCTGATATCTGAAAATAAAATGGTCGCCTCTTGCTCTTGCCCTCCTAATGTTAGCATTTCATCATTTTCTAAAATCTGATCGACTATTTGCTTTGAAACATACTTCTTAAAAGTGGACTTTAGTTTATCTAAATTCGATAAATCTTCCATTGCAATTACAGTACCAATTTGTTCATTTAAATCATTGATCAAAGGGGAAGCAGAAATATTGATCGCCGTCGACTTATTATTACACTTAAGTAATACCTGCGTTTCTGTTACAGTGGTTAATTCGGTTTCGCACTTTGAAATCAAATCATTGACTAAGTCATTGGATTCAAATATATAATCATAATGGTTGCCAATAATGGTTGCTCTATCCAGGTTAATGATATCAGCTGCCGCTCTATTGACATGGTTTATTTCCCCCATCAAATTGGTTGTAAATACACCTGTTACAATAGATTGCATGACGTTGTCATTGAACGTCTTAGCTTCTTTAATGCTTTCGATTAATTTTATATTATTATAGGCCACGCCAGCTTGAGTAGCAATTGCCGAAAGCATATTCGTATCTGAAGCGTCAAATCCAGAAATACCGTTTCTTGATTCTTTATCAAACAAAATGATCACACCAACTAAATCTTTCTTATCAATTAAAGGTGCAATCAACCCATGTAAGCAATTTGTTTTACTTAGGAAAGGATCGCTCGCTATTTCAACATGAATTGCTTTTTTATTTTGGCTTACCTCATTAAAAAACCCCCTCTTTTTATTAAAGATGATTCCTTTTAAAGCAGCCACCTCTATGTTGAATTCAGCCTCAATTTGAAAAAGGTCAGAATTTTCGTTTTGCATTAAGATCATCCCAGAGGAAGCATTCAAAACAGCACAAGATTTAATTAAAATTTCCTGCAATAAAACAGTCGCATTTTCAAATGAACTTAATTCATTCGTTATGTCCAATAAAGTCTCTAGTTCTAGGTACTTTAATTGCAGTTCATTCACATTAAATTGCTTCGACATTATAATCCGTTAATAGCTTGTTCTTCGGTTTCAAAAACTGTAGAATACTTGGTTAGACCCATAATGTTAAATGTCTTAGAAACGATAGGCGCTAAATTATAATAGCCAATTTTTCCATCTACTTCCTGAAGCTTTTCAATGATTTCAATCAAGATAGAAACACCAATGCTATTTACGACTTTGGTTCCAGCCATATTGATTAAAAATTTATTTTGACCCGCTTCAATTTTTTCATAACATATTGCAGAAATGGCTTCGCCACCATCATTGTTCAAATAACCGTTAGTTTCTATAATAACGATTTCGTTTGCTTCTTTTGTACTTTTTATAAATGCATTCATTTTAATTCAGTTTTAGTGTTTGATGTTTTTTGTCATGGTTACGGTTGTGCCCTCATTATTAGATTCAAATTCAACTGAATCCATTAATTCTTGAATGAGTTGTAAACCCCATCCTCTTTTTCGCTCTTCTTTTCCAACTTTGTTTTCAATTTTTGGTATTTCAACTTTAGTCTTATCAAAACCGATACCTTGATCAATCACTTTTACCACTAAAGAATCTTCTTCAATTAAAAAATGAATGAACACATTGTTGTCAGATTTTGAATGCTCAAAAGCGTTAATACAAGCTTCAATCAAGGCCATGCTGATCTCTGCACCCTGGTCTTCGGTTAAATCCATATGCCTAGCAATCACTTCGGCAGTTTGTGTTGCAATCAACTCCATATTTGGAAGTATTGGCAACTTTAGTTCTACACTTGGTTTTTTCATTTGTGTTGATTTATACTATTTTAATAATTTATATTTCTAAATTTAATTAATAAATTGTCATCTACGAATTTAGACATGTTTAATTATAACAATCGTTATGTCATCCGGATTATGCGCTCCAGACAACCAACTATCTGCATGATTCATTAACTGTTTTATTAAAGTATCCGCATTCATGTGGCAATTCTCTGTGATAATGGATTGGATTTGAGGATAATCAAATAGTTCTCCTTGTGCATTTGGTGCTTCAGCTAATCCATCTGATATAATTGCCAGTAT
>JBILQZ010000203.1:0-3130 GCA_044372935.1 Sediminibacterium sp. | reverse complement strand
AGGCTATCTAAAATCGATGGGGGAGCATTTGACTCCGTTTGAAAAAGACCATTTTAGCTTTTCAGGTCAATTTATGATCTATATGCAAGCCATCCGATTTCTAACGGATTACATGAATGGAGATATCTATTATACCACCAATAGACAGGATCATAATTTAGATCGCACTAAGAATCAGCTTCGATTATTGGCTGAATTTAACTCAATTATCTAATATTAAATAACAAATGGAATTGTATAAACTATTATAAAACAATATATTACACAATTCCATTTAATATTAAAATTGATCATCCATAGCAAAGTCAGGCTTTCTGTTTTTCCACTTTCCTCTAGTAAAGTCCGGTATTTCTTGTACTTGTCCATGTTCAGCAATTGACTTTTCAGACAAAGGTGTAATAGCATACCAAGTTGCTAAGTCATATACATCCATAGGGAAAGGAACGGCCCTTTTAATGCATTCCAAGAAAGCATTGATCACAAAAAAGTCCATACCTCCATGACCAGCACCAGTCGCATCTGCTTCAAAACGCTTCCATAATGGATGGTCATGTGCTTTTAAATAGGCTTCAGGGTTTTCCCATTGATGGGCTTTTGGAGATACGCCTTCTATATAGATATGTCCTGCACTAAATTGTCCTGCATGAAAATCCTGCCATAACCCTTGGGTACCTTGTACTCTGAACCCTAAATTATAAGGACGTGGTGAATTGGTATCATGCGTAAGCAATATAGTCTCTCCATTATGCGTTTGTATACTAGTAGTAACGATGTCTCCTAATTTAAAATTTAATTTCGCATTAGGGTGATTTTCACCACCTTGTGGATGGTTAACTATATATTTATGTAAACCTCTTGCCTTGGTTGCAACAGAAGAAAGCCTTGTTAATTTATTCCCTCTATTAATATCTATCATCATTGCTGCAGGGCCTAATCCATGAGTAGGATACAATTCTCCGTTTCTATATAAGGAGTGGTTCGTGCGCCATTTAGCCTCACTAAACCCTTTTTCACCAAATTCTGCCCCTGAATTATAGGCTGTTACACCATCATTGAACTTTACACCCCTTAAATCATGCTCATAGCCGCCTTGTAAGTGTAATAATTCACCAAACATGCCTTTTCTGACCATATTATAGACAGCTAATACATCACGTCTATAACATACATTTTCTAAGCACATGACTGGAATATTATACTTTTCGCTCGCGTCCACAATATCCCAGCACTCTTTAATATTGATTGCTCCACATACTTCAACCCCAGGTATAATACCATTTTTAATAGCTTCTAATGCCTGTGGAATATGCCATTCCCATGGAGTAGCTATGATTACGGCGTCTATATCTGTCCTTTTTAATAGGTTTTTATAGTCTTCTTTACCGTTTTTATACTCTATAGCGGCTGGTCTGCCTGCTTTTTTAAGGATGGATTGAGCGTCTGCAAGCATTTTTTCATCTGGATCAGCAAAAGCCACGACCACCACATCTGTTCTTTGAACCAATAGTTCTATGTGATTTTGACCACGATAGCCCGTGCCAATGACTGCTAATTTTAGTATATCTTTTTTACTATTGGATTGTGCTTTTATAAACTGCGGACTTAAGCTTAAAGCAATAGATGCTAAACCTGCATCTTGAACAAATTTTCTCCTTGTAGGATGGTTGGCCATAGGTAAATGTTTATCCTACAAAATACAACCAATTTTGAATCTATCAAATAGTCTTACCCTTATTTCAACCTAACCATAGTCTTAATTCTACTATATAATTTGCTTATAATTAACATTATGTTAAATAGCATATTGATCAATATAGTAGTTTCTACTCCATTGTATCTATTTTAATGTTGCTGTTACCTTGAGTGAATTAAGAAGATCATGCAAACTCATGTACCTAAAAAAGCCCTCCCAATCTGGGAAGGCTTTTAAATTTATTTTGAATCAAACTGAATCGATTATAGGATTCGGTTTATTGGTACTTATCGTGTAGTTGATCGTACTTGGTAAACTTCGCATCCAACTCGTCATATACTTTTTGGTTCGCTCTGTTTTTGTCTCTTTTAGCTGCATATAAAGTTGCTAAAAAGTCAACTGATCTAGCTGCCACATTCTTCTCACTTCTTGTTAAGGTTTCTTTGTCCTTAATGATATTGAAAGCATTTTCAATCCACTCAATGGCTTGATCCGCTTTAGCCTTCATTGGAGCATCTAATGCTAGATTCAACTTTTTAATAGAATCTTGCTGTGCTTTAAAGGCTGCATCAAAAGCTAATTTTTTCTTTGGATCCTTTGGAGCTACAGGCTTATTTGAGTTTAATTGTTGTAAAGCCCTTACATTATTCCCAAATTGGTCATCTAAACTTGAATATTGGTTATAATAACTGATTCCTACGTTGAAAGCAGCAGCAAAATTCTGCTTATTCATATTGTAAGCTTTCATGTAAGCATCTGCTGCTTTATCTAAAAATAGATTCGCCTTAGCTTCAGCTATATTTTCCTCGTTCTTTACAGCCATAAACATGTCGCCGTACATTTGGCTCTCAATCTCAGTGATATTGTTAGCTGCTACTTGAGCTTCAAAAGAAGCCACTTTTTCTTCTGGAGTTAAGTTTCTGTCAATATAATCCGCTCTAAATTCAAACCACTTATCTTCTGGATATGCCTTTTCAGAAATAGCATAATATTTATCAAAGTTGGCTTTATCTTTTTGCTCTATATATTTAATCAACACATATTTGTAGATATCAATCAAATCTGCAGCGTTTAAATTAGCATGAATCATTCTTGTATAATGTTTCATAGTTGCATCAACATTACCTGCATTTTGATTTGAATAACCCGCATACATTAAAGTAGTCGTATCAAATGGTTGCTTATTACTAGACCAGCCTTTGGTGAAAATGATGTCACTTAATACAACCCCTCTATCAAAATTAACAGCAGCATCTTTCCATTTTTTATCTCCAAAAGCAGCTACCCCATCTTTAAAACTTCTTATATATACTTCGAAAAATGGCTCTTGTCCTTTTTCAATTGCTAATTTATATTCAGGATCAGCTTGAATATACGCTTCTAAACTTTTAGCTACTTTTTCAAAAGCATCGGGATATTTAGCCGCTGGATCTTTTG
>JBILQZ010000037.1:0-11968 GCA_044372935.1 Sediminibacterium sp. | reverse complement strand
CTTATTACCTTTATTTTGCTATACCGCTGTAGGCTGGTTAGATGGCGTAAATTATGTACCAGCAGTTAGAATTGAACAAGATATCCGTCAGGATTGTGAAGGTTATGACCAACCCACTATTGAATTGGGGGCTGATCATTTATTAAAAACCTATAGTGAAAATAGATTGGTCAAGCATTTAATGCAAAATTGTTGCATGACCTACCATTGCCCTGCAGCAAGAAATTTTGCCATGGGTAGATGGGAATGCCCTATTCCTATTTCACCTGCATGTAATGCGAATTGTATTGGTTGCATCTCTTTTCAACCCATTGAAGAAGAGATTGTTTCTAACCAAGAACGTCTTTCTTTTAAACCAACTGCTGCAGAAGTCGTTGAATATACCGTACCTCATTTAATGTCTGCACCTTTCCCTATTGTTAGCTTTGGGCAAGGATGTGAAGGAGAACCATTGCTTATGTGGGAAACGATTAAAGAAGCCATTATTGAAATCAGAAAACACACTGATAAAGGAAGTATTAATATCAATTCTAACGGCTCTAATCCAAAAGCGGTGGCTGCTTTAGCTGAGGTTGGATTGGATAGTTTGCGTGTGAGCACTAACTCTGCAAGACCAGAAATTTACAATGCTTATTATAGACCTAATAATTACACCTTCGAAGACATTGTTGAAAGTATCAAAGTGATGACTGCTGCAGGTAAATGGACTAGTATCAACTATTTTGTTTTTCCAGGTATGACAGACACCGTAGCTGAATATGAAGCACTTAGAAAACTAATTAAAGAGACTGGATTAAAAATGATTCAATGGCGTAATTTTAATATAGATCCAGATTGGTATTTAGGTAAAATTGGGGTGACCGAACCAGGTGAAATAATGGGTGTAAAACAAATGATGGACTTAATCAGAGAAGAATTCCCTGATTTAAAATTTGGTTACTATAATCCTCCTATCGAAAGAATTAAAGGAGATTTTAAAACCGAATTTGCACACCACTAATTCAATGTAAGGCATTAAAAGTAATAGTGTAGCTGATATTGTGAAACTGAAAATATAATTTTTGAAAAGACATTACAACAAACAAGTCCAGATTGGTACCCTTTTAGCCATCATTGCATGTGTTATTTGGTCTGGTAATTTTATTGCTTCTAGGTATTCTATCCAATTAGCAGGTCCAATTAGTCTTGCCTTTTTTAGATGGACAATTGCCACCGTCACTATGTTGCCTTTTGCTTACAAAAATTATAAAAAGGAAAAACAAATTTTCATAAAAAACTTCAGTTACTTTTTTTGGATGGCACTGGTGGGCGTAGCTGTTTACAATACGATGATTTATAAAGCGGGGCATTCATCTACAGCCATAAATATGGCCTTATATGGATCCATTATCCATCCCATTGTTGCTACATTATTAGCAGCTTGGGTGGTACAGGAAAAATTACATTGGAAAAGTATTGCAGGGATTGTTTTAGGTATCCTGGGTATCATTGTACTATTGAGTAAAGGAGATATCAATACCCTATTGCATTTTAAATTTGCGACTGGTGATTTATGGATGATTGGCGCAGGATGTTGTTTTGGTGTATACAATGTGTTTGTAAGAAAAAAACCAATTGGCATTTCTAACAATAGTTTTTTATTAGTGCTGTTTGCAATAGGCACCATGCTATTATTCCCATTTGCAATGTATGAGATGACTTATGTTCAACCAGTAAATTTTAGCAAGGAATTATTGATCGTTGTATTATATATCGGCATTGGTAATTCAACGATTGCTTATTTATTATGGAATATGGCCATCCACCGTCTGGGCGCAGCAAAGACGGCCTTGTTTGGCACATTAATCCCCTTCTTAAGTTCTATAGAAGCATTGTTTATACTTAAAGAACAATTCACCATTTTTCAAATCATCAGTGGCGTAATCATTATTTCAGGAATTGTGATTAACACTTGGCCTTCAAAAATAAAAGATGGACATTAGCACGATAATACTACTTTGTTTAATTGCATTTTTAGCAGGCTATGTAGATGCTGTTGTTGGTGGAGGCGGATTAATTCAAGTACCTGCCGGACTCATTTTAATGCCAACTCAAGCGGTCTCTACGGTGATTGGCACCCTTAAAGTCCCTTCCTTCTTTGGCACTTGCTTTGCCACCTACCAATATTTACAAAAAGTAAAAATTCCAATCCTTCGTATCCTTTTATTTACAAGTATTGCCTTTACTGCTGCATTTTCAGGTTCTTTACTACTTACAAGAATGAGTAATCAATTCATGAAGCCTGTTATCTTTTTTGTTTTATTGGCCATGGCTATTTATACATTTACAAAAAAAGACTTTGGACAAGTATTGCAAAAAGAACAAATCAAATTTCCAATGGTAAAAGGCGTGTTGATTTGTTTAATCATTGGCTTCTATGATGGTTTTATTGGCCCAGGCGGAGGCAGTTTATTTGTGTTGGCATTTATTACCATTTTAGGGTATGATTTCTTAAATGCAAGTGCACATGCCAAAATAGTCAATCTTTCTACCAACCTTGGTTCTTTAATTTTATTTATTGGCAAAGGGGTGGTGCTTTGGCCTATTGCCATCCCCATGTCTGTTTGTAATGCGGTTGGTGGAATTTTGGGTTCAAAGATGGCTTTGAAAAAAGGGAATCAATTTATTCGTAAAATCTTTCTTTTTGTTATTGTTGCCACTTTGTTAAGATTGGGTTATGATGTTTTTTTGCATTAATTTTAAACCATGCAAATGAATTTTGAACAAGAAAAGAATATTAAAGCTGGCGTATACACAGGACTCATTTGTGTTGCGTTATCTTTCGTTTTTTTTGTTTTAAATTGGACAGAGCCCACTCCTACCATCCTCCCGCCGCTTCCTGAATACATGGAAGTTAATCTGGGCAACAGCAATACTGGCGCTGGTGAAATTCCTCCTATGTCAAAAGAAGCACCTGCACCTGAACAAGGAGAAAAGGCGCCAAAGACAAAAGACCCATCCACTACAAGTTCTAAAATCAATACCGTTACTGGTGATGAAAATGATGAAGCAGTAAAATCAAGTACTGCGAAATCGACTTTAAAAAACAATCCTGCGCCGATCCCCTCAAAACCTAAAGCCTTAATGGGCAAATATGCTGGTGGCAATGGGGCTGGTGGAAATAACCAAGATAGTTATAACAATGTCAAAGATCAAGGTATTGCTGGAGGCAAGGGTGACCAAGGGGTTGCAAACGGTTCTATCAATGGCAAATCTTATACAGGTACTGGTGGTCCTTTTGTAACCAAAGGAGATCGCAATGTAACCAAAGCCTATTCCTTTAATGGGGATGTTCCTCCTGCTACCATCTATGCCTTAATTGAAGTGAACCCTGCTGGTGTTGGTAGATTTATTCAAATTGCAAAAGGCTCCTCTTCCAATGACTCTAAATACAAGAAAGCCATTGTAGAATACCTGACCAAGATCAATTTTAATGCAGCCGATCATAGTTCTACAGTAACTGTGAAATTTAAATTCGACGTACAATAAGCGAACTATAAAGTATGCGCTATCAAGAAACGATTGACTATCTATATACAAGACTACCCTTATTTAGTAGGATTGGCGCAGCTGCTATCAAACCTAATTTAGACAATACATTAGCCATTTGTGCCCACCTTGGTCACCCAGAAAAAAAAATTAAAACCATCCATGTAGCTGGCACCAATGGGAAAGGTTCTACTAGCCATATGCTTGCCTCCATTTTTCAAGAAGCAGGTTATAAAACGGGGTTATATACTTCTCCCCATTTATACGATTTTAGAGAACGTATCAAAGTGAATGGGGAAATGTGCAGCAAAGACTTTGTGATTAATTTTACAGACCGTATCAAACCTTTTATTGAAAAAGTGGAACCCTCTTTTTTTGAAATTACGGTGGGTATGGCATTTGATTATTTTGCATCCCAAAAAGTAGACATTGCGATAATTGAAACTGGATTGGGCGGAAGACTAGATAGTACTAATGTCATTTCGCCTGAATTATCCTTAATTACGAATATAGGATTCGACCATATGGCTTTATTAGGAAATACTTTAGAAGCTATTGCATCAGAGAAAGCGGGCATCATCAAAAAAGAAACGCCTGTAGTCATTGGAGAAGTCAATGATTCCGTAAAAGCGGTATTTCAACATAAAGCCGATCTGGAAAATGCACCCATCTATTTTGCAACTGATTTTATTGAATCAAAATCTTTTCAAAACAATTGGGATACTGCCTTATTCGAATTTACACAACCTTTGATTCATAACTTAGATGCGCCCTTGTTTCCAAAAAATTTCACAGTGGAATGTGATTTACCTGGGAAATACCAATCAAAAAATTTAATGGGTGTTTTGGTTGCAACTCAAATCTTATCTACTATGGGGTGGCGTTTAACCGCACCAAGAATTTTGAAAGCACTCTTAAAAGTGCAACAAAATACGGGCTTAATGGGAAGATGGGAAATGATTCAAAAGCAACCAAGGGTCATATTAGATGTAGCGCATAATGAACATGGGATGCATGCTTTATTAGAACAACTTAAGGCATTACACTACCCACAATTACATATTGTTACTGGCATGGTGAAAGACAAAGACATCAATGCCGTATTGAATTTATTACCCAAGTCTGCTAAGTACTATTTTACACAATCTCATATTCCAAGGGCCTTACCTTATCTTGAATTAACAGCACTTGCAAAAGAACATGGTTTAACGGGCACTAGTTTTGAGGAAGTGAATGAAGCATTGAGTGCCGCAATAAAAAATGCCAACCAACAAGATGTAGTACTTGTGATTGGCAGTATATTTTTAGTTGCAGAAGTAGATCGTTCTAAATTCAATTAAGATTACCAACCTCTATTTTCTCTTAAAGCTTTAATATGAGCTACATGGTGCGTTCCATGCCATGCATATACAGCAAACAAATCCCAAAGACTAACTTCTGCATTTCTACCTGGATGAAATATTTTTCTTTGCCATTGTTCTTCTGTTAAACTGGTCAATAAATTAGCCCATCTTTCATGCAGCGCATGCAATAAGGTCATGGAATAATTTATCGGTGTATCTAAAGCATCAGCCATAGAAACCCATTTATTTTCATCATAAGCTTTAATGGTTGGCACTTCCTCAGTTAAACCTAACTTGAATCTGGCAAAAGCATTCATATGACTATCAGCAATATGATGCACTAACTGTTGTACCGTCCAACCTCCTTCACGATAAGGGGTTTCTAACTGTGCTTTATCTAGGTTTAAAACGGCCATTTCGACATCGGTTGGCAAATGTCTTAACGCATTAATCCATGCAGTTTTGGTCGCTTCTGAATAGGGCTTTAGTTCGTATTTCCCAATTGGATACCTTGGATCTGTTGTCATAAATTTAATTTTAAGCTTCTCTTAATTGTTTGCCTGTCATATGAATAAATACATCTTCTAAATTGGCTTGTTTCACTTCTTTCACTTTTTCAAAACCAGATGCCACTAATTCATCAATCAATTGATTCGGGGAATTAATTTGCATGATTTTACCACTATCAATGATGGCCACTCTATCACAAAGCACTTCTGCTTCATCCATATAATGAGTGGTTATAATAACGGTCGTTCCATTGTCTCTTATTTCTTGAATCAAATCCCACAAGTTTCGTCTAGCTTGAGGATCAAGACCAGTGGTAGGCTCATCTAAGAATATAATTTTAGGGCGATTGATCAATGTAGTTGCAATAGAAAAACGTTGTTTTTGTCCGCCACTTAATTCTTTGTATTTTGATTTTGCCTTGTCTACCAAATTGACTTTAGCCAATAATTCAATAGGATCTATTTCCAATTGGTACAAACCTTCGAATAAACGAATCAATTCGGTTAGGTTCAAATTGGGATAGAAGCCTGCGGTTTGTAATTGTACCCCAATGATTTTTTTGATGGCTTCTGGATGGGTATCTAAATTCATCCCATCTACAAGTACTGTTCCACTTGTTTTTTGTCTTAAAGTTTCGATGATTTCAAGTGTGGTAGACTTCCCTGCACCATTGGGTCCCAATAATCCAAATATCTCCCCTTTAAATACTTCAAAACTAATGCCCTTCACCGCTTCAAAATCTCCATAGGATTTTCTTAAATCTTGTACATGTATTATTGGATCTTGCTTCATAAGGCTAATTGTAGGGTTCTTTAGCAAAAATAACCTAACTAACTTATATTTGCCCTATCTAAATTAACAATATGAAGGTAGGTATATTAGGGGGTGGACAATTAGGAAGAATGCTTTTACAAGCAGCAGCAAACTATGACCTAACAACCTATGTATTGGAGAAAGACCCGAACTGTCCTGCCGCACATTTATGCCATCATTTTACAACTGGTGATATTTTAGACTACGATACGGTCTATCAATTTGGAAAACAACTAGACGCTTTGACTATTGAAATTGAAGCGGTCAACGTGGATGCTTTAGAACAATTAGAAAAAGAAGGGGTTAACATATTCCCTACTCCAGCTGCTATTCGCACCATCAAAAACAAGATTACACAAAAACAGTTTTATGCTACGCATGAAATACCCACCGCAAATTTTGTCATTACAACTGCAGCCGAAGATATTCGCCAACACCTTGATTTACTCCCTGCTGTTCATAAATTAGCAGAAGGTGGCTATGACGGCAAAGGGGTTCAAATTATAGAAAATGAAAATTCGATTGCTGTAGGTTTTAATGCAGCTGCAGTCTTAGAATCAAAAGTTAAAATTGCCAAAGAACTCGCTTTGATTGTAGGGATGAATGCGCAAGGTGAAACAGTCATTTTTCCGCCAGCCGAAATGATTTTTGATCCTGTTTATAATTTATTGGACTACCAATTAAGCCCTGCTAAAATAGAAGAAAAACAACTTTGGAAGGCAGAAGCGATTGCAAGAAAGATTGTACAAGCTTTAAAAAGTCCAGGTCTATTTGCCATCGAACTATTTGTAGACGAGAAAGGAGATATATTGGTCAATGAAACTGCACCAAGAGTTCACAATAGTGGCCACCATACCATCGAAGCCAACTACAGTAGTCAATATGATATGTTGTTAAGAATTATTTTAAACTATCCACTAGGAAATCCTAGACCCATTTTACCAAGTGCCATTGTTAATTTGATTGGAGCGGATGGATATAGCGGCGAGGTTATTTATGAGGGACTAGATGAAGTATTAAAAATGGAAAATGTATTTGTACATCTTTATGGAAAAACAAATACAAAACCTGGTCGAAAAATGGGTCATGTAACAATCATGAGTCAGGACTATGTAGACCTAACACATAAAGCGAATAAAATAAAACATACCCTGAAGGTTAAAAGTAAATAAGCTACTCCCCGCTTGAAGTCATTGCTGCCTTTGGCTTGGTGACAAGTACTTTCTTTTTCACTGCAAGGCTTTTAAAATAACCTATACCAATGATACTTTTCATTTGTAGTCCCGGGGATTTCTTAAAAGGGCCAAAAATTCTAATTTTATCATCATAGATCAAATCTAAATTATAAGTTGCTGAGAAGTTTTTATTGATCTTGAAAGTAAACAGATTCGTCATAAAAAAATTGATATTCTCTGGCTTATCGTAGTAGTTTGAGAAGAAGTCTGCACGCCCCTTATAATTAATATTTTGTGCGATAACCTTACTATAATTTATGGTTACAAATAAACCAGTTTCTCTTTTCACCATCCTACCAGTATCTACGCCATACTTACCTAAGTCTGCTAATTTTTTATTCAAGACCAAGGTCGTTCTTGAAGTCAAAGGAGAAAAGAAGAGTGAAAAATTATTATCTGGTTTATAATCCAATCCCGCAGAAATGATTAAATAGGCAGGTGATAAAAAAGAAGAAGTAAATGTGGCGTTATTTCCACTAAAACTATAGCCATCAAATAATTGAGAACGAAAATTCACAAGCCCAGATAGATACCATTTACCCACTGTATCAATTTTGTATCCATATTTACTTAGTAGATCTAATCGATCATCATTTTTACGTCCTCCTTGCGAAGTGGATTGTACAAAACCAAGATTGACATCTATATTATTGTCCCAACTTTGACGCTCCTTTTTATAATAGGCAAAATAGTTAAAGTAGCTATTGATAGACATGTTGAAATTGTCTCCTCCGGCTGCCCAATTACTCAAGGAACTTTGAGACACATTTAAATTATACAAGCCACCCTGTTTCCAGTTCCAATTGGATGTATCGTTATCCTTTTTAATATTTCTAGAGGTTTCTGACCTCAGTTTTGCTACCACTAAATCCTGTGCGATAGCCCCATGGAGGCAAAAAATCGAAAAACATAAAATCAATCCTTTGACCATGTACAATTTTTTATAAATATACAACCTACTCAATAATCGATTGATTATAAGGTTAATATAAAATATTTAATCATATATCCTGACTAATTTAAACATTTGTATATCAAAGGCTTAGGAATTTGGGCTGACAAGTTGACACATAAATTATTTTTGACTAAGTTTGCACTTTAAATCAAGTGCATGGAATCTAACTTACTGATGGATAAAACCCAGGATGAAACTAGACAAGGCGAAGCCTATGCTAGTCAAGCCAGCGCGGGTGTCTTTGAAAAGCACTTTTATGTAGAAAGTTATGGCTGCGCAATGAACTTTGCTGACAGTGAAGTAGTTGCCTCTATATTGGAACAAAATGGCTTTGGAGGCACAAAAAATATTGAAATTGCAGATCTTATTTTAATCAATACCTGTTCTATTCGTGAAAAAGCAGAATTAACCATTCGTAAGCGATTAACAGAATTTAGAAGATTAAAACAAGCCAACCCAGGTTTATTAGTTGGGGTGTTGGGTTGTATGGCCGAAAGATTGAAAGCTCAATTACTAGAAGAAGAAAAATTAGTTGACTTAGTGGTTGGCCCAGATGCTTATAGAACCCTACCCGATTTGATTGCAGATGCAGGTACAGGTCAAAAAGCAGTGAACGTATTGTTGAGTAGAGATGAAACTTACGGTGACATTGCACCAGTAAGGTTAGATAACAATGGTATTAGCGCCTTTGTTTCAATCATGCGTGGCTGTAATAATATGTGTAGTTTTTGCGTCGTTCCATTTACAAGAGGTCGTGAACGAAGTAGAGATGCCTTTTCTATTCTTGCTGAATGCAGGGATTTATTTGAAAAAGGCTATAAGGAAGTGGTTCTATTAGGACAAAATGTGGACAGTTATTATTGGAACAATCCAGAAAATAACACCACTACGACATTTGCAATGTTACTTGAAGAAGTGGCTCAAATTGATCCAAGTTTACGTGTTCGTTTTAGCACTTCACATCCGAAAGATATTACCGACGATGTGTTGCATATCATTGCTAAATACCATAATATCTGTAAAAATATTCATTTACCGGTTCAAAGTGGTAGCTCTAGGATGTTACAACTCATGAACAGAACCTATACTAGAGAATGGTATATGGCTAAGATTGACCGTATTCGTGAACTCATTCCAAACTGTAGTATTTCCTCCGATATCATTGCAGGTTTTTGTACCGAAACAGAAGAAGATCATTTGGCCACTATCAGCTTAATGCAATATGCCAATTATGATTTAAGCTATATGTATTATTATTCTGAACGACCTGGCACATTGGCTGCAAGACGTTATGAAGATGATATTGACTTAGCTACTAAAAAAAGAAGACTTCAAGAAATAGTGGATGCACAATGGACACTCTCTAACGAAAGCAATAAGCGTGATGTGGGTACTGTTTTTGAAGTATTGATTGAAGGGAATAGTAAACGCAATGAGGCTGAATGGATGGGTCGTAGCAGTCAAAATAAAGTAGTCGTTTTTCCGAAAGGAAATCACCAATATAAAAAAGGAGATTATGTACAAGTAAAAATTCACGATTTTACAAAAGGTACATTGCTTGGAGCTATCATTTCATAAAATTAATGCCATGGATTTACAATCATTGAAAAACAGGTTCAGCATCATTGGCAATACGCCTTTGTTGAATCATGCTTTGAATACTGCAGAGCAAGTTGCTGCAACCGATTTGACAGTCCTTATTGTAGGAGAAAGTGGTGTGGGTAAAGAAGTTTTTTCACAAATCATCCATAGCTTATCTGCAAGAAAGCATAACCCATTTATTGCTGTCAATTGTGGTGCCATACCAGAAGGTACTATTGATTCAGAATTATTTGGACATGAAAAAGGCTCTTTCACTGGAGCAGTAGATAGTCGTAAAGGTTATTTTGAAACAGTGAATGGCGGTACCATTTTTTTGGATGAGATTGGAGAAATGCCTTTAGGCACTCAGGCTAGATTATTACGTGTATTAGAAACTGGAGAGTTCATTCGTGTTGGTTCTTCCAAAGTGCAAAAAACAGATGTGAGGGTGATTGCTGCCACCAACAGGGAATTAATTGAATTTACTCAAAAAGGTAAATTTAGAGAGGACTTATATTATAGATTGAATACGGTGCCTATTCGAGTACCTTCTTTAAGAGATCGCAAAGAAGATATTCCTTTACTTTTTAGAAAGTTCGTGGTTGACTTTGCAGAAAAGTATAAAACAAAACCTATCTATTTAGACGAAGAAGCAAGGGCATTATTAACTACTTATAGTTGGCCAGGTAATGTTCGTGAATTAAAAAATATAGCAGAACAAATTTCGGTATTGAGTAAAAACGATCATATTAATGCAGTACAATTAAATGACTTTTTACCCAAACACACGACGCACAGCACCCCTATGTTAGCCGGCAATACGCCTGTTGGAGAATTTGCGAATGAACGTGAGATCTTGTACAAACTTTTCTTTGATATGAAGAAAGACGTCAATGAGTTAAAGAAAATGTTTTTGGAGATCCTACAGAATCCAAGTTTATCAGGTCAGGCAACACATTTTACCAAAGAAGCATTGATCAATGAATTAAAAGAAGATATTGACGGAACGATAACGCCTGTATCAAATATGACAATGCCTTCTTCTGCAATGCAATTGCCCCATCATCAACCTGTTATCATTGACAATGACATGCAAAATCTTTATGAGATAGAGGAGTCATTAAATATCATGGATAAGGAAAAAGAACTAATTTTAAAGGCATTAAAAAAGCATAGAGGCCGTCGTAAAGACGCTTCAACGGATTTAGGAATTAGTGAAAGAACATTGTACCGAAAAATTAAAGAATACGACATTGAAGAATAAACTGCCTTTATTGAGCATCCTACTCCTAACCACACTACTGCAATCCTGTGGGGTGTATAGTTTTAAAGATGCCCTCATTCCATCCGATGTAAAAACCGTAAAAATTGGTTTTATAGACAATCGTGCTAGGTATGTGAATCCGCAGTTGGCTCCTTTGTTAACGGATAAGATTTTGCAAAAAATCATCAGTCAAACCAAATTAACTAGAACCAACAGTGACGATGCACATTATCAAATATTTGCAACCGTCACCAATTACGACCCTTCGCAAACAGTAGGTGTAAGCGGTCAATCAGCTGCTAGTAATCGACTTACCGTTACGGTACATGTAGTATTAAAAAAGACATTAGAAAATAAAGAACTTGAATTTGATGTGTCTCGTAATTTTGACTTTTCAGCCAATTTAACTTTGAATCAGGCAGAGAGTCAATTAATGGATGAAATTGTAAGAAGTATAACCGATGATATTTTTAATCAAATATTTTCAAACTGGTAAAGCATGAGTGTATTATTGATCAACGATATCGTTAAAGAGTGGACTGGGCATGCTTCCTTGGAAGAAGTGGATACAGCAGTACTGGAAAAATGTGTTGAGGACAACCCCTATTCACCCAGCTTACAGTTTTTACTAGCCAAAAAATACCAATTGACTGCTTCACCAGCATTGGAAAAACAACGCCAAAAAACGACTGCCTTCTTCCCTTCTAGCCTTCACCTTCATTGTTTAATGAATCAAGTA
>JBILQZ010000036.1:0-11991 GCA_044372935.1 Sediminibacterium sp. | reverse complement strand
ATGAAAGTGGTCACCAATCCTTCTGCATTTTTAATCGCACAAAGAAACGAAGCATTGAGCGGAAGCACCATTGCAGCTGCCATGGAAGGCATGCGTCCATTGTTAATCGAAGTACAAGCATTGGTGACACAAAGTGTTTATGGAACACCGCAAAGAACTGTAACTGGATTTGATTTAAGAAGATTGCAACTTTTATTGGCGGTGCTTGAAAAGCGTGGTGGTTTTGCTTTTGGGATGAAGGATGTATTTGTAAATATCGCAGGAGGGCTTAAAATAGAAGACCCTTCTTTAGACCTTGCCGTGATCCTTGCATTATTATCTTCTTACGAGGATATCCCATTACCACAAGGCATCTGTTTTGCTGGAGAGGTTGGATTGAATGGCGAAATTCGTGCGGTGAATAGAATACAACAACGTATCGCTGAAGCAGAAAAATTAGGTTTTGAAAAAATTATAATTTCTGGATTCAATACCAAAGGAATTGATGCAAAAAAACATAGTATTGAAATTATTCCTGTCGAAAGAGTAGACGAAGCCTATCGTTTATTTTTCTAATCTTGAAAATGTATGATAGTATACGAAACTATTTAAATGCATTTGTACATTTATTTTATCCTCAAATTTGTTTTGGCTGCGGTACAGATCAATTAAATAAGGAGCACCCATTGTGTACCTCCTGTATTGAAGGATTGCCGGTCACAGATTTTTTTAGCATACAAGACAATCCAATTGAAAAAATTTTCTGGGACAATGCATTGGTGCAGCATGCAGGTGCATTATTATTTTTTACAAAAGATAGCCTCGTTCAACAATTAATGATTCAATTAAAATACCAGCACAATCAAAAAGTGGGTACCCTATTGGGTAATTTAATTGGAGACGCATTGAAAGCTGAAACTTGCTATAAGTCGATAGACTTATTTATCCCAATTCCAATTAGAAGGTCTAAATTGAATCAAAGAGGTTTTAATCAAAGTCAAGTCATTGCGCAGGGTATACAAGCCGTTTTTAATAGACCAATTCTACCTACCGTATTACATAAAAATATAAGGTCTTTCGCGCAAACCAATAAAAATAGACTAGCAAGGCTTACTAAAATAAACAACCCCTTTGATTTAAAAAACGCAGACCAAATTAAAGGAAAAAACATTCTGATAATAGACGATGTGTGCACTACAGGCGCCACCCTGCAAGCAGCCGTCGCCTGTTTGATGGAAGGCGCCCCTGCCTCTATTTCCATTGCTACAGCCGCTTATACACTTTAGTCAACTTTTTGTGTCTTTTCTTGTTATATTTAATAATTAAACCTCAATTTATTTTATGAAAACTATATTAAGTGTTCTATTCCTTGCTTGTGGCTTATTTGTAAACGCACAAAGCATTCATAGCTTTAAAGTTAAAAGTATTGACGGCGGACAAATTGATTTTGCAAAGTACAAAGGCAAAAAAATTATGGTGGTGAATACGGCAAGTAAATGTGGTTATACCCCGCAATACGAATCCTTACAAAAAGTATACAGTCAATACAAAGACAAATTAGTGATTATAGGCTTCCCTTGCAACCAATTTGGAGGTCAAGAGCCAGGTTCTAACGAAGAGATTGTTGAATTCTGCCAAAAGAATTACGGGGTGACTTTTCCACTAGCAGACAAAGTGGATGTAAAGGGTGGAACACAATCTGCTATTTACCAATGGTTAACTCAAAAAGCAAAAAATGGTGTATTGGACGCTTCTATAGGCTGGAATTTCAACAAATTTATATTGGATGAAAACGGTAAAATGTTGGCCTATTTCCCAAGCAATGTCAAGCCAGACAGTGAGGCTATTTTGACTTACTTAAAATAAGAAGCTTACCTAAGTAAATAGTATCTTCGCTACATGTTATTGAGCGAAGTCATTGGTCAAGAAAAATTAAAACATCAATTAGTAGAAATGGTTCAACACCAAAGGTTGAGCCATGCTTTATTATTTGTTGGCCCAGAAGGTGCTGGTGCCTTACCCCTTGCCATTGCATTTGCTCAATATTTAGTGAGTTCCCCAGCAACCTCCAACCAAGTGGTTGACTTATTCGCAGATCCAGGAGCCGCTGCCAAACAAGTGCATACTTATAACGCACCAGACGCTATCGCTGATTTACCAGCTTACCAACGTGCTAGTCAATTAATGCACCCCGATTTGCACTTTTCATTTCCAACCATCACAGAAAAACCTGGTCAAAAAAACATAAGCGCCAACTTCATTGAACAATGGCGAGAATTTGTACAAGGCTATCCTTATGGCAATGTATTTGACTGGCTTCAATTGATAAAGGCAGAAAATAAACAAGGTAATATTAGTGCGGACGAATGTGCAGAGATTATTAAAAAATTAAGTTTTAAAAGTTTTGAAAGTCCATTCAAAGTTTTGGTGATGTGGATGCCAGAATACTTAGGCAAAGAAGGCAACAAATTGCTCAAACTCATCGAAGAACCTCCTGCAGATACTATTTTCTTGCTTGTAGCCAACTCGGAAGAACAAATCCTCCCAACTATTATTAGTCGATGTCAATTTATAAGGGTACCGAGGCTTACCAACGCAGAAATCGCTGAAGCTTTAGAGAAAAGGGCTAGTTTAAGTCCAGAAAAAGCACAATTGATTGCGGCTATGTCGGATGGTAATTACAGAGAAGCCCTTCATTTGATTCAGCATAGCGACAATGACTTTTTGGACCAGATCAGGGATTGGCTTAATGCTATCCTAAAAAATGGCCCATTGGCACAAATGAAATGGGTAGACGAACTGAGCAAATTGGGTAGAGAGCAGCAAAAACAATTCTTAAAGTACTTTAACCACCTATTGGAACAAAGTATTCGGATCAAAGTACTAGGGGCTGACCTCCCTTTGGACCCAGATTTAAAGGATTTTGCCCTCAGAATCAATAAAATTGCCGGCGTGGGTCAATTAGAGGCTATCATCCAGGAATTGGATAAAGCAGTCTACTATATAGAACGAAATGCCAATGCAAAGATGTTATTTATGGCAATGAGCATCAAGTTCTATCATATCATTCGCAACAAAACCTTAATTTTGACATAGACACTAATCTAGAACCTGAGGAATGAGCGAGTGGGTGTCGGGTATTTCAATTCATAACAGTTAGAACTTAGAATATATGGGATGTGGATCATGTGGCACGGGTACGCCCAATGGCTGCAAAAGTAATGGAGGCTGTAGTACAGGAGGCTGTAATAGATTAAATGTACATGACTGGTTACGCGACTTGCCTGTGGATGATGCAGAAAGTCAATGTAGGGTGGTAGAAGTAAGCTTTAAACAAGGCAGCAGGAAGGAATTTTTTAGAAACCCTACTTTCCAATTATTTGAAAAAGGTGATTATGTAACAGTAGAAGGTGTCAATGGTTTTGACCTTGGCGAAGTCTCACTGACTGGCGAATTAGTGCGTGTGCAATTGAAAAAAAGAGGCACGGACGAGTTTCATCCAGATATGAAAAAAATCCTTAGACCTAGTACCGAAAAAGATATTGAAACTTTCAAAATAAGTAAGAGTAGAGAATCTGATATGTTAGCTCGAAGCAGGGCACATGCAAGAGACTTAAAACTACAAATGAAATTAAGTGAGATAGAATTGCAGGCGGATGGCAAAAAAGGCACTTTCTTTTACACTGCAGATGATCGTATTGACTTTAGAGAGTTGATTCGAATTTTCGCTAGTGAGTTTAAGGTAAAAGTAGAAATGCGTCAAATTGGTATTCGCCAAGAAGCAGCAAAAGTGGGTGGAATTGGAAGTTGTGGACGTGAGCTTTGTTGTAGTACTTGGTTGCATGATTTTAAGAGCGTGAACACTACCGCTGCTCGTTATCAAAATTTATCTATCAATCAAACCAAATTAAGTGGCCAATGTGGTCGTTTAAAATGTTGTTTGAATTTTGAACTAGATACTTACTTAGATGCTTTACAAGCTTTCCCGGATTATGCAGACAATTTACAAACTGCAATGGGACAAGCGTTCTTAATCAAGAAGGATATATTCAAAAATTTAATGTGGTATACCCTACCTAATAATACCAAGCATTATCCTTTAACCATTGAACGTGTAAAGGAAATTAAGAAATTGAACCAACAAGGTATTGCAGTAGAAGAATTAGAAGCAGTAGAAATCATCAATAAAAACAAAGAAGTAGAACCTGAATTTGTTGAATTAGTGGGTCAGATCAGTCTACGTTCTTTAGAAAAGAATGACCGACGCAGAAGAGATCAACAAAGAAATTATAGAGAGCCGCAAGGACAGTCTAATGATCAAAGATCAAATGGTCCTCGTCCTCAAGGACCTAGACCTCAAAATGGTCCTAGACCTCAAGGTGGACAACATAACGGACCAAGACCTCAAGGACCTAGACCTCAAAATGGTCCTAGACCGCAAGGTGGACCAAGACCTCAAAATGGTCCTAGACCTCAGGGTGGGCAACAAAACGGTCCACGTCCTGGTGGAGAAAATCCTGCTGGCAACAACGCATAAAAAAAAGACCTCGAATTCGAGGTCTTTTTTTTATTTGAAAGGAGCTAGTTGATCTTAAAATTGCTCTTTATTTTTTATTTGACTTTTTTAATTTCACAATCACGACCCCGTGCTTGTACTTTGAGCCAAATTTAGCAATCGCGTCCGCCCCTTTGTACACATCCATAGAAGCAATCAAAGCGGTATTTAATTTAACCACTTTCGCATAAGGTGTCTCTACCCCATCTACTAAATAAACTGGCATCGAAGGATCAGATTTACCTGTTGGTGCAGATGCTGGCTTTTGTGCCATAGCACTAAACGATGCAATACTTAAAAGAAATACAATAAACCTTTTTTTCATAGTTTTTACATTTTAAATTTAGTGGTATAATTTTTCTAATTCTTGATTGGTAAATTCCATTAAATCTTTTACATAAGCAGGTGAAAAATTAAATGCTATACCTGCTGTTTGATACAATTCTGGCAAAGTTTTAGTACCTCCAAGCGCCAATGCATTCATATAATTTTCTAATGCTTGTTTTGGATTTTTTTGATATTGCATCCACATCCCAATCGCGCCTAACTGTGCAATGCCATATTCGATATAATAAAAGGGCACTTCAAATAAATGCAATTGTCTTTGCCAGCCAATCGCTCTAAATTCTTTTAGGCCAGATTGGTTTAAAACCTTACAAGAAAATTCTTTTACAATATTTTGCCACTCATTGGTTCTTTGCTCAATAGTATGCTCAGGATGAGTGTACACCCAATGTTGGAATTTATCAATGATCGCAATCCAAGGGAAAATAGTAATGGTTCTTTCTAATTGATGTTCGATAGCTCTTTTTAAATCTTCTTCTTTGTCAAAGAAAGATTGCCAATGATTCATGCTAAATAATTCCATGGACATACTTGCCACTTCGGCAATTTCCATCGGATATTCCTTAAAAGCACTTAAAGATAATTGATGTGCTAAAAAAGAATGTATTGCATGGCCACCTTCGTGCACCATCGTGGTTACATCGCTCATCTGGCCAGCAGCATTCATGAAAATAAAAGGTGCCCCAGATTCTGCTAAAGGACAATTGTACCCACCTGGTGCTTTGCCTTTTCTGCTTTCTAAATCAAAATGTTTAAGGTCATTCATCTTTGTTAAACAAGCGGCAAAGAAAGGATCAATCTGCTCAAAACATGCGACCGACTTTTTGTATAAATCTTCTCCGTTTGTAAACGGACGTAAAGGTTTTGTGCCAGCTGGCTCTGCTTCTAAATCCCATGGCTTTAATGCTTCTACGCCTAGTTTAGCTTTTTTACGTTCGTAGATTTTTTCGATCAAGGGCATCACATGCAATTTCACTGCTTCATGAAACTGAAAACAATCTTCTTTCGTATAATCAAAGCGACCTAGTTCTGCAAATTTGTAATCACGGTAATTTTCAAAGCCAGCATTCAACGCTACTTGATGTCTTTTTTGTACCAAGCTCGTAAACAAATCATGCAAAGGCGCTTGATCTTGCAAGCGTCTTGTTTGAATTTTTCGGTATACTTCTTCTCTAAAAGCGCGATCCTCGTTTTCTAAAAATTGCGCTGCTTGCTGTAAAGTATATTCTTTACCACCTACCTCAATCGTCATTTTCCCGGCAATAGTGCCATACTGTTGTTGTAGTACACTTAACTCCGCTTGAATAGGAATATTCTCAGTTCTAAATAATTCAATATTATTGCGTACAGCCCTTAAATAAGTATGGTATTTTTCTTGATCTAATTGCGCAGTGAATGCTGAAGCAATCAATTTTTTATTTAAGGCATCTGCATAAGGTTGAATTTTTGGCTGTATCTCCATGCAGAAATAAGTAAAAGCTTCTTCTAAACTTTTATCGGTGGTATCGCAGGTCATTTTAATTTGTCTCCAACAAGCATCCTCACTGATACAAGCCTCCAATTCGCTCAAATCCATCAACCATGCTTCTAAACTGGCAACAGAATCAAGGGTACGGTCATTTAATTCTTTAAAAAATGGCTCTAAACTTGCCCAATCCGTTAAAACGAAGTCGGTTGGGAGGTATTTATGGGTTAATTTTTGAATGTCTGCTGTTCTCTGCATAAGGTTCGTTATTAAGAGGCAAATTTACTACTTTTACACACTTTAAAATTGTTAATTCAGTGGCCGAAACAATTCATTTATTACCAGATCATATTGCCAATCAAATTGCGGCAGGCGAAGTCATACAAAGACCAGCCAGTGCTGTCAAAGAATTGTTGGAAAATGCGGTAGATGCAGAAGCCACAGCCATTCGATTAATCATCAATGAAGCCGGAAAATCATTGATACAGGTCATTGATAATGGTAAAGGGATGTCCGAAAAAGATGCACAAAATGCCTTTGCAAGACATGCCACCAGTAAAATCAATGTCATTGAAGACTTGTTCCAAATTCGCACCATGGGTTTTAGAGGAGAAGCCTTGGCTTCTATTGCTGCCGTAGCCCAAGTTCAATTAAAAACAAGAAGAGCAGAAGATGAAGTGGGTGTAGCAGTAGACATTGAAAATAGCAAGGTGATTTCAGCCAATCCTGTAGCTACTACGGTTGGGACAAGTATCAGCATGAAGAATTTATTTTTCAACGTACCTGCAAGAAGAAATTTTTTAAAAAGTAACTCAGCTGAGTTAAAACATATATTAGAAGAATTTACAAGAGTAGCATTGGCGTTCCCTGAAATTAATTTTAATTTAAATAATAACGGGCAAGAAGTATACCATTGGGAAGGGGGCAGTTTTAAACAAAGAGCCATTCAGGTATTGGGCAATAGTTACCAGAGTAAATTAGTAACGGTAGGTGAACACACAGACTACTTAACTATTTCAGGATTTGTAGGCAAGCCAGAAACTGCAAAAAAAACCAGAAGCGATCAGTACTTTTTTGTCAATAGACGTTTTATTAAAAGTGCTTACCTGCATCATGCCATTGCCAATGCTTTTGAAGGGTTGATTGCAAAAGATAGTTTTCCTAGTTATATTTTATACATCGATGTAGATCCTTCTAAAGTGGATATCAACGTACATCCTACGAAACAAGAAATTAAATTCGAGGACGATAAAATTATATACGCATTTGTACAAGCTGCAGTAAAACATGCACTAGCTCAATTTAGCATTGCTCCTTCTTTGGATTTTTCTTTGGATGCCAATATTCAACAATTGGATGCAATTCAAAAACCATTCACAGAAGGTCAGGTACAAGAAACTTCCAGAAAGTCTTTGTACGAAGGATTTACACAAAAGAACCAAGCACATTTTATTCCTAAATCAGACCAAGCTGGACAACAAGACTGGAAAAGTTTTTTCAATGAAATGCCTGCAGCCAATCAAGAATTTATTGTCAAGTCCTCTTCCATGGGTCTGTATAAGGAAGATGAATCCTTGTCAGTTCCAGAAGATGCTTTTTTAATGCAATTGCACCAGACCTATATTATTGCCCCCACAAAGAGTGGCCTGATTATTCTACACCAGCAATTAGCACACGAAAGGGTTTTATACGAAAAATACCAAAAGGCAAGTATGCAACCGCATGCTACACAAAAAAGTCTTTTCCCTGTGGTATTGGAATTAAGCGCTAGCGATGCGGTACTATTAGAAGAAATGATCGAAGACTTAGCCAATATTGGGTATGAAATTGAAGCTTTTGGAGCCAATAGCTTTATCATACAAGGCATCCCTGCCGATGTGTTAGCAGGCAATGAAAAAAATGCAATCGAATTGCTACTTGAACAGTTTAAGCATTTTAGCGCAGACCTAAAGTTTAGCAAAAGAGAAAAATTAATCCGTTGCATGGCACGTCAAATGGCCATTAAAGCTGGTCAAAATTTAGGCCAAAAAGAAATGCATGGTTTGATTGAATCCTTAAGCGAATGTGATATTCCAAATACCACTGCTTCAGGCGCACCTACTTTCATCGAATTCAACGAAGACTATTTAGATAGACTATTTAGTAAGTAATTATTATAACCCTTTGGTCACATTGGTTAAATAAGTTTCCACTGCTCTTCTTACTTGTGCAGTAGATTTACTCAAATGATTTGCGACCATTACTGAAAAATATAATTTTTGCTTTTTAGGCGTATAGATAAAACCACTTAAGGTCACCTGACCGCCCAATGTACCCGTTTTTGCATAAATAGTTCCTGGGAAGTTTTTGTAATAAGCAGCTATGGTACCCTCTCCCCCTTTTTCAAAAATATTTTTTACACGGTCTTCGCCAAATTTAGATTGCATTTGTTGTAAGATGGCTACAAAATTTTCGGGTGTATTTAAATTATACCTACTTAAGCCACTACCGTCGGCCCAGCGCATTCGTTGTGGTAGATTTGGGAAAAGCAATTTAGTAGCTGAATCCATCAAAACCGCATCATCCATTCTTCCCAACAATTGTTCACTCGCCATTAGAACAATCTGGTCTGCATAAAAATTATCACTTCGCAACATCATAATTCTCAACAAGCTATCCGTTGGGACCGTCTTAATAGTCTTATAAACAGTTGAAGGCAGACTGATATTATTATCGTTAACTATTTTATTTTCTAAAGTATCATTTAATAAAGTGACCGCCATTAACAAAGAAGTGTTTTGTTGGCTAAAGGGTACTTGAAAGTATTTGCTTTTATTCGTTTCGGCAGTGGCAAAAAAACGATTCCCTGCCATATTTCTAGACCAATTCTTTTCTTGCACTTTGTCTAAACCAAGATAGTCCTTGAAAAAATAAAAAGGCTTAATGGCGTCTATCTTTTTATTGTTTTGATAAAAGTGGACCACATTGCCATAAATTGGCATCCTGCTTCTTTCTGGTTGATAGTCTTCTGCATAATCACTCCATGCCCATCCATTACCAAAAATTTCAAAATGATCTTGAGCCTGATTGGAAGTGATTACTACTTTTTTAGTCGTTTTTTTTATCAATTCGACTACAGGCTGATAGGTAAACTCAGGATGTAAAAAACTCGGATCGCCTTGTGGTACTAAAAAAATGGAATCCGCTGTTTCTGCCATCTTCCAGCCTGGTAAAGAATCCCCTAGGAACTCAAGACCTAAATAAGTGGCTAATATTTTTGTATTACTTGCAGGGGTAAAATAATGATCACTCTGGTACTTAGACAACCATTGTCCCTTGGTATCATTGTAAATGGCAATCCCAATATGAGCGCCTTTCACTGCGTCGTTTTGTAGTAAAGTTTTTTGCGCCTGACGAACCGTGCAAGCACTTAAAATCATGGCAATACTTGCTATGATAAATAATACTTTAAACCAACTTTCAAATTTAAAATTGGTTATTCTCTTTCTAAAGCTCTTAGCCATCTTTCTGGGATTTCGTTATTAGAAGCCACTAAATAATCTTTGTAACTACAAGGCATCCACTCGTCGTTATGCAATTTCATCCACCACCTGCCCGTACTTTTACTTTGCAAAAACTGCGTATCAATATCTGAAAATGCAATTTGGAATTCTTTGAAACGATCCAGTGCTGTCAATGGTGCTTCTTTTTTACCACGGTGCACCCCATCAATAATATACCAAATCATTTGTGCCATTTGTATAGCTGTTAACCCATGATGGTCTAGCTCTGCTTGATAACCGAATAAGCCAATAGAACTGGTCTTCCAACTCATTCCCGCATATTGCATTAACACACAAGCCTCTTCCCCATTAAATCCATTGGGTGTAATAATATTCGCTGGTGCTTGTGCATGTTGAATAGCACTAATATCAAAACTCATCATGTGGCTATCTCTAATCACCGGTTCCATTTCTTCGATACTTTCACGCACTACCCCTAATCTAAAACAATCAAACCTTAATTTATCAATTGTTTCTAGCATATGCGGATGCATAAAATAACTTTGGAAGCCTATATGTGCGTAATGATTTAAATGATTCGGCAACCCTGTAAATAATTCTTCTAAAAAATGATCCGAAGGAAGTCTGGCTTCTAAATCAAGGTCGATTTTAGCATCTGCTACCACCGCATTCACTAAAGTTGGGATAGAGGTATAAGCATGGTATTGAGGAAGTGTTAAGTCATGAGAACCACCCATGATCACCACTTTCTTATTTTGTAACATTAATTCGGCTATCACCGTTCTTAATGCGGCATAGCTATCTTGAATGGTCTGCCCTAATTTTACATTCCCTAAATCAGCTATCGTTACTTGAGCATGCCAATAATATAAATTATATAAGGCAGCTCGAACTGCATTGGCTGCTTCAAAACCATTTAAAGCAAAGCCAGCACCCCTGCATTCACCCGCCCCAATTAATACGATATCCGCATCACTGATATCAGGCAGTTGGTTTTCATAAGATTTAATATGTTTTCCAAGCTGAGTATCACGATAGCCTTCGTCCTTTGATAGGTAAGAAAGGTTAATAGGTTCAACGAAATCTTGAATAGAGGACAATGACATGGGCTAAAATTATCTATAAATATTAACGCAAAATTTGCCCAAACATTGCGTTCCTTTGGCTTAATCTTGGAATTTATAGCCCACCCCACGCATGGAAATAAAGTGTTTTGGGTGTTTAGGGTCTATTTCGAAGTACTTTCTAAAGTTGAGGATGAAGTTATCAATGGTCCTAGTATTAGGGAATACTTGGTAACCCCAAACCAATTGGAGGATTTTTTCCCTTGCCACCACCGTATTTTTGTGTTCAATCAGCAACTTCAAAAGCAATAACTCTCTTTTAGTCAGGGTTATTTTTTGACCAGCAGCAAGTACTGCCTCGGAGGCATTAAAATCAATCCGGTGACCCTGAAACTGGTATTGTTCTATTAAAGGAGTTGTATTTACCTGTTGTGCATTTTTCTGAAGTAGTTTAGCTACCCTCAAAAGCAATTCTTCTAGGTTAAATGGCTTGGTCAAATAATCATCTGCGCCCAACTTCAAACCTTGCACCCTATTAGCACTCGTATTTTTTGCACTTAATATAAGAATAGGTGTCTGGTTATTGTTCAAGCGCATGCGCTCTGTAATGCTATACCCATCTAAAGAAGGCAACATGATATCGAGGATAATCAAATCGTAATGAGCAGACTGAATTTTTCTCAAGGCTTCTTGACCATCGAACACTGAATCTACTTCATAGCCTTCCATTTCTAAATTCAGTTTCAAAGCTTCATGAAGATGCTCTTCGTCTTCTACTAATAAAATACTAGGTTGTTGCATGCTTAATCTGCCTTGAATTGAACAATAAAAATACTTCCTTTAGGTTGATTTGGCTGAACCAAAATCTCTCCATGGTGAAAAGTCACAATTTTTTTACACAAGTACAAGCCTAAGCCAGTGCCTTTTGTAGACCTTGTTTGCTCTGCGCCAACTCTGTAAAACTTATCAAATATTTTTGACCTTTCCTCTAAAGCAATGCCAACACCTTCGTCTTTAACGGTCAATTCAATTTGGGCATCGTTCTGCTGTATGTCGATCGTTATTGGCGTATCGGCTTCA
>JBILQZ010000202.1:0-3163 GCA_044372935.1 Sediminibacterium sp. | reverse complement strand
CCCGTTAAGAAAATCCATTGATTGGTATTTACTTGCATAGAATCAGCATAGTGTTTTAACACAGGCACAGAATCGGTTTCTGGATTACAGGTATGCGAAAGAATTTGAAAATCTGGATTGTCTTTATACACCAAATAAATATCCTTCATGTTTTTATTCAACTTAGGACAGATCCCTTTACAGGTAGTGAAGAAGTATTCTACCACCGTGATTTTGTTTTGCAAGGTCTTTTCGGTTACGATCTTACCATCTTGATTGGTAAAGGCGAAGGGTTGCACATAACTTAATACCGGCATCTTCACTTTCCAGTTGTCTGTCCCTCTAAATAAGAAATAGTAAAATCCTCCAAGAAGGACAACGAAAAAAACAAGGTAGGTAAGGAGTTTCTTAGACATCATGATTGGCTTTAAATGCAGTACAAAGTTACTATTATTTTCAAGGTATTGGCTTAGCTTTGCACTATGTTTAAAAATTGGAATTGGGACGCGATTGGAATTGGAACTTCTTTGGCCTGTGCCATACATTGTGCTTTACTGCCCTTATTTTTTAGCACCCTTCCTTTGTTTGGGATCAATATATTACACGATCCGAGATTTGAATTTGGGATGATCCTACTTTCTTTTGCAATTGGCGCTTACTCCCTTTACCATGGTTATAAAAAGCACCACCATAGTTTTAAGCCTATTATTTTATTTAGTATCGGTATTGGATTGATGTTTTGTAGAATAGCCTTCAGAGAAGCTGAATTGTACTTATTGTTTCCGGCAGCTTTTTTTATCATCATTGCCCATATCAATAACCATAATAGTTGCAGGATGCATAATCATGCACACGAAGATGACTGCGATCATTAATCGCCACAGTTGACTATGCCCAAAAATAACTGGTAACTAGAAGCTGTAACTCATCGATCCATCCTTCTCGTCCTTCAATTGAATCCCCATGGCAGCTAATTGATTCCTGATTTTATCGCTAGTTGCAAAATCTTTATTTGATTTGGCTTCTTTTCGGATTTCAATCAATAACTCTACCACTCCATTCAATTGTTGACGATTCGCGCCCTTGTCTACCTTAAGGCCCAGGATAGCTTCTACAAATACTTTTAATTGTGCTTGAACCATGGACCAAGTGGCACCCGATACTGCATCAGGTGCAATATGCTTATCCTTTAATGAGTTGATGCTAGGTAATATTTCAAATAAATTAGCCACTACTTTAGCTGTATTGATATCGTCGTCCATGAAAGTTTCTAATTCGTTCACCCAAGTAACTAATTGTGTTGCCAAGGCCTCGTCTTTAGAAAGGGTGTCCTTGCCAAAGCTTTGTGCTTGCAACCACTCATAGCCTTCCATAAAACGACGCAACGCTTTTTCAGAAGCCTGTAATGCTTCATTGCTAAAATCTAATGTACCGCGGTATTGACTTTGTAAAATAAAGAATCTAACCGTCATGGGCGCATAAGCTTGTGTCAATTCAGGATGATTGCCTTCAAACAATTCGCTTAGCTTAATGACATTATTATAACTCTTACCCATCTTACGACCGTTGATGGTAATCATATTATTATGCATCCAATAACGCGCAGGCATTTGATGATTGCATACCGTACTTTGTGCGATCTCACATTCGTGGTGTGGAAACTGTAAATCCATTCCGCCGCCGTGCAGGTCAAATTGCTTACCTAAATATTTTGTAGCCATCGCCGAACACTCAATATGCCAGCCCGGAAAACCTTCTCCCCATGGGCTTTGCCAACGCATGATATGTTCTGTAGGTGCTTTTTTCCATAAAGCAAAATCTACTTTATTTTTTTTCTCTTCTTGATTTTCTAAATCTCTTGTTGTTTCTAATTGCTCCTCTATATTTCGACCACTTAAAATACCATAAGGTTGATTCTTTTTTGAATAATCCTCATTGTATTTCACTACATCAAAATAAACAGACCCATTGGATTCGTATGCATAACCATCTGCCATGATTTTTTTAATCATTTCGATTTGCTCTACAATATGTCCAGTTGCAGTAGGTTCAATGCTAGGAGGTAAATTATTGAACTGTGTCATTGCCCAATGGTATAAGTTGGTGTACTTCTGTACCAATTCCATGGGTTCTAGTTTTTCTAAAATCGCTTTACTAGCAATTTTATCTTCTGCTACTTTACCTTCTTCTTCAAAATGACCTGCATCTGTTATGTTTCTAACATAGCGCACTTTATAGCCCTTATGTAATAAATAACGGTATACCACATCGAAAGTGATAAAAGGTCTTGCATGACCCAAATGACTTTCGCCACTTACGGTTGGTCCACAAACGTACATGCCCACATAGGGTGCATTGATCGGTTCGAAAACTTCTTTTTGACGTGTAAGGGAGTTGTATATTTTTAGTGGCATAGTAGAACTCAAAGATAATTTTATTTTACCTAATTGAATGGCTAATTCTTGATCAATTCAAGGTCGGCCATGATCATATGGTGGTCACTTAGGTTCTCATCCACGGACTCCCAGCTTTTCACTTGCCAATGCTTATCCACCATAATATAATCGATCCTTAAGGTGGGCGACAAGTTCATATAAGTAGCGCCAATACCAAAACCTTTTGCTAAAAAGGCATCCTGCATCTTGCTGCTAATTTGACGATAGGTATAGGACCCAGGGACATCATTAAAATCACCCGTAATGATGGTTGGGTAGGGACTTTTTTCCAATTGCGTTTGAATGATTTGTGCCTGCACCGCTCGAACCATAAATGCTTTTTTCATTTTACGCAACACACCATACTTGGCTTTTAAAGCCGCTTTATTTGCATCCGTCGCTTCGTCTATGGCTTCAAAATCATCTTGTTTAAACTTGAAGGAGGCCAAATGCGTTGTAAACACTCTAACGGTGTCATCTCCTTTTAAAAGATCTACATAAATTAAACTTTCTTGATTGGTGTAAGGCACTCTTTCTGCGTATAAAATTTTGTACTTCGAATAGACAATACAGCCCGCAAAATAATTGGCTTCATTGATCTGATGGTCCTTAGAAAAAAAAGAGTAGGGATATTTTTGGTCAAAATAAGCTGCGTGGTTGGCAATGTCATGCTTCAATTCTTTGGTATTGTATTCCTGCATACAAATAATATCTGGATCCCATTTTTGGATGGAAGTAGCAATGTCCTC
>JBILQZ010000201.1:0-3170 GCA_044372935.1 Sediminibacterium sp. | reverse complement strand
GTTATGTAAACCACCTAGGACCGCTTTACCTTGAGGATCTAATAAGTCCTTTAATGGCATTACTTTAATCTGAACTTGAAATAACATACTACGATTATTATTGTGTGATTGTTTTTGGATACATCAAAGATACAATGCAATAGCCCATAAAGCCAAATGGAATCGCAACCCATTTAAAAAAGAAAGCCGAAACAATTGTTTCTGCAACCACAAGACCTAGTGGAAGCATTAATTTTTTCTTTCCTGATAAGCTTTTTAGCGCCAACATAGGCCTGGTCATGACCATTAAATAACTAACTGCCAATATGTATAAATACCAGAAAATCGGGCTTAATAATAGCTTCGCAATCCATCCAAGATTTGGCTGCCAATACATCAAAGGGAAAGCAGCGGTTAACAAACCAATCATGGGTATCGGCACCCCCTTAAAATAAGTAGATTGTGTTTGATCTAAATTGAATCTTGCTAACCTGTAAGCACCTGCCATTGGAATGATAAATGCTGGGACAAATAATAGACTACTTGTTGAAAGCGCATTGACATCATTTGCTAATGCCAATCTTAAAAATTGATATACAATACAGGCTGGAGCAACCCCAAAACTTACTACATCCGCTAAGGAATCTAATTGCTTCCCCATCTCAGAAGATACTTTTAATAACCTAGCCACAAATCCATCCAAGAAATCTACGACTGCAGCTACCCCAATAAATAAACTTGCTAAGAATAGTTTTTCTGGTATTTCAATTAACATTTCACCTGAATCAGAAATGGAGGCTGTTGTGCCAAATTGAAAACAACTCACAATGGCTAAGCATCCAAAAAGCAAATTCAACAGGGTAATTATATTAGGGATTTGTTTACGCATGTAAGAGTAAGTGATTTGATTATTTCTTTTGCTTCATTAAAGCTTCAATTTCATCTGCTTTAATTGGAATATTTTTAAATAAATCTTGATTTCCTTTTGCATTAATCCAAACATTATTTTCGATACGCACCCCCATTTGCTCTTCTTTAATATAAATACCTGGCTCCACCGTAAAGACCATACCCGCTTGGATAGGCGCCGTTCTAGTGCCTAAATCGTGTACATCGATTCCTAAATGATGCGAAATGCCATGGTATAAATATTTACGATACGCTCTGTTTTCTGCATCCTCATTTTTAACATCTGCCTTAGTCAATAAGCCTATTTTTAAAAATTGCTTTGTAGCTTCTTCTCCTACTTTGTCTGTATAATTTAAAATGCTAATACCTGGCTTTAAAATAGACTTTGCATAATCATGTAAATGTAAACAAGCATTGTACACTTCTTTTTGTCGCTTGGTAAACTTGCCATTCACAGGAACGGTTCTTGTTAAATCTGCATTGTAACCACCATACGCTGCTCCAAAATCCATCAAGATTAACTCGCCATCCTTACATTGATTGTTGTTGCTTGTATAATGCAATGTTCTAGCATTGTCTCCACTTGCTAAAATACTATGGTAAGCGACTCCTGTCGCTTTTTGGCTTAAAAAAGAATGATAAATTTCTGCTTCTATTTCATATTCAAAAACACCTGGCTTTATAAATTGTAATAACCTTCTGAAAGCTGTCTCCGTGATATCTATTGCTTTTTGTATGACCACTACTTCTTGCTTGGTCTTTATTGCCCTTAAAGCTTTCATGATTTTAGCAGCACGTAAATATGGATGTAATGGATAGCGCGATTGCATCTCATCAATGAATCTATATTCATTTGTTCTAACTAAATTATTCTTACGATCATTCTCATTAGAATCTAAATAGATCGCATCCGCTAGATGAATCCATCCTTGCAATAAAGCATCTAATGTATCTAGCCATACAATGGTCTTCATACCCGAAATGGCAGTGGCTTCATTTGCCCTTAATCGCTTGCCATCCCAAATTTCTTTCAATTCTTGTGGTCTAACTAATACCAATACTTCTCTATATTTTGGATCCGGATTATCTGGGAACAACACCAACATGGTGCCTTCTTGTTCGATACCAGTTAACCAGTATAAATCTGAATTTTGTACAAAACCGTGTAATGCATCCCCGTTGCTAGGGAACTCGTCATTGCTTACAAAAACAGCAATGCTATTTTTTTGCATTTGACTCACAAAACGTTTTCTGTTTTGAATAAAAATGGTTGGATCTAATGGATCGTATTTCATATAAAAAGTTGACTTTATAAAAAATGAAAGTCTTTAAAAAGACTTAGTGGAAGCAAGATACTTAAAAAGGTTGGGCTTAGGCAATCTTACCCCAGCCAATTTTGGTTTTTTGGGTCTGTAAAAAGCCACGAATAGCACTATGTTCTGGCAGGATTAAAGTGGGGTCTTTTTCACAAATAGCAGCGGCAGCTTCTTTGGCAAGCTCCATGGTGGCCCTATCGTTGATTAAACTAGCTAATTTAAAATTCAATGCCCCGCTTTGTCTTGTGCCATCGATATCCCCTGGCCCCCTAATCTCTAAATCTTTTTCTGCTATCACAAATCCGTCGTTGGTATTGCACATGATTTTTAATCGCTCCCTAGCTTCTCTACTTGCTTTAACGCTACTCAATAAAATACAATAACTCTGCTCAGAACCTCTACCTACCCTGCCCCTTAACTGATGCAACTGGGATAGTCCAAATTTCTCTGCACTCTCTATCACCATCACAGAGGCATTGGGCACATTTACGCCTACTTCTATCACAGTGGTTCCTACTAATATTTGCGTATCGCCTGATTTAAATCGATTCATATTCTCCGATTTTAAATCGTTCGGCATCTTTCCATGGACCATACTTATTTTGTAATTGGGCTCAGGAAAATAACTTTTAACCTGTTCGTAACCTTGCATTAAATCTTCGTAACTCATCTTTTCACTTTCCTCTATCAAAGGATATACATAATAGGCTTGTCGTCCTTTTTGAATTTCAGATTTCACGAAATCCATTACAGAAGCCCTCGATGTTTCATAACGATGAACCGTTTTAATGGGTTGTCTGCCTGGCGGCAACTCATCCATGATACTATAATCCAAATCTCCATAAGCTGTCATGGCCAAGGTTCTTGGAATAGGAGTTGCTGTCATCACTAACACGTGTGGAGGGATAGATGCTTTTTTCCAAAGCTTGGCTCTTTGCTCCACTCCGAATCGATGTTGCTCGTCTA
>JBILQZ010000200.1:0-3179 GCA_044372935.1 Sediminibacterium sp. | reverse complement strand
ACGTCCATCTTCTAAAAAGATCTGGATAGCGGATTGGTCCATAATTTTTGTAAAAGTGCCACAGAAGTCGAATTCAACTGATCCATCTTTCGCGGCCATGATATAATGAAATTCTCCCCCAACTACAAAATCACTACTTGCTTTTGGGCAATGCCAATCATTGCTTGCAAAGTTCCAATTTTTAACATGTGCTGGATCGGTCCATAATGCCCACACATTTTCAATTGACGCTTCAATAGTATTTTGTACAGTAATAGGTTCCATTATTAAAATGATTTAATTTTTAATTATTTGCCTTTAATATTTATCGTCATTGATCTCTAACCAATAACCATCTGGGTCTTGTAACCATATTTGATGCACACCATCAATTCTTGTAGTAATTGCTTGCTTATTACCATTAACATCTTCCCATATCCAATTTGCCTTTTTCAATTTTTCTATAAAAAGGTTAAAATTAGGGACGGTAAAACAGGTATGTTGATTCTTATAATATTCTTTTTTTGTTGTAGCACCTTGAATTACATGTAGCATTGAGTGCGCTCCTGTGCTATACCAGATATGTTTGCCATCATGAAATGGCTCTGGAACTGTATCTAAACCAATCATATTGCTATAGAATGAACCAGATTTTTGAATATCCATCACATAAATGGCGGTATGGTTAATATGTACTTTATTTTGCTGAGCCATAGTCTGGACAGCTCCTATCAGCACAAAGTGAAAAATGAATATAATTTGTTTCATGGGCTAAATTTTAATCCATAATGCGAACAGTCCTTATGGAGGCTAAATATATTTAAAATATTAATTAATATGAATCCTATTTGATATGCTACATGATTAAACTCATTAGAACTTTTATGGTCTAAGTTTCAATTATGATACATATTGCTTATTTTAGCAATAGTTAAATATCAATTTTAAATCAGACTTTATAGTCGTCAATTTTCATTTATGAGCAATACATCAAAAAACATGCGTATTTATCACCGTTATTTAGGCTTCTTTTTAGCTGGTATTATGGCTATCTATTCAATCAGCGGTGTAATTATGATTTTTAGAGAAACCTCTTTTTTGAAGAAAGATGTACATAAAGTAATGACGGTAGCTACTAATTTAAAAAATGAAGAAATAGGCCCTGCTATTAAAATTAAGAATTTAAAAACGACCGAAGAATCGGGCGATATAGTTAAATTTAAAGAAGGTACTTACAATAGAACAACCGGAGTTGCAGATTTTACAGTTAAAGAATTGCCTTATTTTATAAATAAGATGACTAAAATGCATAAGGCAACTCATAAAGACCCACTTTATTATTTAAATATTTTCTTTGGGGTTTCTTTATTGTTTTTTGTACTCTCTTCTTTCTATATGTTTATGCCAGGTACAACTATCTTTAAAAAAGGAATGTACTTTACCCTTGCTGGTATGGTATTGGTCCTTGTCATGTTATTCGTATAAGCCTTATCGTATAAAACTGTCATATAGTATATTGACAGTTTTATGCAATACTGCATTGAATCCATTATAATAGGTAGGATCTACTCCATTGGTGATGACTACAAAGCCAATCTTTTCCTTAGGTTCAAAGAACATGACACTATACAATCCGTAAGCAGAACCCGTGTGTCCAGTTAAAATTTTGCCCTCAATCAGTTTGCTGGTAGTTTCAAGTGCCATTCCATATTTTTCCTCTTCTGAAAGTACTTCCTGCATTTGCTTTGCTAGTTTTTTGGATAGTATTTTATTACCCTCATACCTGCCTAATTGACTGTGCATAATCATATATTTTGCAAGGTCATTCGCTGAGATCTTCATGCCACCAGTTGGAGAAAATATTGGTGTCGTTCTGCCCATCACATATTGATTGATCTCTTCTGTTCTTGGTGCATAAGCATTGGGTGAGTAGATAAATTTTGAGCTGTCTTTATTGAATTCATAAATCTTTGCAAATAAGCTTGTGTCCAATAAGTTCACATTATAGCCTCCGTATAAACCAAGTGGATCTAGTATTTGTTGTTTTATATAATGATCAAATCTTACGCCTGTTATTTTCTCAAGGATGGTCCCCGCCATATTATAATTAAGGTTGCAATACATGTACCCCTTGTTTGGTTCATATTTGTTATAACAGTTTGCCCAATTTGGATTTTTACTTGGATCAATTGCATCTAAACTAAAATAGCCTTCACTGTCATTAATAGATGAACGATGGGATAAAATCATCTTTAAAGTAATGACCTGATTTGGGAATTTGGGGTTTCTGACTTTAAAGCCTACCAATTCACTTACATCCTGATCTAAATTAAGTTGCTTTTTAGCTATAAGCTGCATGATAGCAGTGGTTGTGAATGACTTGGAGATGGATGCGATCCTGAAAATATGTTGATTTTCCAATGGCAATTGCTGCGCAAGGTCTTTATAACCAAAAGAATGATTATAGATGATTTTATTGTCTTTGACTACAGCTACTGACAAACCCACCACCGGCTTGGATTGCATCAGTTTTTCAATTGCTTCGGCAGCTTGTTGGGCAGCATTTTTTTGCGCAATAGCTTGATTTATAACTAATAGTAGCAATAGGCTAGCAAATAAAGCGGGTAGGGTTCTATTTTTCATATTTAAATTTAAGTTTTTTATTACAAATTATTAATCGTAATTTTACGATTAATATGGGTACCACTAAAACCAAAGACTATACTGTACAAGAACTAAGCATTGCTAAATATGCAAAGGCCTTGTCTCATCCTGCAAGAGTGGCGATTTTAAATTTATTATTAAAAAAGCAAGCTTGTGTTTGTGGTGATATTGTGGACGAGCTTCCGCTTTCTCAAAGTACAGTTTCTCAACATTTAAAAGAGTTGAAAGAAGCTGGGTTAATTAAAGGGGATATTGATGGCGCTTCGGTTTGCTATTGTATTGATGAAAAAGAATGGTTAAAAGCTAAAACTCAATTGAATCAATTATTTGACAAATTTGCCCTTCCTTTAAAAGGCTGTTGTTAATTTTTTGATCTATTAATCGGTTTATTACGATGATAATTTTTAAAATATAAAAAAATAATAAAATGCAAACAGAAGAACAACTTAAAGAAATTGTAAGAAATAAGTACAGTGAAATTGCTTTACAAGATAAAGCAGATAATATGGCATCTTGTTGTGGCGCAGGTGGCTGTT
>JBILQZ010000197.1:0-3181 GCA_044372935.1 Sediminibacterium sp. | reverse complement strand
CCTTTGCTCATGGGCTTTTTTTACGCACAGCCCTTTTTTGAAACAGCACACAAAAGCAAATATTTAATTTTGATTGGATTATTTGGTTCTTTTTTAGGGGATGCGTTTTTGTTATCGGATGCTTATTTTATTCCAGGTATGATTGCCTTCATGACAACCCATATTTTTAATATTATTTTCTTTCAAAAAATCAAACCAGCCCAAGGTAAAACATTGTATAAAGTGTATGCAGTGGCTGTTTTATTTGCATTGTTCTGCTGGTTTATTTATCAAAAACTTGCACCATCAATGGGTGGTTTGATATATCCAATTTTAGTGTATATGATTTTAATTTGTACTGCTGCAATCAAAGCTTTCAGGGCCTCTTTAAATGAAAAAACAAATTTGATAGCTCAATTATTTTGGTTCCCCGGTATGTTATTTTTTATTGCCTCAGATGCAGTTTTGGCGTTTAATAAATTTGAATGGTCTGTACAAAGCCCCATTGAACATATTGGTTTAGTTACCATGTCTACTTATGGCATAGCGCAATTATTATTAGTGAAAGGATTTCAATTGTATTTTGAAAAACAATAAAAAAAAGTCCTCCAATTGCTTGGAGGACTTTTTTTTATACTTTCTATTTAAAGTATTAGTAACCCATACCGCCCATATCAGGAGCGCCACCTGGAGCTGGCATTTCAGCTTTAGGCTTGTCAGCAATCACACACTCTGTTGTTAACAACATAGAAGCGATTGATGCTGCGTTTTCTAAAGCAACTCTTGATACTTTAGTTGGATCAATAACACCTGCTTTAAATAAGTTTTCGAAAACTTCTGTTCTTGCATTGAAACCAAAGTCGTCTTTACCTTCTTTGATTCTTTGTACAACAATAGATCCTTCGATACCGCTATTCTTAACAATTTGACGTAATGGCTCTTCAATTGCACGACGTACAATTTGGATACCAGTTGTCTCATCATCATTCGCGCCTTTTAATTTATCTAAGCTAGCAACGGCACGGATATAAGCCACACCACCACCAGGAACGATACCTTCTTCAACCGCTGCACGTGTTGCATGTAAAGCATCATCTACACGGTCTTTCTTTTCTTTCATTTCTGTTTCAGTCGCTGCACCTACGTACAATACTGCCACACCACCGCTTAATTTCGCTAAACGCTCTTGTAATTTTTCTTTATCATACTCAGATGTAGTGTTCTCGATTTGAGCTTTGATTTGGTTAACGCGAGCAGTGATATCTGCTTTTTTACCTTTACCACCTACGATAACGGTATTGTCTTTATCAATAGTGATAGAAGATGCTTGACCTAAATAAGTTAAGTCTGCATTTTCTAATTTGAATCCTTGCTCTTCGCTGATTACAGTACCTGCAGTCAAGATCGCAATATCATTCAACATTTCTTTTCTTCTGTCACCAAATCCAGGTGCTTTTACTGCAGCCACTTTAATCGTGCCACGTAATTTATTCACTACCAATGTAGCCATTGCTTCACCTTCTAAGTCTTCAGCGATGATCACTAAAGGACGATTTGTTTGAGCTACTTTCTCTAAAATATGTAAGATGTCTTTCATTGCAGAAATCTTCTTATCATAAATCAAGATGTATGGATTTTGCATTTCAGCTTCCATTTTTTCGCTGTTGGTAACGAAGTATGGAGAAACGTATCCACGATCAAATTGCATACCTTCTACAACATCTACTGTTGTATCAGTACCTTTTGCTTCTTCTACAGTGATAACACCTTCTTTACCTACTTTAGCCATTGCAGTTGCAATCAACTTACCAATTTCATTGTCGTTGTTTGCAGAGATAGAAGCTACTTGCTCAATCTTCTTTGTGTCGTTACCAACAGTTTGAGATTGTGCTTTTAAACTTGCTACTACTTTTTCTACTGCCTTATCAATACCACGCTTCAAATCCATTGGATTTGCACCAGCAGTTACGTTTCTTAAACCTTCGCTGATGATAGCTTGTGCTAATACAGTTGCAGTCGTTGTTCCGTCACCTGCTAAATCAGCAGTTTTAGAAGCCACTTCCTTCACCATTTGAGCACCAATATTTTCGATTGGATCTTCTAAGTCAATTTCTTTAGCAACTGATACACCATCCTTTGTAACAGAAGGTGAACCAAATTTTTTCTCAATCACCACGTTACGACCTTTTGGCCCTAAGGTTACTTTTACAGCGTTGGCTAATGTGTCAACACCTTTTTTCATTTTATTTCTCGCTTCTAAGTCGAAAAAAATCATTTTTGACATATGCTCTTAATTTTAATAATTCTTAAATAGGGTTAATGTGAGACTAACAATTAAACAATTGCAAGTACATCACTTTCACGCATGATCAATAGATCTTGACCTTCGATTTGGATTTCTGTACCAGCATACTTGCCGTATAAAACTGTGTCACCCACTTTTACAGTTACAGGTTCATCTTTTTTACCAGGACCAGCTGCTACTATTGTTCCACGTTGTGGCTTCTCTTTTGCAGTGTCTGGGATAATGATTCCACCAGCTGTCTTCTCTTCAGCAGCGGCAGGCATAACAATTACTCTGTCGTGTAGCGGGGTAATGTTTAATTTTTTTGCCGAACTCTTAGCCATAGTTTATCTTTTTAATTAATTAATAATTGATGTAATTAAAGTAGCTATAACCATGCCATCTGCCTTTAAAGCAAATAGATAGGTCAAAATTTCAGTTTCGATTGCTATTTTGTTACAAGGAAGCAAATTAATGCCAAAAATGTCAGTTTTAAGCATTTTTATTATAGATTTGCAACCCCAATAGCTCTTATAATTATGATGAACAGAAGAAATATCCGAATTAAAGTAATGCAGGTCATGTATATGTTAGATGACCAAAACGTTGCAACTGCAGCTGGCCTATTACAAAGGGAACTCGATAAAACCCGTAATTTGTTCGTTTATATGGTTCATTTAGTGCATCAAATTGCACGTTATGCAGAGATAGAAGCCTTACAAAGAGCCTCCAAAAACCTTCCCAACCAAGCCGATTTAGAAGTTAATATTAAGTTAGCTGGTAATACCATCGTTTGGCAGACCTTAGCGTCCGAAAAATTCAAACAAGCTATAGAAATCGTTAAGCCTCAGCAATGGATTGACAATGATATGGTTAAGACCATTTTCCGTCAATTAGTGGAGTCTCCAACTTACCAAA
>JBILQZ010000198.1:0-3181 GCA_044372935.1 Sediminibacterium sp. | reverse complement strand
GGCAGGTTCTCAATCATCAAAGGAATAATATCATGCCTTACTTCATTGTCAAAATAGGTTTTAACAAATTCCTTTTGTTCCGCATTCAATTGTTTATTATCAACAATTAATACTTTTTTTGATTTCAATTCTTTCAATATGTTCTGCCAAATTCTATTGAATTCATTTTGTTGTCTTAAAACAACCCTTTGAATTTCATCTAAAATCAATTGTGGGGAGGTTAAAATTTCAATATTTCCCTTCTTGTTCTTTTCTACGATTTCAACCATTCGTTTTAAAGTAGCTACTCTAACCCTAAAAAATTCGTCTAAATTATTAGAAAAAATACCTAAAAAACGAATGCGTTCTTGCAAAGGAACACTTAAGTCATTTGCTTCTTGAAGCACTCTTGCATTAAAACTTAACCAGCTGATATCTCTCGGTATATATTTTGTCTTCATAAAGACTTGATTGTTAATAAGTAAATATAATATAGAACGATTCCAATTTGATACACAGACTTTGAATTAATATAAAGTTAATAATTAGGAAATGTTCTGTTAATACACAACTGCGTACTTTACTCAAACTAATCCAATCCAATCCAATGAATAAACGTCCATTAGATGTTTGCGTTATAAGTGATATCCATTTAGGCACATTTGGATGTCATGCACAAGAAGTGTTGAATTACCTCAAAAGTATTGAACCTAGGACTTTGATTTTAAATGGAGACATCATAGATATCTGGCAATTTAATAAGCGATTTTTTCCTGCCAGCCATATGGCTGTGATTAAACAGATATTTAGCATGGCAAGCAAGGGCACAAGAGTGGTATATATAACGGGAAATCATGACGAAGCCTTAAGGAAATATGGCCATTTTGAAATGGGCAATATACAATTAACAGATAAAATTGTATTTGAGATCAATGGCGAAAAGAATTGGGTATTTCATGGGGATGTTTTTGACAGAACGACAAAAGGGGGCGCTAAATTACTAGCAAAGCTTGGAGGGTATGGATACGATCTGTTGATCTTGATCAATAGTGTCGTGAATTTCCTTTGTCATTTATTTGGGAGAGAGAAAATGAGTTTAAGTAAAAAAGTAAAAAATGGCGTAAAAAAAGCAGTGTCTTGGATCAATAATTTTGAGCAGACAGCTGCTGAATTAGCAATAGAAAATGGCTATAAGTATGTGATTTGCGGCCATATTCACCAACCACAACATAGGCTTGTTACCACTGAAAAAGGGACAGTTAATTATTTAAATAGTGGGGATTGGATTGAAAATCTAACTTCATTAGAATATGCGGATAAAAAATGGAGTTTATACCAGTATGATCCAAAGAATTTCGAACATGTTGGCAGCAAGCAAAAAATCAAAATAGTGCACCTTCAAGAGGAATTGACTGTTTTAACAAACGAGGTAGCATTTCAAGTTTCTATCTAATGAAAATTTTATACGCAGTCCAAGCAACAGGGAATGGTCATATTAGTAGGGCAATCCAGCTTTACCCATTCCTAAAAGAATATGGCAAGGTCGACTTTTTTTTAAGTGGCTCTAATATGGCACTTAAAACTGATTTGCCGATAATGGGTAGAAGTAAAGGCATCAGTTTATTTTATAAAACGAATGGCGGATTAGACTATATTAAAATAATTAAATCATTTTCTTTTAAAATATTTTTGGATGCATATAAGCTTCCTGTACAAGAATACGATTTAGTTATCAATGATTTTGATTTTGTAACCTCCTTAGCTTGTTTTTTAAAAAATAAACAAAGTGTTCAATTTGGTCATCAAGCAAGCTTTCAAAGTAGTAAAACACCAAGGGCTAAGACTAACAATTTTATTGGCGAATTTATTTTAAAACATTTTGTTAAGAGCACCGACTACCTTGGCTTACATTTTAAAAGTTACGACAAGCGTGTCTTTAATCCAATTATAAAGCAAGAAATTATTGAGGCAACACCTGTTGATGATGGGCATATTTCGGTTTATTTGCCTCATTATTCCATTCAATATTTAGAACCTTTTTTACTAAAACAAAGCAGGTATCATTTTGAAGTATTTACTGCAGAAATTCAATCCATCAGCAATTATAAAAACATCGTTTATTTTCCAATCAGCAATAGCGGATTTACTAAAAGTATGATTCGATCACATGCTGTTATTACTGGAGGGGGGTTTGAAACACCTGCAGAAGCGATGTACTTAAATAAAAGAATATTGAGTATTCCAATCGCTAAGCACTACGAACAATTATCAAACGCTGCAGCTTTGGAAGAATTAGGCGTAAAAGTTATTTCGAAAATAGATGAAACATTTAATTCCATTTTTGAAGATTGGATTAAAAATACAAAACCTATTAAATTAGAACTGACTCATTCAACAAGTGAAATTGTGGCTAATTTGATTCAACAAACACAATCACAACAAACACAATCAAATACCAACCCAATTCAAAAAACATTCAATTATGTATAAGATACTAGATCAAGAGAAAGAAACAGTTGCCTATATCCAGAATATGATGATCTTAGATAAGAAAAAAGACAAAGTAATAGGTCTTTTAATTGGCGACTGCTTTTTTGGCAATGACAATAAAGTAATTGGTAAAATTATAGATCAAACGGTTTATTTAATCAATGGTGAAATTGTTGGAAAGGTTGAAATGAATAAGGATAAAAAAGACCCGACACCTAAAAAAGGGTTGATGTTAGAGGCTTGGGATATTTTAAGTAATATAAAAAGTCATACTTCCGACTGGATTACAATTTCAAAAAAATGGTCTAAAAAATCCTTAGTAGAGGTATTAAAATAGAAAGGCATTCCTCTATTTAGCATCTTTTTGGAACATCCCAGCTACCAAATAACCCATCAATGCACCATACAAGGTACTATTGAGGGGCTTTGAAGTAATAGCACAAGTGCCAGAGGCGCATCCAACATAGTTCCAGTATAAAAAACCGGCAATCGCACCAATTGTTAGGCCAATTAAACTACGTTGGTATTTTTTTAAAAAACTAAGCACTAGGACTGTAATTTATATTGTAATTAAATTTTAGATCTTAAGACATTCCAAGGACCTCCATTGTACACTTCGATGCCTGCAGCTTTTAAGATAGATTTTGCCATGCCACTTCTTGACCCACTTCTACAAACCGTGATCACCACTTTGCCTGATTTCTTTAATTCA
>JBILQZ010000035.1:0-12128 GCA_044372935.1 Sediminibacterium sp. | reverse complement strand
GTGGTGACCAAGTGTTAGATGCAAAAGTATATGAACGCATTAAAAATCAGGTCTTACAAAACTTAAGAGGCACTTTGCAAGCAGATATTTTAAAAGAAGATCAAGCACAAAATACCTGTATTTTTTCTATTGATTTTGCATTGAAATTAATGGGCGATGTACAAGCTTATTTTGTAGATCAAAAAATTAAAAACTTCTATAGTATTTCTATCTCAGGCTATCATATAGCAGAAGCTGGAGCGAATCCGATTACGCAGTTGGCATTTACATTGGCCAATGGGTTTACTTATATTGAATATTTTATGAATCGTGGTTTAGCGATTGACGAATTCATTCCTAATTTTAGTTTCTTTTTTAGCAATGGAATGGATCCAGAATATGCAGTAATTGGTCGTGTAGCAAGAAGGATCTGGGCACAAACGATGAAGCTTAAATATAAAGCGAATTCAAGGTCTCAAAAATTAAAGTACCATATTCAAACCAGTGGTCGAAGTTTACATGCGCAAGAGATTGATTTTAATGACATCAGAACAACCTTGCAAGCCTTGTATGCGATTTATGACCAATGTAATAGTTTACATACCAATGCTTATGACGAAGCCATTACAACCCCTACCAAAGAGAGTGTTAGAAGGGCTTTAGCGATTCAATTAATTATTAATAAAGAATTGGGTACCGCTAAAGTGGAAAATGCACAACAGGGTAGCTTTATGATGAATGAATTAACGGACTTGGTAGAGGAGGCAGTATTATTGGAGCTAGAACGTATTAATGCAAGGGGTGGGGTATTGGGTGCGATGGAAAGAATGTACCAAAGATCTAAGATTCAAGAAGAAAGTATGTTGTATGAAACCAGGAAACACCATGGGGAGATTCCAATCATTGGGGTCAATACCTTTATTGATGAAGCTGACCAAAATAGCAATGATCGACGTCCAGTGTTTAGGTCTTCTGCAGCAGAAAAGAAATTACAAATTAGCAATCTAGGACATTTTAAAAATAGGCATAAAGACCAATCAGCCCATTATTTAAGTTTGCTCCATACGGCAGCCGTGCAAAATCAAAATATTTTTGAAGTATTGATGGAGGCGGTTAAATATTGTAGTTTAGGAGATATCACCAATTTGCTTTACCACACAGGGGGCAAATACAGCAGGAATTTGTAATAAAGCCTTAAAATAGTATTAAAATGGCCTCAAAATGGGCGCCATAACATGCTAAATACGTTCTAAAAACATACCTTTGCGGCATCTATTTAGATTAATTAAAAAGCATGAAAACGGACAAAAATACGGTCATTGGGTTTGTATTATTAGCAGGTTTATTCTTTGTATACTTCTGGTATACCAGTAAACAACAAAATGAAATTGCTGCATACAAAAAAAGATTTGATGATTCAGTTGCAGTAGTGAAAGCGACTGCCGAAAAAGCAGCTGCATTAAAAACAGCACAATTTGTTGATTCGACTCGTCAAGACACAACGACTAATGCAGTAGTAGCAGATACCTTAAAGGAGCAAATTGCTATTTTAGAGAATGACTTAATTAAAGTTGAATTTACTAATAAAGGCGGACAGGTTGCCAGCGTTACTTTAAAAGGGTATGCTAATTCTAAAAAAGAATTGGTACAATTAGGGGATAGTAGTTCCTTGACTTATGCGGTGAATACGGGTAATAATCAAACGGTTCAAATCAACCAAGTTATCTTCCCAGTTGCAAATGTTAGTACAGATCAAAATGGGGTTCAAAAAATAGAATACGTTTGGACAGCTCCTAATGGCAAAACAATTAAGCACCAATTTGCTTTGGCAAAAGGTAAGTTCAATGTAGATTGGAATATCGTAATGGACGGTGCAGATCAATTGTTAACCAACAATCAATTGAATGTTTTATGGGATGTACACTCTTATGGTCAAGAAAAGACAACTACCTATGAGCGTCAAATGTCTAATATCTGTTTCTCAGAAGGCAATGAATTCGATTATATTTCAAGCAATACCAATAAAGTTTTTGAAAAACCAGTACAATGGGTAGGTTTAGTACAACAGTTCTTCACTACTACAGTGATTTATAAAGAAGGCTTTAATTCAGGTAAGATTGACTGGCAACGCAAGACAGATAGCAGTAATGGTTTAGCCACTTTACAAGCACAGTTTCAAACGAAATTAGCTGGCGCGAATGTGAACATGCCATTGTCTTTATATTATGGTCCAAACGATTTTGAAATTTTAAAATCTCAGGCACCAGAAATGGAGAAAATTGTGAATTTGGGTAGAGATTTATATTCTTTTGTTCGTCCAATTAACAAATACATCATCATGCCAGTGTTTGATTTCTTTGCTGGCTTTGTAAAAAATTATGGCTGGGTGGTATTTTTATTAACCATCTTTATTCGTTTGGTTACTTCTCCATTGACTTATTCAAGCTTCTTGAGTACTGCAAAAATGAAAGTGTTGAAGCCTGAATTAGATGAGATCAAGAAAAAGACAGGAGACGATCAACAAGCATTTGCAATGGAGCAAATGAAATTGTTTAGAGAGGCTGGTGTAAATCCATTAGGTGGATGTATCCCTGCTTTACTGCAAATTCCGATTTTCTTTGCTTTGTATAGCTTCTTTAATTCAAACATTGCATTAAGAGGACAATCCTTTTTATGGAGTCAGGATTTATCAAGCTATGACTCTATCTTCACTTTGCCTTTTAGTATTCCTTTAGGATTTGGAAGTCATATCAGTTTATTTACATTAACTGCGGTATTGACTACTTTCATCTCTTCTATCTACAATATGTCCATGACGCCTACACAGGATAATCCTGCGTTAAAGTACATGCCATATATTTTCCCATTCATGCTATTATTTATTTTTAATAGTTTGCCATCGGCATTGACTTGGTATTATACAGTGTCTAATATTGTTACCTTATTATTACAATTGGTGATTCAAAAAATGATCATCAACCATGATAAAATTTTGGCAGATATCGATGTAAAACGAAAAACACCAAAAAAGAAAAGTAATTGGCAGGAAAAATATGAGCAGATGATGGAAGCGCAGAAAAAAGTTCAAGCGCTTAAAGACAAAACAAAAAAATAAAATTTATATAAAAGAGGCCTAAGTAATACTTGGGTCTCTTTTTAGCTTAACGCTGCAAACCATGCTTCGATTATCCCCCCTAATTGCTTGCTTTTTTTGTTGTATACTACAACAGGTCAATGCCCAGACCAAAGTAGTAGGTGAGTGCAGCATTGGGTATACTATTCAAAAAATTACTGCGGGTGATACGACCCTCTTAGGTCAAAAGGAAGTGTATATCAAAGGCAATAGTTGCAAGACCATTTTAAAAACGGCTGCTTTACAACAAACACTCATTTTTAATACCCAACAAGATTCAGCCATTGTTTTAAAAGAAATAGGGTTGAATAAGTTATTGCAATACATTCAATATCCACCTCCAAATAGTGTCAATTTAATTGCCTCTAAGAAAAATCAATCCACCCTCACCGTGTTAGAATATCCTTGCGAATCTATTACGCTTTCTTGGGCAGATGGTTCGGCTATGCAAGTATGGTATACCACTTCTATCCTGCCGACTGTTACGGTGTATGAGCAAGCTTTTAAGGAAATACCTGGCCTGGTATTGGCGTATCAATTATTCACAAAAGAAGGTAGTCAAATTTTGTATCGTGCAAGCAAAGTAGATCTAAGTCCAATCACATTAAATGTGTTTGAAATTAACAAGGCACAGTTTCAAATAATGAATTAAGGTTGTTGAGGACTAGGTGTTTTGAACCTAGGTAGAATCAACTTATGCTTATAAGGGATTACATAACTAATATTGCCCTTATTGTATTTAAGATAAGTGGTTTGGTTTGCAGCACCATTCAGATTTGAATGAACAGAAAGTCCTTTATAGACCAAACTAGATTTTAAATCATGGAAAGTAGTTGCTTTATGACTTAAGCTACTTAAGTTTTTTAAGCTGTATTTTTCTGCTACTTTTTTAGACGCGATGGTACCTGTAATGGTTGTAGAAGCATGAACAGTAGTAGATATTACTGCCAATAGAACAACTGAGGATAATATAGTTCTTAGGGTACGCACGGTTCTTACAAAGTTAAAACATTATCACAATTCTACATAAATATTTTTTTAACGATATTATAGGGTTTCTGTGTACAATATTTTTGCTTAAAGTAAGCCTGAACCCGTACATTTAATACAGTATTGAAATCTACCATGATATTTTAAATTATTGATTTTCAATACTTTATTAAATAAGTTTAAATAGATGCCATGTTGAATCATCAATTTGAAGAGGAAAATGGAGACATCAGGGAATTACTCTTACGCTACCAGCACTTAAAAACTGGGAAGGCCCATGCCTATATAGAAGAGGACGATTTTGAAAAAATAATCGCCCATTTGGATGAGAAAGATGCCATTAACGAAGCGATTGAAGCAGCTGATATTGCCCTTGCACAATTTCCTTCATCGTCCCTCCTGATGATCAAAAAAGCAGACTTATTATTGGCGACAAGAAAATATAGTGAAGCACTTGAATTATTAAATACAGCCGCATTATACGATCATAAAGACATGAATTTATTCATTCTTAAAACGGATGCTTATTTAGCATTGGATCAGCCAGAAGAAGCCATTGTTTTATTACAAGAAGCTTTGCATTTATTTGAGGGGGCAGAAAGAACAGAATTACTTTTTGAATTAGCGGATGTCTATGATGATCATGAAGCTTTTGATAAAGTATTTGATTGTTTGCAGTTGATTTTAGAAGAAGAACCCACTAACGAAGAGGCATTGTATAAAATTTGTTTTTGGACAGATTTTACAGGACGCAATGAGGAGAGTATAAAGTTGCATCAAAAAATGATCGACGAGCAGCCCTATAATGCATTGGCCTGGTTCAATTTGGCAGCGGCTTATCAAGGAATCAAATTATATGAAAAAGCGATTGATGCCTATCAATTTGCAATAGTCATTGATGAAAAATTTGATTATGCTTATCGCAATATGGGGGATGCCTATTTGCGTATGAGAAAATACAATGAAGCGATTGAAGCATTGGAAAAAGTTTTAGAGCTTTCAAGACCTGAAGATGTGATTTATGAAGCAATAGGACATTGCTACCATCGTTTAAAGAATTTTGCGCAAGCAAGATTTCATTATAAAAAAGCAGTACACTTAAATCCAGAAGATAGCAGGTTGTATCAAAAAATTGCATCCACCTATATGCTAGAATCTAAATGGCAGATGGCGATCAAGCAAATAGAAAATGCCATCCGTATTAATAAGCATATCAATGAGTATTATATCATGATGGGGGAGTGTTATATGCACCTAGAAGACTTTAAAGAGGCGGCTACCTATTTTGGTATCGTGGTAAAACATAAGCCAAAGCAAATTGCTGGATGGGAAAGTTTTATTCGATGCCTCATTGCGAATGATCAATTGGATGCGGCATTGGAGCAAACGGAATTGGCCTATATGTCTACCCAAGGAAAAGTGATCTTTGTCTATTATAGAGCTGCTATTTTATTTATGATGAATAAGCGTAAGGAAGGATTATTGCAATTAGAGATGGCTTTGTCGAAGTCTGGCAAATGGTTGAATAAGCTGCTTAAGTTTTACCCAGAGCTCATACAGGATGCTAAAGTGGTGGAATTGATCAGTCAATACAAGAAGCTTAAATAAGCTATGCTTTTTTAAATTATCTTTGCAAAAATATAGAAGCACAATGATGAATTTTAATTTAACACAGATTCCAGAAAGAACAACACAGCCTAGACAATTTGGTTTAACCATGGTGATGGATAAAGGACTTAGTTTGAGAGATGCAGAGAATTTTTTAAGTGTAGGAGCACCTCATACAGATATCGTTAAATTAGGATTTGGTACTTCATTCGTTACCCCTAATCTTAGAGAAAAAATCGAGTTATACCAAGCGCATAATATACCCGTTTATTTTGGTGGTACATTGTTTGAAGCATTCGTAATTAGAAATCAATTTGATGACTATATAGCCATGTGTAAGGATTACAAAATTGATGTAATTGAAGTGAGCGATGGTTCTATTGTAATTCCACATACAGAAAAATGTGGCTACATAGAAAAGATTTCAAAATTTGCAAAAGTATTTAGTGAAGTAGGTAGTAAAGATGCTGCCCATATTATTCCTCCTTATAAATGGATTGAATTAATGGGTGCAGAATTAAATGCAGGCGCTTCTTATGTTATTGCAGAAGCAAGAGAAGCAGGAAACGTAGGTATATACAGAGGTTCAGGTGAAGTAAGAGAAGGATTGGTGCAAGAAATTTTAACAAAAATTCCTGCTGAAAAAATTCTTTGGGAAGCACCACAAAAAGCACAACAATTGTATTTCCTAGAATTGATTGGTTGTAATGTGAACTTAGGAAATATTGCCCCATCCGAAATCATTCCATTAGAAGCAATGCGTATTGGTTTACGTGGTGATACTTTTGATTTATACTTAAACAAATAAAGTGCGTCAGTTTGGTCTCATAGGTTTTCCTTTGTCGCATTCTTTTTCTAAAGGATATTTTGCTAATTATTTTTCGACTGAAAATATTACAGATGCACAATACGAAAACTATCCAATTGAAACCATAGATGCATTTTTAGACCTTTGGAAAAACAATCCCAATCTAAAAGGGTTGAACGTGACCATTCCTTACAAGAAAGCAGTCATTCCTTTTTTACAAAATCCATCTACTGTGGTGGAAACCATTCAAGCATGCAATTGTATTCGGCTGTATGAAGGAGCATTTTATGGATATAATACAGATGTCATTGGCTTTGAACAATCCCTCTTACCCTTTTTAAAGCCTCACCATCAAAAAGCCTTGATCTTTGGAACAGGCGGTGCGGCAGCGGCGGTGGAGTGGGTGTTGCAAAAAATGGGGATAGCGTATCAATTGGTGTCCAGGAAACCGGCTCCTGGGGTACTTAGCTATGATTCGCTTGATGCAGGTGTCATTGCAGCACATAGCTTATTGATAAATACAAGTCCTGTGGGTATGTACCCGCAGGTAGAGGAGGCGCCGTCATTGCCTTATGAAGCGATCACTTCCAAGCATCATTTATATGACCTTATCTATAATCCAGCTGAAACTAAATTTTTGACTTTAGGTGCGAGGCAAGGTGCAACGATTCAAAATGGTCTGGAGATGCTGCATATTCAAGCCAATGCAAGCTGGGACCTATGGAACAGCCCAAGGCCGATAACACAATAAGGGTGATACGTTAAGCAATTTGACCATCCAATCCAAATGCTTTTGTAGGTTTATAAAGTCTGCAAAAATTGAAAGAGTTGTGTCACTGCTTTTTGTCTATGACTGAATTGGTTCTTTTCGGCCATCGTCATACTAGCAAAGCTTTTGGTTGAACCGTCTGGTACAAAAATGGGGTCATAGCCAAACCCTTTTTCACCTTGCATATCGGTTAAAATTTGACCTTTACAGATGCCTTCAAAATAATAGGTTTGCTGTGCCCAAATAAGACAAATCACGGTTCTAAATTGTGCCGTTCTGCTGCTAACGCCTTCCATTTTATGTAATACAAGGTCTATATTGGCCTGAAAATCCCTGTCTTCGCCTGCATACCTTGCGCTCTTTACACCTGGCTCACCGTCTAAACAATCAATTTCTAGTCCGGTGTCTTCACTAAAACAATTTTGTTGGGTGAGGTTAAAAATGGTTGTTGCTTTTTCTAAAGCATTCGCTTCCAATTGATCATGAGGCTCAGGAATATCGATATCAATGCCCGCTTCTTTTAAAGGAATAATTTCAAAATCACTCCCCACTAAGGATTGAATTTCGGCCACTTTATTTCGATTGTTGGTAGCAAAAATTAGGGTATGCATTTTGAAAAATATTTTGTGCGAAAAAATAAAATGATTTCAATTTATAAATTAAAAATCATTTTTAGGGAGGTCCATAATTTAGTTTTTTCAACTTTGGATGCTTGATCAATTCCTTGCATCTGTGCTAAATTATTACTGAATAATAATTGAGTTGTTCCAAGTAAAATTGGACTATAAATTTTAGTAGGTAATTTTATTTTTAATTGTGTTGGAGGAATGTCAAATATCAATACAATATCAGAAGGCACCTGCACTAAAATTTGATGTAGCGAATAGTTTTTATTTGCTAGGTTAATTAATGCAATATCAGCGATGGTTAATTTACATGCATTTAAAATTGAAGTGAGCAAATCAAAATCTCTTTCATTTAAATGTACCGCGTTTGAATCTTGCACTAAAACAAGGATCTTTTTTTGATGTTCTCCAAGAAATTTAACAGGTGCAATCGGGGTCTCATCAGCCTCTATTGGTGCAGTATGCTCCTCCAAAGCAGGGGATGCCGGTGCTTTTTTATCCACATTTACTGGCGTTGATCCTAATACTAAACTTTCTTTGTACAGGTTCACTATGACGCTATTAGGGAGGATGTTTTTAACTTCTTTCATGGGATTTGAATAACGGAAATTAACTGAATTGATTGGATTGAAAAAATAACAATTGTAAGTCTTTATTTTTTTGTGTTTCTTTGTGCCTGAAATAGCCTAAAAACTTATAAAAATGAGTGCGCAAAATATCCCTTTTATTGAAATGCCAAAGGATCAATTAAGACAATTGGATCCTAAAAATTTCTTCTTTGGAAAAAGTTTTACCAACTATATGTTGGAAGCCGATTACGAAGATGGTGAATGGAAGCATGCAGTCATCAAAAAATTTGAGCCATTACAATTGAATCCATCCACTGCAGTTTTGCATTATGGCCAATCCATTTTTGAAGGCATTAAAGCATATAAAACAACAAAGGACGAAGTGGTTATTTTTAGACCACAAGAAAATTATAAACGTTTTAATACTTCTGCAGAAAGAATGCAAATGCCTACTGTTCCTGAGTGGTTATTTATGGAGGGCATGAAGCAATTAATTCAAATTGAAAAAGATTGGATTCCAACAGAAGAAGATCATTCTTTATACATTCGACCATTCATGATTGCAACCGATCCTTTTATTGGGGTACGTCCTTCTGCAACTTATAAGTTCATGATTATTTTAGGCCCAGCTGGTCCATACCATGCAGAGCCAATGAAAATTTTAATCGAACAAAATTTCACAAGAGCGACACCAGGTGGTGTTGGATTTGCAAAAAATGGCGGTAACTACGGAGCAAGTTTATATCCTGTTGTGCTAGCACAAAAGAAGGGGTATGATCAAGTTTTATGGACAGATGCATTAGAACATAAATACGTAGAAGAAGTGGGGATGATGAATGTGATGTTTGTAATTGACGGAAAAGTCATCACGCCAAGTTTAGAAAGAGGTACCGTATTAAAAGGTGTGACAAGAGATAGTGCGATTACTTTACTAAGAGATATGGGGTATACCGTGGAAGAGCGCAATCTTTCGGTAGAAGAAATTGTAGCAGCTCACAAAGCAGGTAAATTAGAAGAAGTATTTGGGGTAGGAACGGCTGCGGTGGTCTCTTATGTGTCCAGATTAGCGGAGGGAGATTATGTGATGGATTTTGACATGAGCAAGCTAAAAGTGGCTACAAGCCTAAAAAAGAAGCTTAATGACATCCGTGTGGGACTAGAAGTGGATAAACATGGTTGGTTGGTGAAAATTTAGTTAAATGACTGTAAATCAGTCTATTAACTAGCAAAAACAAAGACAATCGTACGGTAAAAGGGGCTAATTGCTTTATTTTTTTAAAAATAGCAAATAAACATTTTGGTAATTCGTTTGCAGCCATTACCTTTGCCGTCCGAATTTTTTATAAACCGAAATTGAACTAAACAGCATAATTAATGCCTACTATTCAACAATTAGTGAGAAAAGGCCGTGAGATCATCAGGGCTAAAAGTAAATCAAGAGCTTTGGATGCATGTCCTCAGCGTCGTGGTGTTTGTACAAGAGTATATACAACAACTCCAAAAAAGCCGAACTCTGCGTTACGTAAAGTAGCAAAAGTACGTTTGACTAATAAGATTGAAGTCATTGCCTATATCCCAGGTGAAGGCCATAACTTACAAGAGCACAGTATCGTATTAATCCGTGGTGGTCGTGTAAAAGACTTACCGGGTGTACGTTATCATATTGTTCGTGGTAGTTTGGATACTGCTGGTGTTAAAGACCGTAAGCAGTCTCGTTCTAAGTATGGTACTAAGAAAGAAAAAGCAAAAAAATAATCAAGTAACAACTAATTCATATTCGACATGCGTAAAGCACAACCTAAAAAGATTCCTTTAGCTCCAGATCCTCGTTTCAACGATGTGCAGGTGACTCGTTTTATCAACAACATTATGTTGGATGGTAAAAAAACAACTGCATTCAAAATTTTCTACGATTCTTTAGAGAAAGTAGCAAAAATGACGAACGAAGATGGTTATGAAATGTGGAAGAAAGCGGTAGCGAATGTAACTCCAGCAGTTGAAGTACGTAGCCGTCGTATTGGTGGTGCTACTTTCCAAATCCCAGCTGAAGTTCGCGCGGACAGAAAGATTTCTTTAAGCATGAAGTGGTTGGTACGTTTTAGCCGTGAGCGTAACGGTAAGACAATGGCTGACAAATTAGCAAATGAAATCGTTGCAGCTACAAAAGGCGAAGGCGGTGCATTTAAGAAGAAAGAAGATACACATCGTATGGCTGAGGCGAACAAAGCGTTCTCTCACTTTAAAGTGTAAGCTCCTCAAAAGGAATCATTTACCTTACTATATCAAAACCCCAACAGCAATGTTGGGGTTTTTTGTTGAAAAAAAGGGGGCGGAATCCGTTATTCAATCACTTATATGATTAACTTTGCGCCTCGGAAAATTGGATAAATAAAATTAAACAACCCTAATATGGCGGACTTAAGACTACAAAGAAACTTTGGTATTGCTGCGCACATTGATGCGGGTAAGACTACAACCACTGAACGTATCTTGCGTTACACTGGTATGATTCACAAAATTGGTGAAGTACATGATGGTGGTGCAACCACTGACTGGATGGAGCAAGAAAAAGAAAGAGGTATCACGATTACTTCTGCAGCGGTAAGTTGTCAATGGCAATTCCCAACTGTGTTAGGTAAGAAAGATGCAAACACAAAAGATTATTATTTCAATATCATTGATACTCCAGGACACGTTGACTTTACGGTAGAGGTAGAGCGTTCAATGCGTGTATTGGATGGTTTGATTGCTTTGTTTTCTGCAGTGGATGGTGTTGAGCCTCAATCAGAAACTGTATGGCGTCAAGCAAACCGTTACAAAGTTCCTCGTATCGGTTTCGTAAACAAAATGGATCGTGCTGGTGCAGATTTCTTAATGGTGGTAAACCAAGTAAGAGAAATGTTAGGTGCGAAAGCGGTACCATTGCAATTACCAATTGGAGCTGAAGATGGTTTCAAGGGTGTAGTGGATTTAATTAAATTAAAAGGTATTATCTGGGATGATGCAACAGAAGGTATGACGTATACTGAGATTCCTGTACCAGATGATATGAAAGAAGATGTGGATTACTGGAGAGCACAATTGATTGAAGCAGTTGCTGAATATGATGACAAGTTGATGGAGAAATTCTTTGAGAACCCAGATTCAATTTCTGAAGATGAAGTTCATGAAGCAATCCGTAAAGCTTGTATCGATTTAAGTATCGTTCCAATGATGTGTGGATCTTCATTCAAAAATAAAGGGGTACAAACTGCATTAGATGCGGTATGTCGTTATTTACCTTCTCCAGTAGATGTAGATGATACAGAAGGTACAGATCCAGATACAGGAGCGAAAATCTTCCGTAAGCCTAATGCAAAAGAACCATTTGCTGCATTGGCCTTCAAAATTATGACAGATCCATTCGTAGGACGTTTGGCGTTCTTCAGATGTTATTCTGGTCACTTAGATGCAGGTTCTTATGTAAGAAACGTACGTAGTGGTAAGAATGAGCGTATCTCTCGTATCATGAAAATGTTTGCGAACAAACAAAACCCAATCGATTTTATCGAAGCAGGTGATATCGCAGCAGCGGTTGGATTTAAAGAGATTAAAACAGGAGATACATTATGTGATGAGAATCATTTAATCGTTCTTGAGAATATGT
>JBILQZ010000196.1:0-3229 GCA_044372935.1 Sediminibacterium sp. | reverse complement strand
ACGCACAAGGCAAGAGTGGCAGATCTTTTAGGTAAATATGTAGATAATTACCAACTGATTGAATTATAAAATTGTAATTTTACTGTATGGCTACTTTTAAAATCGGTGATGCACTCAAACAAATGGTTCAAGAAAATACCAAACTTAAAAATGGTATTAGAGCAGCACAAATTGAAACTGTTTGGGAAGAAATTATGGGCGTTACAGTAGCAAAATACACAGAGAAGATTTACATCTTTGATCAGAAGTTATTTATACATTCCAATATTGGCCCATTAAAAAATGAATTAGGCTTTCAGAAGGCACAAATCATTGAAAGAGTCAATGAAAAAATGGGTGAAAAAGTAATTATAGATGTGGTGATCAAATAATGAATGTTATTTGTCTTTTTTATCTAACACATCCCGCATCAAATCATTCATGGTAATAACCCCTTTGAATTCTAAATTATCGAAAACAGGTAAATACCTAGTTTTGTATACATTCATCAATATCATACATCTTTCTAATTCTTCTTGTAAACCTATCACTGGCAAATCATGCGTCATGATTTCTTTTACAATAGTAGATTCAGAATGACGGCCCTTTAATTTGATTTTATGTGTATAATCACGTTCGGACATGATACCGACAAATTGATTGTCATCCATCACCACTACATAGCTTAAATTTTCAGATTGCATAATGGTCAAAGCATCTACTACTGGCGTACTTGGCGCAACTGTATTAAAATGTGGGCCTTTCTTTTCTAAAATTGCTTTAATTTTTGACATAGCTTAGGATTTAGTATACTTGTTTCCTAAGTTACGACTTAAATCTATAATATCATCGACCTATTTCTGTAGGAAATCTATATAGGACTGTTTTTCCATGATCCTAGCCTTATTCATCACGAAGATGGATGGCCATATCCTTGCCGCTGTTTTAATCATTGTAAGATCCCCTATTAAGATGGGTATATCAAGCTTCAATGCAGCAGCGTTTTCAGGAGCTGCAGTCACTAAATAAACGAATGTATACTTGGCTTTTAATGTGGTTACAATTTCTTGCCAAGGTTTATTGGAATCAATTGTTCCAGCAAAAATTAAAACATAAGGTTCTTTTGTATCCAATAGAGCTTCAGTTGTATCTATCTTATTGATTGTGAATAAACTAAAATCAACAATTTTAGCAGTAAGCCCATTTCCTTTTTGAATTAAAACTTCTTTTCGGTCTTTGTATATATAGGTGCTATCAAAATCTTCTGGAAACTGATTGATGTCAAATTGGACAGTTTTACCCTCTTTTATAAAACTCATTTGAATAGAAACACTATCTGGGATGGCACCTATTGGGGTCTTCATTTGTTCTTTGATATCGTTCCCTCTTTTATAAGGTAAACAATCCATTATAGGAAGATGTTGTAACACATAAAATTGACCATACCCTACTATACTAGTGGTGAGTAACAAAATGAATATGCCTAATGCTTTATGTATTTTCGATTTTACTTTTTTATGGTTGAACAGTAAAATAAGGATGGCGAATAATAAGACTAAGTCTTTGATAAAGGAGACTTTAGGCGTTAAGGGAATACAATCACCAAAACATCCACAGGTTTTGATTTTGCCTGAAAATAAAGCGTATCCGGTCAAGAAAGTAAAGAAAACAATTAAGCCTAATAGTAACCACAAGGTTTGTTTGTAGGGGTATTTAATCAATAAAGCGATCCCTGCAACAATCTCTAGGGTATTCATGAATAAAGAAAATCCTAGGGTATAATCATCCAAAAATGCTAGCCCCCATACTTCAAAAAATTCCTGCATTTTATAACTTAAACCTAATGGATCATTGGCCTTGATTAAGCCAGAAAAAATAAATAAAATACCCACGATCCATCTCAAAGTTTTCAAAAATGCTTGCATAGAATTAATGTTTTCCTTCTGAAATTTGGATTAAAGCAAAAACAGCATAATTTAAAATGTCTACAAAATTGGCATCAATGCCTTCACTGATTAAAGTTTTTCCATCATTGGTCAAAATTTGACGGATACGTAAGAGTTTCACTAATATTAAATCTGCATAGCTCTCTTGACTCATATCTCTCCATGCTTCACCATAATCATGATTCTTATCTAACATCGTCTTTTTGGCAAAATCTACATATTCATGATACAGCATTTGAACTTTTTCAACAGGCATATCTTCTACCTTCGGATCATCCAATTGAAGTTGAATCAATCCAATTACTGCATAATTAATAATGCCTTTAAATTCATCTTGAATATCATCCCCTACTTTTTGTACACCTTTATCTTGAATGGTTCTTACCCTTAAAGCTTTGATAAATATTTGATCTACAACAGAGATAATTCTTAGAACGCGCCAAGCAGTGCCATAATCTTTTGTTTTCTTGATAAATATATCTCTACAAGAAGCAATTGCTTGATCATATTGTGCAGAAGTTTGACTCATGAAATAACGGCTAATTACACGGTGATTTAATATCTTTGAACCCTTGCAAGATAATCAATAAGGCCCTTAAAATAAAACTATGTTTCAGATCCATTTAAAAAACAAGGTACTAGACTTGACCACCCCAGTCATAATGGGTATTTTGAATGCGACACCTGATTCATTTTATGGGGAGAGCCGAATCCAACAACTTGATTTTGCAGTTCAAAAAGCAAAAGAAATGGTGACTGCTGGTGCCGCTATCTTGGACATTGGGGGGCAAAGTACAAGACCAGGAGCTGAATTAGTGGAAACATCTTTAGAAATAGAAAGAGTGGTTCCCATCATTGAAGCCATCCATGCAGCACTACCCCATATTCCTATTTCAATTGACACTTATCATGCTCCTGTGGCAAATGCAGCACTAGACGCTGGTGCTGAAATAGTAAATGACATTAGCTGTGGTAATTTTGATCCAGACTTATTGGACACAGTGGTGACACATCAGGCAGGTTATATTGGAATGCATCAAACTGGTGGGCCAAGCACCATGCATCAAATAGTAGATCGGTCAGACATCGTTCAGGAAGTCATTCAGTATTTTGAAGCAAAAAAAGTACAATTTGCATCCAAAGGATTAACGAAGTGGATCATTGATCCAGGCTTTGGTTTTAGTAAAACAGTTCAAGAAAATTTCATTTTAGTGAAAGAGTTAAAGCAATTTACAAAAATTGAATTACCCATTTTATTAGGTGTATCCAGAAAATCAAGTATCTATAAAACTTTAGGGGTAGAT
>JBILQZ010000195.1:0-3255 GCA_044372935.1 Sediminibacterium sp. | reverse complement strand
ATTTCGTTCATATAATATACTAAATTTGCTGCCTATATAATTATAAGATACATATGTCTATTATTCAGAACATTCGTGATAAAGGTGCTTGGATCATCTTTACAATTATCGTAATCGCATTGGTTGCTTTTGTATTACAAGATGGAATTGGTAAACAAGGTAATACAACAGTTACTGATTTAGGAACCGTAAACGGGGTTAGTATTAATAAAATTAGTTTCGAAGAGAAATTAGAAATACAAGTACAGAATTATGCCTCCCAAGGTGTTAAGCGCGAACAATTAATTGGTTTCTTATGGAATCAAGAAATTGATCGTATTTTATATGTTAAAGAAGAAGAAGCATTAGGAATTACTGTTGGTAATAAAGAAATCACCGATGTTTTATTCGGAACTGAATCTCCATTTAAACAAGAGTTCACAGATCCTAATACTGGAGAATTCAAAGTGAATGACGCAAAACAAGCGATTGCGCAAGTTAAAAAAAGCAAGAACCAAGAACAAATCAATCAAATAGAAAAGATGTACATCGAGCCATCTATCGAAAATAGATTGAGAAATAAATACCAGGCACTAATCGTAAAAGGACTTCAGGTTCCAAGCTGGATGGTTCAAAAACAATACAACGAATTAAATAGTATTGCAAATATTGAGATTGTGGGGATTCCTTATGTTAGTATTTCTGATAGTACAATAAAAGTGACCGATGATGAAGTTGCTACTTATATTAAAGAAAACGCTGCAGCTTTTCAAGTCGAGGAAGCTTCAAAGTCAATTAATTTTGTAGGATTTTCTGCAGCACCTACTAGTGCTGACTCTACAAGTGTTTTAAATTCAATCAGCGCGTTAAAAGCAGATTTCCAAGCAGCGCCAGATGCTGCAGCTTTTTTAAATAAAGCAGGCTCTGATTTACCATTTTATAATAGTTATATAAGCAGCAAATCTATACAGGTCCCAAATAAAGAAGCAATAATTGCTTCGGGAGTAGGCAACGCTTATGGTCCTTATGTGGATGGAAAAAATTATACAATTGCAAAAGTGATTGGTGTTAAACAATGGCCAGATAGCGCAAGCGTAAGACATATATTAATTGCAACTGCTGGACAAAATGGACAAATTATTCGTGATGATAGTGCTGCTAAGAAATTAATTGATAGCATTAAATCTGCAATAGCAGGTGGTGTTTCTTTTGACGAAATGGTTTTAAAATATTCAGACGACGCGGGTAGTAAGGAAAAGGGCGGTAAATATGAGATGTTCCCTCAAGCACAAATGGTAGGACCGTTTAATGATTTTTCTTTTGATAATACAGTTGGTTCGAAAGGTGTTGTAAAAACAGATTTCGGATACCATTATATAGAAGTTTTAAAGCAAACCCCAAGAAGTCCAGCTTACAAAATTGCTTATTTATCTAAGGCAATTCTTCCTAGTAGCGAAACAATTGGTGTTGCGTCTGCAGCAGCAGCAGCTTTTGCAAGTGCAAGTAAAGATACCAAGTCATTCAACCAAGAGGCGGTTAAATTAAATAAACAAACCTTCCCAGCTTCTGGTATTAAGTCAATGGATTATGAAATTCCGGGTCTTGGAGAATCTAGAACCCTTGTTCGTTGGGTTTATGAAAATGATTTAAATAGTGTTTCAGAACCTACAGAGATTGGAGATAGTTATTATGTTGCTATTATCACCGGCGAAGAAAAACTTGGCCTAGTGTCTGTTGCTTCGGCAAGACCACAAGTGGAGGGAATTTTGAGAGACCAAAAGAAAGCAATTCAGATCAAACAAAACTTCAAAGGAACTACGATGGAGGCGATAGCTGCGAGCGCTAAAACAATAGTACAACCAGCAGATAGTATTAATTTCAACTATTCTTTAATACCAGGCATTGGCAATGAACCAAAACTGGTTGGTGCTGCATTTAACAAAGCATTTTTAAACAAACCAAGTGCTCCAATTGCTGGCAATGCCGGTGTTTTTGTAATTAGTGTAAAATCTCAGGGTGCAAAAGCTACAACCCAAGATTTAGCCAGCTTTGAATCGGACTTACTTAATAGAACAAGATCTGTGATCTATAGAACCAATATAGGACTTAAAAAAGTTGCTAAGATTAAAGATAATCGCATGAAGGTTTATTAGTATCAGCTACAATATTTTGAAACCCCCGAACTCTCGGGGGTTTTTTATTCGCTTTTCGAAACAAGATCATGCTAGGGTTTCTAAAAAACAATTTAATTTTACGCCATGTCTGAGCCCTTCATCAATAAAGTAGCGGAGAGTGGTTTAATTAGTTTAGACCTTGCCCAATATATCCCAAACAATGAAATTGTTGTTTTTGATATTAAGCCATACTTGTTTATGGAATTAATATTAAAAGAAAAAGATTTTCGCGCAAGCTTATCTTCAATTGACTGGACTCAGTTTGAAAATAAAATTGTCGGCATTTTTTGTAGTACAGATGCGATTATTCCAATGTGGGCTAATATGCTTATTGTTGCTAATCTTTCGCCTTTTGCGAAATCTGTTTATTTCGGGGATGAAAAACAAACAAGAGAATTGGTTTTATTAGAAGAGATTCAAAAGATAGATGCAACAATATTTATAGATCAGCGTGTTGTTGTAAAAGGCTGTGGTGATACACCTATTGGAGAATCGGCATTTATTGCGATTACTCAAAAACTTCGACCTGTAGTAAAGAGTATTATGTATGGGGAGCCTTGTTCAACGGTACCTGTTTATAAAAAGAAATAAATACAGTGGGGTTTTTAAGGTTTTTTTAAAGATTCTTTTTTCCACTAAACACTTACGCGTTTCAATCCTTAAAATAATTATTTCTTTCTATTTCTAATCTTACATCCTCGGGAACCAAATAACGAATAGTGATGCCGTCCTTGCAATTATTACGAATTAATGTTGCAGATAATTCTAACATCGGCGCTTCTAAGTAAGTTACATCTGCGCCATGTTTTTCAGTAATGTCAAAGCCCGGCCTTCTATAAACAATGAATTGATAGTTTTTGACAAGCGCTTCAAAGTTCTTCCATTTTGGTAAATTTTGAAAACTATCACTTCCCATGATCACATAAAATTGATGCTGAGGATATTTCTCTTGTAAATAAGTTAATGTATCAATGGTGTAAGAGGGCTTCGGTAATTTAAACTCAATATCACTTACTTTAATTTGAGTGTCATCTTCGATCGCCAATTGCGCTAAATGCAAACGATCATACTCGTTTAATAAACTGGATTGTGTTTTATGTGG
>JBILQZ010000193.1:0-3288 GCA_044372935.1 Sediminibacterium sp. | reverse complement strand
ATTGGTTTTCAAGATGATAGCAACGACTTGTTGTGCTTGTGAAAAACAAGCCTTACAGAATTGTCATTTTGGATCTATTTTCAGCTTGAAGCTCGATCCAAAAAAGCTCAGGAGGTTTGCCAGTACACCTTAAGATTCAATGGTGAAATCTCCAGGTGCTTCGCCGGCTTGATACTTTCTGTACATTTCCAAAAAAGCTTTTTCAATGTACCTTGTGTTGCCAACTGGGTCAAATAAAGGCGCAGTTGAAATTTTCTCCTTCAGCTTGGTTTTTACGGCTCTTAACAAGTTTGCATCTTGCGCCAATCTGATGGCCAAACCTTTATATTCTTCTTCTGAGTTAGTAATTAATTCAGGCATTTCAACCGCAGTTAGAGCACTGGTTGCCATCCTCCCGCCCAATGACTTGCCAGATTTTGTAAGAACAGGCAATCCAGCCCACAAAGCATCTACTGCCGTTGTTCCTGCGTTATAAGGCCAAGTATCTAAAAATAAATCTGCCAATTTATAACTTGCCAAATAACGACCAATTCGCTCTTGCTCTTTATCTACGCTGACTATCTCACGGTCAATGAAGATGAGCCGATCCTTATTGACATTTCTTTTCTCAGCCTCAGCGCATAAGTTTTTCAAAGCCAATTTATTAGGCTTAAGTAACCACAAAACACTGTTGGGAACTTCACGCAATATACTCATCCAAACATCAAAAACATCAGGACTAATCTTTTGAGACCCGTTTTGACATGTAAACACAAGAGCATTTTCTGGCAGACCAAACTGCTCTCGAGTGATGGGTATTTGACTTATTTTTCTTTGACGATCATATGTGTATGAACAAGGTACGAATGCTAAATTTTCTGTATAAAATTTTCTATTTTCTGTAGTTATGCATGCTTGATCAACAATCATGTAATCAATGTAATTAGTTGCCATAGTTCCTGGAAAGCCAATGTGATTGACTTGAATTGGCGCCGCTCTTCCAGAAAAAATTTTAGGCCTTCCATCTGCTGTTTGACCATTTAAATCTATGGCAATATCGATTTCTAGCTCACGTGATAATTGAGTAACTTCTACATCTGACAGTTTATCAACAGGAATATAGTGATCAAAGGCAGCTTTTAATCTTGCATGCATCGGATCTGGAACAGTTTTAAAACTGAATGCAAAAAGTTCAAATTTGTTTTTATCAAAATTTTCAAGTTGTTCTGCAAGCCATATAGATACCGGGTGATAATATAAGTCTGTAGAATAGAAACCTATTTTCAATTTTTCATGATTTAAATTTTTTGGTATTTCACCCAATAATTGCAACGTTTTATTTTTAACATCGCTTATTAATTTAGCTGCAGTTAAGTGAATTTCTGGATTATCAGTTATATTAATTGCATCAAATGGAACTGCGGCTGGCAAATCATTGTAAAACATTGATTCATATATAGAAATTCCTTCAGCGAGGCCATCCCAATCACACAGCTTCATTTTATAATGCAAGCACTTTCCAATGATGTATGGTGCATTAGCGTTTATTTCCAGTGCTCTCAAAAAACTATTTAAAGCTAAATCTTCCATGCCGAGTCTATTTAGGGCCTCTGCCTTGTTAATGTGGGCATCTGCAAAATTTGGCTCAATGCCAATAGCTACCTCAAACAATACTAAGGCCGCTTCAGGTTGATTTAATTGGGAAAGTAAGATGCTGCCTCTATTTGAATAGGCTTGATAATAATTAGGTTTAAATTCTATGGCCTTACCATAATCATCAAAGGCTTCTTGATATCTTTTTGAAGAAGCATAGGCATTACCTCTATTAAGATAAAATCCTGGGTCTTCTGGATCTATTTGAATAGCTTTTGTAAAAATTTCAATGGCAGAATTTAATTCTAATGAATTAAGTTTAGCAATCCCAATAGCTGTTATTGCTTTTGCAAAATCAGGTTTTATTTTTAATGCGTCATTAAAGTGAATAATCGCTTGATCTTCGTTGTTATTTTGTAATTTTAAAACACCTAGATTATAGTGAGCGTCATGAAGCTCAGGATTAAATTCAATTGACTTTAAGTAGCAGTTTTCTGCTAATTTTTTCTCATTTAATCTTACTAGAACATCAGCTTTGCACAAGTAGCAATTGGCAAAAGTAGGAGATATTTTCAAAGCCTCATCAAAACTATTTAGGGATTCTTTGTATCTTTCAAGATTAAATAAAATTAAGCCTCGATTATAATGATAATACAATTCTTTTCGATTTATTTTAATCGCCCTATCAAATGACTCAAGAGCTTGATCAAATAATTTTAATTCAATTAATGTAACTCCTTTATTGAAGTAGTATTTGTCATTTTTTGAGTTTAATTGAATAGCACTCTCATAATAATTCAGTGCTTCTTCAAAATGTTTAGATTGATGTAAAGCTCGTCCTAAACTATTTTGCACAAAACTATTATTATTTTTTAATTCCAGTGATTTTTTATAATTTAAAACAGCCATTTCATAGTTACTATTCTCCATATAAGCATTGCCTAGATTGAAGAAAGAGTCCCACAAGTGAGGACTTTTCATAGTAGCCTGTTCAAGCAAGTCTATAGCGCGATCGAAAAATCCGAGTTGGGCTTCTAAAGTTCCCAATAAATGAAGAACTTCAAATTTATTTGGATCGGAGCTGAATATTTTTTCATAAATTGACTTGGCCTCGGTCAACCTACCCTCTTTGTGCAATTGAATGGCTAATTGCACGTCCCTATCTTGATACTGCTGTTCTTCTGGCAAAACAACATCCGCGTCAGATAAGTTGAGGTACTTTTGGATCTGAGGGTCGGTGTTCATTTATTTAATTGTACTTAGCACTTAAAAATGATCAACAGTATTTATTCCGGCATGAGTTTGCAATTGACTTGAATGCAGGGGGATGAGAGTTGGTACTTTAATACTCACTTAGTGAGTGTCGCCTCAAATTCAATGCTTTTTCAAGAATGGCCTAAACACTTCATGACTCTTAACCGTAAGAAGAACCGTGGAGATTCAACAAATTGATTCTCTTAACTGTTCACTTCAAAGAGGAATCTTATGCCAGCTGTTTTAGGAACCAATGTAGCCTCATTGTGGGCTTCGAAAAATCTGCAGTCAGCCCAGAGCAACATGGCCAACTCTGTTGAAAGGCTGTCTTCTGGCTTGCGAGTCAACCGAGCAAGAGACGACGCAGCTGGGCTAGGTATTGCAAACGCGCTGACCCAACAAATTAACGCATCTGATCAAGGTATTCGTAATTTGAATGATGGTATCTCGATCGTTCAAACA
>JBILQZ010000192.1:0-3303 GCA_044372935.1 Sediminibacterium sp. | reverse complement strand
CGGGTGACCCAGGTAAATATGTAAGTAAAGAACCTGCTGCTGCAAGTATCGAAGAGCAAGGCACAGGCTGGAAAAATACTTTTGGAACGGGTAATGCACAATACACCATCACTTCTGGTTTAGAAGGAGCATGGACAACTACGCCTACCAAATGGAGTAATAATTATTTTGAAAACTTATTCAAGTTTGAGTGGGAATTGGTAAAGAGTCCAGCAGGTGCACATCAGTGGAAACCAAAAGCTGGTGCAGGTGCAGGAACAGTGCCAGATGCACATGATCCTTCTATTACACATGCGCCAACCATGTTGACGACCGATTTAGCGTTGATTTTAGATCCTGCATACGCACCAATCTCAAAAAGATTTTATGAAAATCCAGACCAATTTGCAGATGCGTTTGCAAGAGCATGGTTTAAATTAACACATCGTGATATGGGGCCACGTGCAAGATACGTTGGACCAGAAGTGCCTTCAGAAATTTTAATTTGGCAGGATCCAATTCCTGCAGTAGACTACAAATTAATTGAAGCGGCAGAAATTGAAGCGCTAAAAGCTAAAGTGCTTGCTTCAGGTTTAACTGTTTCAGAATTGGTTGCAACAGCATGGGCATCTGCTTCTACTTTCCGTGGATCAGATAAAAGAGGTGGCGCTAATGGTGGAAGAATACGTTTAGCACCACAAAAATATTGGGCAGCCAATAATCCTGCACAGTTGTCTAAAGTATTAGATGCTTTAGAATTGATCCAAAAAGACTTTAATGCAACTGCAACTGGTGGCAAACAAGTTTCAATGGCGGATTTAATTGTTTTAGCAGGATGTGCTGCAGTAGAGAAAGCGGCTAAAGAGGGTGGAGTGACTGTTAAAGTACCATTTACACCAGGTAGAGCAGACGCTACGCAAGAACATACAGATGTTGAATCCTTTGCAGTATTAGAACCTATTGCAGATGGTTTCCGTAATTATATCAAACCACGCACATTGGTTTCTGCAGAAGAAATGTTGATAGACAAGGCACAATTATTAACCCTTACTGCACCAGAGATGACAGTATTAGTGGGTGGTATGCGTGTATTAAATACCAATTTTGATCAATCTAACCATGGTGTGTTTACAAAAACGCCAGGGGTATTAACCAATGATTACTTTGCAAACTTGATTGACTTCACTACTACATGGAGCGCAACGGATCATTCTCAAAATGCATTCCAAGGTGTAGATAGAAAAACGGGTGCTGTTAAATGGACTGGAACTAGAGTAGATTTGATTTTTGGTTCTAATTCAGAATTACGTGCATTGGCAGAAGTGTATGCATGTGATGATGCGAAAGAAAAATTTGTACACGATTTTGTTGCTGCTTGGAATAAAGTAATGCAATTGGATCGCTTTGATCTAGCATAGGCTGATCATGATATGAATTATAGAAAAAGGTGGCCTCGCAAGGGCCATCTTTTTTATGTTAAACCATTCCTTTATTTGACCATTTTTCTGGCAAGGCGATGCTTTAAATAATTCCTCTTTTTTGTATCAAAAAAATGATTATTTTGAAATACAATTAAATAGTGTGCTATGAAAAAACAGCTCAATTTCATTTTATGTTTAGTGGCTACTTGCTTTGCCACTTCCGCCCTATATGCGCAGGAAAATCCTTTAGAAGGTAGATGGGATTTAACGGTAGACATGGGTGGAGGTCGAATGGCACCTTCATGGTTGGAAGTTAGACATTCGGGTGTAAAAAATTTATTCGGCAGATTTGTTGCAGATGGTGGAAGTGCAAGACCTGTTGCTCAGATTATCTTTAAAGAAGGAAAATTGAGTTTTACGATTCCGCCACAATGGGATAGAACAGAAAATAATTTAGTGGTGGAAGGCGTTTTAGAAGGAGATCAGTTAAAAGGCACCATGGTGGCTCCTTATGGTCAAAAGTATACTTGGACAGGTGTGCGTGCACCCAGGTTAAATAGTTTGAAAGAAGTTCAATGGGGCAAGCCTATTCAATTATTAAATTCAACGGATTTAACAGGGTGGGAAGCAATGGGTAAGAACAATCAATGGCAAAATATCAATGGGGTGTTAACGAGTCCTAAATCAGGAAGCAATATTAGAACGGTGGGTACTTTTGATGATTTTAAATTGCATATTGAATTTAGGTATCCAAAAGGAAGTAATAGCGGCGTGTACTTAAGAGGTCGTTATGAAATTCAGATCGAAGACAACCAAGGCAAAGAACCACAAAATGTATATTTAGGTGGGGTATATGGATTTATCGATCCATGGGAAAATGCAGCAAAAGCAGCAGGCGAGTGGCAATCTTATGATGTGACACTAGTGGGCAGAATGGTTACTGTAGTAGCCAATGGAAAGACCATTATATTTAAACAAGAAATTCCAGGTATCACTGGAGGTGCAATTGATAGTAATGAAGGAGCTCCAGGACCAATCATGTTACAAGGAGATCATGGTCCTATAGAGTATAGAAATATTGTGCTGACGCCAGCAAAAAATAAATAGCTAACCTATTGAATTAAAAAAGCCGCAATAAATAATTGCGGCTTTTTTATGGGATAAATATTGTTTTATTTAATGATCACCACTTGGTCATAAGGGACTCTATTTCTTTCTCCCCATATGCCGGCTTCTGTTCCCTTGCCAACACTTATGATCATATTCACCTCGGCCATTGGAGGTAATCCTAAGGCTTTTTTCACTCGCACTGCATCAAAGCCTTCCATAGGACAGGATTCAAAACCCTCTGCAGCAATGGACAACATAAATGTTTGTGCAGCAAGGGCACAAGATTTATGTACCGTGATTCTTTGGTCTGCTCTTCCCTTCATTCTAGTCATGGGTCTAAAAGCGCCAATGAGGCCACTTAAACTCCTTCTTATAAAACTTAAAAAGCCAAACTGATCTGTTCCATAAGCCAAGGGCATTAATTTACCATAGTAGGTCATTAATTTATCTTGACTTGGGGTGGATGCGCCTGTGATGCCTTTTTTGATCAGGTCTAAATGCCATTGAACTCTTTGTTTCCAATGGTCTTGACGGGTCACAAATACAACCAATTGTTTTGCGGTTCTAGCTGCGTTTTGATTTAAACAATATTCGTGAAAATCTTTTTGCAGGGCAGGGTCTTTGATCCAATAAAATTCCCACAATTGCATATTGCTACTATTTGGAGAGAGGATCGCCCTTTCTAAACTTTTTTGAATCACCTGATCAGGTACTTCTACATTGGGATCGAATTTTCTATTAGATCTCCTTTTTTGAATAATTTCATCAAATGATTGTGATAATGACATAATGG
>JBILQZ010000034.1:0-12552 GCA_044372935.1 Sediminibacterium sp. | reverse complement strand
TGTGCAGCATGAATTTCAAAAGTACCTGTATAGGTGAACGCGCCTAAAACATCTGCACCTTTTACAATATGTTGGATCGCGCGTCGGTTGTCTTGTTGGTCTAAAAAATAACCTGTTTTTTGACCATTTTCAATGTCTACATAAAACTGCAAACCGTTTTCTTGAATTATGATTTCTGTTGGGAAAGGATCCGTTAAAAAACCTTTTGTTTGTTCCAGTCCTTCCAGCTCTCTTACTGGAACATCGTTTCTTTCATAGATGCCTTTGGGTGAAAATATAGTTTGGATGGCGTCTACTATCGCTGGTTTCCATTTTTCAATTCCTAGGGAAAGCGTCTGCAACACAAAATAATCATTGAATTTATCAATGATCAATGCAGGTAATCCATCCGCTTCGCCAAAAACCAACCTGCAATTTTCTGTGTAGCCTAATTGTTTTCTATATGCCCAAGCTTCACTTATTTTTTGATGGAAAAATGCCGCTTCAATGGGTTCTCTTTTTCTGGTCAATAATCGAATAATAATCTGTGAGCCGGGATTGATATAGCCACGCCCAGCCAATTGGCCGTCAAAGTAATACACTTCTACAATATCACCTGGGGACACTGTACCCGCAATTCGATCCACTTCATTGTTATAAATCCAGGGATGGCCCATAGCAATCCTAGGCGTAATGCGCTTATTTAGGTAAACCTTTGTCATTTGGCAAAGATAGGGGCTGAATGTGTGACAACTTGTTCATTTTAAGCCTCTTTTATGTCAATTTTGCTCTTTTATTGCTTTGGCAATATATTTGCGTGCACTAGAGTACAAATAGTTAATTATGGAAGATAAAGCGCAATCAGGTCAAGAAACAATCGTAGATACCGAAAACGGGGCTCCAATAGCGCCTGAAAACACCTCAGAAACAGCAGAAACCCCTTTGAGTGAACTAGATCAATTAAAAGCGGATTTGGCAGATCAAAAGGATAAATATTTGCGTTTAATGGCAGAATTTGAAAACTTTAAAAGAAGAACAGCCAAAGAACGTGTGGAATTAATTCAGACAGCTGGAAAAGACGTAATTGTGTCTTTATTAGACGTCATGGATGATTGTGATCGTGCTGAGAAGCAATTGAATGGGACAGACGATATTGCGGTACAAAAAGAAGGTATCCAATTGGTTTTTAATAAAATCAGGGCTACACTCCATGGCAAAGGTTTAAAAGCAATGGAAAGTATTGATCAGCCTTTTGATGTGGAATTGCATGAGGCCATTACTGAAATACCAGTTCCTGAGGAAGCTAAAAAAGGGAAGGTCATTGATGAAGTAACAAAGGGATATTATTTGAATGATAAAATTATTCGTTTTGCAAAAGTGGTCGTAGGCAAATAAAAAAAGCATTATGTCAAAAAGAGATTTTTACGAAATATTAGGGGTAAGTAAGTCTGCATCTGCAGATGAAATAAAAAAGGCCTACCGTAAAGTTGCCATGCAATATCATCCGGATAGAAATCCAGGGGATAAAGCTGCAGAAGAAAAATTTAAAGAAGCTGCTGAAGCATACGAGATTTTAAGTGATGCGGATAAGAAGGCAAAATACGATCGTTTTGGTCATCAAGCATTTGGTCCTGGTACTGGTGGAGGAAATGGTGGATATGGTGGCGGTATGGACATGAATGATATCTTTAGTCAATTTGGAGATGTATTTGGTGACGATATGTTTGGTGGATTCTTTGGCGGTGGACAAAGCCGTTCTAGAGGAGGAGCCAAAGCAAGAGGACAGAGAGGAAGTAATTTAAGGATTAAGTTAAAGTTGAATTTCGAAGAGATAGCCAATGGCGTGAACAAACAAGTGAAAGTAAAGAAGCATGTGCTTTGTACTACTTGTGGGGGCAATGGCGCTAAAGATAAATCAAGTATTCAAACTTGTGGAACTTGTAAAGGTTCAGGACAGGTCAGAAAAGTAACCAATACTTTTTTAGGTCAAATGCAAACGGTGAATACTTGTTCTACTTGTAATGGAGAGGGTAGTACAGTGACTGCAAAATGTACTGCATGTAAAGGAGAAGGTAGAGTCTATGGAGAAGAAACCATTTCAATAGATATTCCTGCAGGTGTACAAGATGGTATGCAATTAAGCATGTCTGGCAAAGGTAATGCAGGTGAGCGAGGTGGATCTTCCGGTGATTTAATTATCATGATTGAAGAAGAGCCGCATGAATCATTGCATAGAGATGGATTGAATGTAGCTTACGATTTATACATCACTATTCCAGATGCGATTTTTGGAACCAGTGTAGAAGTCCCTACCATAGACGGTCGAGCAAAAATAAAAATTCCAGCAGGCACGCAAAGTGGTAAAATATTTAGGTTAAAAGGAAAAGGTTTCCCAGAAGTACAAGGGTATGCAAAGGGAGATCAATTGATCCATGTCAATATTTGGACACCACAGGAAGTAAGTGAAGAAGAAAAAGCTGCATTGGAAAAAATGCAAGAAAGTGAAAACTTTAAACCTAAACCAGTCAAAGGGGATAAGAGTTTTTACGATAGAGTGAAAGAGGCTTTTAAATAGAAAATAGAGCAATAAAAAAAGGGGACAAATTTTATCCCCTTTTTTTATGCTTGTAATTGATAAATGTCTTTGCTATTTCTACCAAGTCCATCATAGTCTAAGCCGTAACCTACCACGAATTTGTTGGGAATTTCAAAGCATGCGTAATCAATTTTAACTGGATATTGTAAAGCTTCTTTTTTATCTAACAACACAGCAATTTTAACGGAGGCAGGTTGTAAGCTTTCTAATTGAGGCAGGTAATGATGTAATGTTTTGCCCGTGTCTATGATGTCTTCTAAAATAATAATATCCCTATCCTTGACATTGATGTCTAATCCAATAGCAGTAATAACATTGCCCGTAGAACTTGTTCCTTTATAAGAAGCAAGTTTTATAAAACTTACTTCTGCTTCGATTGTAATTTGCTTAAATAAATCAGCAGTAAATAAAAAAGAGCCATTTAATATAGATAAAAAAAGAGGTCTTTTGCCTGCATAATCCTTATTCAATTGTGCAGCAAGCTCCGTGATTTTTGATTGTATAGCCGCTTCACTTAAATAGGGCACAAAGGTTTTATCAAGTACTTGAATGGTAGACATAGTCGTATTTTAATTTATAGTTATTTATTTTTTTTACTAAACAACAAGCTGTTGTCTTTTTTAGGTGTAGGGTTGTTTTCTTTTTGTTTAAAAAGTAAAACTTGCGTTCCTGCATTTACCGTATCGGTAATTTTTGGATTATATGCTTTCAATAATTTTAATTGAATACCTTCTAGCTGACTTATTTCGTGCAAATTCGTCTTATGTTTTGCAATATGAAAAGAGGTGCTTCCTTCTTTCTTTTTAGGCCCTAAAAAAATCAATTGATCTCTGTCTAATAGTATAGCTGGATCGATTTCGTTGTATTCAAATAATTTGTACAATGGCAGATCGTATTGAATTGCAATCTCAACAAAGGATCTGTCTTTCTTTCCAAGTAGCACAGGTACTTGATTGATTCTAAACCTGCCTTCTGGATAATTGTATACAGGGGTTGGGTCAACTGGTTTCAATTGTATGGTATCAGGAGGAGTTGTTGATTTAGGAATGGCTGAGTCGGTTTTAACAATAGCAGGTGCCTCAATAGTTGTTAATGGTAATTGTTTAACAGGTATTGGCGTACTATAATTAGAGATTGTACCAGCGGCTATACCAGCAGGCTTATTCAATGGCTTGATGGTATCAGTAAGCGTCTTAACACTTTCAGGGACAGCTTCTATTTTCTTTACAGATTCTGCACTGTCAGTTACAGTGATAGTGTTATTGGTAGTATCAGTTTCAATTTCGTTGGCAAGCTCTGGGAAATTATATTGTGCTAATTCATAGTCGTCAATAATCTTCAATAATTTTTTAGGATAATCTGTAGCTGTAGCATATCCAGCTTTTTTTAGACCAAAAGCCCATGCGGTGTCATCTACTGGGTCTAATAAAAACAAGTCTACATAGTTAGGACGAGATTTTAGAAAATTAGAGTGGTCTTTAAAAGATTGCTCGGCATTTTCATAAGCCCTAAAGCATTCTTGCTTTGCATCATCATCCTGATAGGTTTTAGCGCCTTTCCAGTCTGATTTACATTTAATTCCAAAATGGTTATTATGATTTTTAGCTAAATTACTTTCACCACTATTGGATTCAACTATAGCTTGTGCTAACGTAATGGAAGCTGGTACACCTGTGCGCTTCATTTCCTTCATGGCAATTTCTTTGTACTGGGCTACATAAGCAAGTGTTGCTTTATTGTTCTGTGTCCATCCGCTTACAACAGTAAAAAATGAAATTGTAAATAGTAGTATAGTTTGCTTCATATTATTTTTTTCGGATCAGGGTTAATCCATCTCTGATGGTCAACATAATTTTTTCAAGGCCTTGGTGTTGAGCAATGTATTCGTTAAATGCGTGAATAGCCAATGCATTTTTTCCGGTGATTTTTTCTTCAAATACTTGCCCATGAAATAAAACATTATCTGCTATAATCACGCCTTTATCAGCAAGGAAAGGAAGTACTAAGTTGATATAGTCAATATAACCTGTTTTATCAGCGTCAATAAAAACTAAGTCCCAAGGTTGGGTTAGGGTTGGAAGTATTGTCTTTGCGTCTCCAACATGTGTTCTTATTTGAGCGCCTTTTTTACTAGTGTCAAAATGGGTCCTTGCAGTGGCTGCATCTTCTGCTCTAAGTTCGATGGTATGTAAAATGCCATCTCCATGCAAGCCCTCAGCTAAGCATAAGGTGCTAAAGCCAGTAAATGTGCCAATTTCTAAAATATGTTTTGGCGCAATCAGTTTACTAAAGAAAGCTAAAAAGCCACCCTGGTTCCAATTGCTTTGCAAATGAGCATGCGGATGACTTAGCTTAGTTTGCTCATACATAGGCCTTAAATAGGCTGGTGTGGCATCACTAAACTGCTCTACATAATCATTCGCAGCAGGGTGTATAAAATCCATGCTGCAAATGTCTAATTTTTTTCGCTATTAGCGCTTGAAATCAGCCATAATCCTATAAAAGTAATCAAGCCATTGATGATCAATAGCTCCTGGCCAATTCGGAAATCTCCAAATAACTGAGCCTGGAAATAATCCAAAACCAAACATAGGATGGGCGCAAGGAAACAAATGATAGGCACCAATGTGTTATTGAGGCTTCTTTTGGTTAAAATGCCAAAAGCAAATAAGCCTAAAAGAGGGCCATAGGTATAAGAGGCAATTTTTAACAATAAATCGATGGTACTCTTATTGTCTATCCATTTGAAGATCATGACCATGATTAAAAAAATCAAAGCAAAGCTCAAATGGGTTCTCTGTCTAATCTTTTTTTGTTGCGCCTCGGACCAGTCTTTATTTCTTTGCAAGCCTAGTATATCAATACAGAAACTAGAAGTCAAAGCAGTAATGGCACCGTCTGCACTTGGGAACAGGGCAGAAATTAAGGCAAGAATGAAAATGATCGATAAGTAGGGCGGCATATGATTCAATGCCAAAGTCGGGAATAAATCATCGCCTGTTGCAGTGATATTATTTTGTGCTGCATATAAATGCAATAAACCACCTAAGTATAAAAATAAGCTAATGGCAATCAACATGGTGATACCGATGGTGACCATGTTTTTTTGTGCATCTTTTAAATTTTTAACAGAGATATTTTTTTGCATCATTTCTTGATCTAAGCCAGTCATGGTTAAGGTAACAAATGCCCCTCCTATAATCTGTTTTAAGAAAAAGGACTTACTATTCACATCCATACTAAAAACATCCGCTAAATGGATAGAAGGGTTGTCTGCTAAGGCTTGATTTTTCATGGCGACCAATCCTTCGAAAACAGTTAAATCAAGTTTAGTTAAAATATAAATACTACAAATTATTAACCCCATTAACATACCAGAGGTTTGAAGCGTATCGGTCCAAACGATTGTTTTTACGCCACCTTCATAGGTATATAAAAGTATCATGATCAATATAACAAGGGTGGTTGCCCAGAAAGGTACATGAAGGTTATCCAATATAAAATATTGCAATATTTTTACCACTAAATATAATCTTGCGGTGGCACCCAATGTTCTAGAAAGAATGAAAAAAGAAGCACCTGTTTTATAGGCACTAAAACCCAATCTGCCCTCTAAATAATTGTAGATAGAAGTGAGGTTTAATTTATAATAAATTGGGAGTAATACATAAGCGATGGTGATATAGCCAATTAGATAGCCTAATGTGATTTGTAAATAATGGAATGCATCTTTACCAACTGCACCTGGCACACTTACAAAGGTTACGCCACTTAAAGATGTGCCAATCATACCAAAGGCAACTAGCATCCAATTGCTATTTTTATTACCAATGAAAAAGGACATATTATTACTATTCCTGCCAGTGATTTTGGCTACACCTAACAATACTAAAAAGTAAAGAATTACGAAGATAAAAAGGGTCGTTGCGCTCATAGTGTAGATTTGTGTCTTTTAGATGTGGCAAAGTAGTGAGAATCTTTGACTTTTTGATTATTTTGTGTCGGATCTTAAATAATTCTAACTTATGAAAATACAATCCGTTACCGTTTTTTGTGGTTCTAAATCAGGGAATCATCCAGGCTTCACAGACCAGGCAATCATTTTAGGAAAGGCATTGGGGACGGGTGGTATTCAATTGGTGTATGGTGGTGGCGGAAAAGGGATCATGGGTGCAATTGCTGATGCAGTATTAGCAACCCATGGTAAAGTAATTGGAATTATTCCAAAACTTTTATTAGAGTGGGAGGCACAGCATGAAGGCTTAACAGAATTGATTGTTACAGAAACTATGCATGATCGAAAAAAGATTTTATACGATAAAGCAGATGTGGCGATCATATTGCCTGGTGGCATGGGCACGATGGATGAGTTATTTGAAATGTTAACTTGGAATAATTTAAATATCCATCAAAAGAAAGTTATTATATTAAACTGGGAAGGGTATTATGCACCCCTAATTGATATGATGGATCATATGCATACAGCAGGATTCATGTATGATGATTGGAGGAATAGAATCACAATTGCAAAAGATGCAAACCAAGTGATGGATACAATTAATGCTTGGAACGAATAGGGAAAGCAAAACCAGCTTTTACAAATGGATCTGCGCGATTAAATCCATCTCTATAAGGAGAATTTGGATTTTTCAATAGGTCTATCATCACTGTAAAATAGGTCATTCCCTTGTCTGATCTACTGCCATAACCAATTCCAGCTAAAATGCTTTCTGCGCCGAAACGAACCTTCCTAGAAGCGCCCGAAGTTTCACTATTTGTACTCATATCTTTTAAGCCTGTCCAATTCCAATTGTATTCAGGTTGTACTTGCAAAAAGAAACGTTCTGCTGGCCATATTCTTGCAAAGCCACCCATGCCAAATTGAAAACTTCTAGATCTTGTATCAGAAAAAGGAGTTGGATTAGCTGCTGAAAATAATAAGTTCATAGCCGCACCAAGGTCTACCCATTCATTTACATTTTTATAGGCCTCGGGATTGACGCCAAATTGAAACCAGCCTGATCCTCCTCCTAATACAAGGTTGCCCCCCACAAAAATGGGGCGTTCATTTAAAGCAGGGATGGTTTTAATGATCTCTTGTGCAGTAAGCAATTGTATACTACATATAAAAAGTATCGTAAGTAGGAGGTTCTTTTTTTGCATTACGCTAAATCAAATATTTTACCTGCGTTCAAAATATTGTTTGGGTCAAATGTTTTTTTAATACCGCGCATGATCTCCAAAGACGCATGATTAAAGACTACGGACATATATGGTTTTTGAATCAAACCAATGCCGTGCTCTCCACTGATGGTGCCCCCTAAGCTGTGCACTAAAACAAATAACTCTTTTAAAATAGTGGTCATCTCTTGGTTGCCGTGGCTATTTTTGATAGTAGGGTGGTTGATTCTTATATGTAAGTTACCATCTCCAGCATGTCCATAACAAACTACTTTAAATCCATTTTTTGCGCCTAAATCTTTTGCGCCTTTGATTAATTTAGGCAGTTCGGCTCTTGGAACAACAGTATCTTCTTCAATTGTAAAACCTGCCATCACTGCAGCTTCATTGGCTTTACGTCTAATTTTCCAAAGTTCATTTTTTTGTTGGGCATCATCTGCAAAAAATAATTCACCTGCATCAAATTGGGAAAGCACTTCCGAAATGGCTTCCATTTCACCCATTAATACATCTAAATTATTGCCGTCTACTTCTATAATTAAATGTGCTGCTAAACCTTCTGTAATTGGAATGGCTGTGCTATCTAGTATTTTTGAAGCAAGTGTAATCGCATCAATTTCCATCAACTCCATAGCACTTGGAGTAATACCAGCCCTAAAAATAGCACTCACTGCTTCACTTGCTTTTTCTAAACTATTAAAAGGAGCAAGCATTAATAAATCATACTTAGGATGCGGGATCAATCTTAGTACTATTTTAGTCACAATACCAAGGGTGCCTTCACTACCCACTATCAGTTGTGTGATATTATATCCAGTTGCATTTTTTAAAATATTCGAACCAGTCCAAATGATTTCACCATTTGGAAGAACTACTTCTAGGTTTAACACATAATCCTTTACAACACCGTATTTAACCGCCTTGGGGCCGCCTGAATTTTCTGAGATATTTCCTCCAATAAAACAACTGCCTTTACTTGCTGGGTCTGGAGGATAAAACAAGCCTTTTTCTTTCACTGCATTTTGCAGTATTTCTGTTATCACACCAGGCTCTGTGGTAACTTGTAAATTTCTTTCGTCGATTTCTAAAATGGAATTAAAACGTTCCATGGCAATGACTAATCCGCCCAAATGAGGCAGTGCGCCTCCGCTTAAACCAGTACCAGCTCCTCTTGGTGTTACTGGAATCAAATGCGTATTGGCTAACTTCATCAACGCACTAATTTCTTCAGGAGTTTTTGGCTTGACAACTACTGCAGGATTAAAATGTAAACGCTCTGTGTGGTCTTTGCCGTATTGCTCAAAACTTTCTGCGTCAGTAAAAACATATTCAGCACCAACAATAGCCTTTATTTGCGCTACTATTTCAGGAGTAATTTGTTGCATGGGTATCGAGTTAATAAATTCTAAAAATCCACCACCTTTGATTAAAATAAACCATACAAAGTACTATCTACTTTGCTAATGATATGACCAAGGTCTTCTTCTGATTCACCAAACTTAATTTTGTCGCAGTCTATCACTAATAAAGGACCTTCCGTATAATTATCAATCCATTTATTATAGTAATCATTTAGTCTTTTTAAATAATCTAAACGGATATTTTCTTCGTATTCTCTGCCTCTTTTTTGTATTTGAGAAACCAAAGTAGGCACAGAGGCTTTTAAATAAATCAATAAATCTGGAGGTTGTACCATCGATTTAATGGTATTAAAAAAGCCGTAATAATTATCAAAATCACGTTTACTCATCAAGCCCATCTCGTGTAAGTTAGGCGCAAAGATATTAGCATCTTCGTAGATCGTTCTATCTTGAATAATGGTTTCAGTTCCTTTTTGAATTTCTAAAATTTGATTCAATCTACCATGTAAAAAATAGATCTGTAAATTGAAGCTCCATCTTGGCATATCATCATAGAAGTCCATCAAATAAGGGTTATGGTCAACGTCCTCAAATTGAGGTATCCAGCGGTAATGCTTACTTAATAATTCGGTAAGGGTGGTTTTACCTACACCAATATTACCAGCGATTGCTACGTGTTTTGGTTTTTTTGTTACTGCTTTTGCCATAATCTTATAAGTGAAGTTAAATGAAATTAGATGGTAATTATAGGTACTCCATACCTACTGCTTTTCTGACAGTAGTTAAGGTAGCGGAAGCACTCGCCCTAGCTTTGTCGGCACCTTGATGGATTATTTTTAATAAAAGTTCTTTATTGTTTTGCAAGTCTGCTGCCTTTGTACGAATAGGGTGGATGAATTGTACCATATCCTCGGCTAATTGTTTTTTCATATCACCATAACGAATGATACAATTGCCTTCTGAACTATTGTTAAAATCATCCTCAAATTTTTGCACCGTATCAGGGGTACTTACTAAACTCATTAAAGTAAATAAGTTCTGAATATAATCTGGTTTGGTAGAATGCGGTGTCAATGGTCCTTGATCCGTTTTAGCTTTCATAACTTTTTTACGAATCAAATCATCTTCATCCGCTAAGAATAAGGTGGTCATTTGATTTTCGCTCTTACTCATTTTGCCATTTCCATCCAAGCCCATGATTTTAACCAATTCACTATTGTAGTTAAAGGCATAGGGTAAAGGGAAGGTTTCCCCATAACGATGGTTGAATCTTTCTGCAAAATTCCTTGCCATTTCTAAGTTCTGCTCTTGGTCTTTTCCAACAGGCACTTTTACCGCGCGATGAATTAAGATGTCTGCGGCTTGTAATACGGGATAAGTTAATAAGCCGGCATTTACATTTTCAGGTTGCATCCTTACTTTGTCTTTGAAAGTAGTTGTCTTTTCTAGTTCCCCTTTATAAGCCAACATATTTAAATACAAGTATAGTTCTGCAATTTCTGGCACATCACTTTGAACATATAAAGACACTTTCTCTGGATCTAATCCACAAGCAATATTTTCTGCCACAACACGCAATACACTTTCTTGTAAAGTTTTGGTATCTGGATGCGTCGTTAAGCTATGCCAGTTGGCTACAAAAAAATAGCAATTGTATTCGTCTTGCATGCGCACATAATTGCGCATAGCACCAAAATAATTCCCTAAATGTAAGAACCCTGTAGGCCTTATTCCACTCAATACGATTTCCTTTTCCATAGCTGTGCGAAGATAATGAATCGCAATCCCATTTTTTGCCATCTTTTTGGGATATTTGTCCTGAATCTAAAAAAAAACGCTTGAGCCTCGCTTCTCTTTTATCCAGTCCAATTGAATACTTAAAGGGTGTAGGCCCGATGAGGGCTGAATTGCTTAAAAAAGAGCTGAGTATCTATACTTTTGGCGATCTTTTACAGCATTTCCCCCATCGCCATGTGGACAAGACTAAACTTACACCTATTAGTCAATTAACACCTGAAATGGATTTTATCCAGGTGAAAGGGGTTTTATTGGGTTTCCAAACCATCGGGGAGAAGCGTTCCAAAAGGATGGTGGCTCAATTAAGGGACGAAACGGGGCTATTAGAATTGGCCTGGTTTCAGGGGATTCAGTATGTTCAAAAAAATTTAGTAGAAGGTCAAACTTATATTGTCTTTGGTAGACTCGGCTTTTTCAATGGAAAACCACAGGTTGTTCACCCAGAAATAGAACCTTTTGTGGCACAAGTAATGGCCAATAAATCTTTACTTGAACCAATTTATGGTTCGACGGAAAAGTTGAAAGCGAGAGGTTTAAATGCAAAACAAATTGGCAAATTAACTCAAGTATTGTTTCAGCAAATTAGCGAAAGAGATTTGCCCGAAAACTTACCTGCTCATTTGTTAAATGATAAAATGGGCAGATGGGAGGCATTTCGCCAAATACATTTTCCTGCTAGTCAAGCGCATTACAAGCAAGCTTTGTCAAGGTTGATTTTTGAAGAATTATTTATTGCACAAATTAGATTGAACCTAATTAAAATTGATCGCCATAAAAATAGTAAGGGGCAAGTATTTGAAAAAGTAGGAGACTATTTTAATACTTTTTATAACAATTACCTTCCATTTGAATTAACAGGGGCGCAAAAAAGGGTGATCAAAGAAATTAGGCAGGATGTAGCCAAGGGTTATCAAATGAATCGTTTGCTACAAGGGGATGTAGGGAGCGGAAAAACAATGATTGCATTGATGGCTATGTTGATTGCGGCAGACAATGGTTTTCAAAGTTGCTTGATGGCACCAACTGAAATTTTAGCACAACAACATTATACTAGTTTAACCGAGTTGTTAAAAGAAATGCCGGTCGAAATAGCGATTTTAACGGGTAGTACAAAAGCAGCGGAAAGAAGAAGGATATTAAAAGGATTGGCAGAAGATACCATTCATTTTGTAGTGGGTACGCATGCATTGATCGAAGATCCTGTACAATTTAAAAAATTAGGCTTGGCGGTGATAGACGAGCAACATCGATTCGGAGTGGAGCAAAGATCCAAGCTATGGAAAAAAGCATCCATCCCTCCACACGTGTTAGTGATGACAGCAACGCCTATTCCAAGAACCTTAGCCATGACGGCTTATGGAGATTTGGATTATAGTATCATGGATGAGTTGCCGCCAGGCAGACAACCCATTAAAACGGTTCATCGTTATGAAACATCGAGGGCTTCTGTAATGGATTTCGTGAAATCTGAAATTCAAAAAGGACGACAAGCCTATTATGTATATCCTTTGATTGAGGAAAGTGAAAAGATGAGTTACGAGGATTTAATGCAAGGTTACGAACAGGTGAAAAGTTATTTTCCTGAGCCCAATTACAAAATTAGTATGGTCCATGGAAAGATGCCGAACGATTTAAAAT
>JBILQZ010000191.1:0-3313 GCA_044372935.1 Sediminibacterium sp. | reverse complement strand
TTGGTATCTCTAAAGCCTACTGTACGCGTGTAGGTAGCGGCCCATTCCCTACAGAATTACATGATGCTAAAGGAGAAGAATTAAGAAAGATCGGAAGTGAATTTGGCGCTACCACTGGAAGACCACGTAGATGTGGTTGGATTGACCTTGTGGCATTAAAATATACTTGTATGATCAATGGGGTGACTCAGATCATTATGACAAAGGCAGATATTCTAGATTCATTCAAAGAATTAGAATTAGGTATCGCATATACCATGGAAGGAAAAGAAATTGACTATGTTCCTTTCCAATTAGTGGGGACTCCTGTTACGCCAGTATGGAAAAAAATGGCTGGCTGGGAGGTAGATACGACGCAAATGAAAAAAGATACTGAATTACCTGCTACCATGAAAACATATATCGAATTTATTAATGAATATTTAGGGGTGCCTGTGAAATACGTTTCGAATGGCCCAGGAAGAGATCAAATTGTACATTTATAATCAAAAAAAAGCAATAAAAAAAGTTGCATTTCTTTTGTTAAATAAAATTTTCATTTGAAATTTACACAAATATTTTGATTGAGTTATGGCAGTAAAATCTACAAAAGAGAAAAAGACAGCGACACCAAAAAATGGCGTAGTAAAAGCTGAAAAATCAACCAAGACATCTTCTAAGAAAAAAGTGGATGATGATGAGGAGGACGATTTAGAAGAGGAGGAAGAAACAGATGATTGGGGTAAAGCAGAAGAAGAGGACGATAGCTGGGATCCTGATTTTGCAGAATTTGATTTGCCAAAAACGACCAAGAAGGCTGGCAAAGCAAAAAAAGGTGAAGAGGATGATTTTGGATTAGAAGAAGATTTGAACCTGGATGACGATGATTTGTTTGATGACAAAGATGAATTCGATGATGATTTTTAAAGACGATGCTTTAATCATTGTCTTGATATAAAGATTGTAATGAGGCCTGTAAAATTTGATTTTTATAGGCCTCAAATATTTTAGCCCCATTGCTAGGCAAGACAAGTGTATACGACTTCCCTCCTGCTAATTGCTGATCCATATTTGGATTGAGCGACTGCACTTCTTTTAAAGAAACTTTCACCCATTGAGCAATCGTTTTAGCATTGAACCTGCCGGAGATGACAATGGATTCTAAACCTGCTTCTGCCCTTTTATTGTTTGCTGCAAGCCCCAAGGATGTATTTGGTTCGTTCAGTGAGATGCCTTCAAAAATCGCATGGGTTGCAATAAATTTTTTAACGTGGTTCCTAGTTTCAAGTGGGAGTTCATATTGTAAGGCCCAAAAATCTTTGGTCTTCTTTTTTTCAATCGCTTTACTCAGTCTGCCAGCGCCCCCATTGTAGGCAGCCACCACTAATAACCAATCTCCAAATTGCTGGTACAGTTCTCTTAAAATAGTAGCAGCAGCTTGGGTACTTTTTTGGTAATCCATCCTTTCATCTTTTGGCAATAATTTTAAGCCCAATCGGGTCGCTTCTGCAGGCATGATCTGCCATGGACCAGCAGCACCCGCCCAAGAAACCACTTCTGCAATTAAATGACTCTCAATCACACTTAAGTATTTTAATTCTACTGGGATCCCATTGGCAATTAATATTTGATCATAGAGATTAAAATAAGGCTTTGCCCATGTTTTCATCTTACGCAGACCAGGTCCTTCTTTTTCTATATAGGATTGTACAAAGCTGATGGCTTTAGGATTCATCTCCACTACAAAAGACTTTTCTTTATCGGGTACAGTATGTACGGTAAATAAACTAGTAAAGCCAATTCTATTTACACTGTCTTGCGCCCTTAAGCCAGTCATTTTAAAAAGAAAAAAGGCTATCAATAAAATGAGTCTCATGCGCAAATATCTAAACATCCATTAATGAATTTGAAAAACTGAGTAAGTCCGCTTCCTTCATAGAAGCACTCATTACCTGCAAACCAAAAGGCATGCCATTTGAATGCTTGAACAAAGGCAATGAAATTCCTGGAATACCTACAAGGTTAGCATACACTGTGTAGATATCTGCTAAGAAAATTTCGGTGGCAGACTGTTGCTTAGCACCGATTGCAAAAGCAGTCGTTGGTACCGTAGGAGAGATGATAAAATCATACTGATTAAACACCTGCTTTGTAAAGTCCACTAATTTTTGACGCACTTGTTGTGCTTTGGTAAAGTACGCATCAAAATAACCAGCACTCAATACAAATGTGCCTAATAAAATTCTTCTTTGCACTTCTTCTCCAAAACCTTCTGTCCTTGACAACTTATACATGTCTGCTAAATCTGTAACTGCTTCTTTTGTTCTATGGCCAAAACGAATGCCGTCATACCTTGAAAGATTACTGGAAGCTTCCGCAGTAGTCAATACATAATAGGTAGGAACAATATAATTCAACAAATCAAAATCAACTGCTTCCACTGTATGTCCTGCAGCACGCAATTGATCTATTTTATTTTCAATTTGATTTTTTATTTCAGGATCTAACCCAGGATGCGTTAGTGTTTCTTTAAAATAAGCAATTCTTTTTCCCGCCTGCTTGGTCTTCAACTCAGCCGAATAAGCTGGAACGGCTGCTGTTGCAACGGTGCTATCAAAATCATCGGCACCAGCAATCACTTCCAACACCAATGCTGCATCTTGTACATTTTGACTGATGATGCCAATTTGATCAAAGGAAGAAGCATAGGCAATTAAACCATACCTTGAAATTCTACCATAACTAGGCTTCATGCCTACTACCCCACAAAAGTCGGCAGGCTGACGTACCGAACCACCGGTGTCAGATCCTAGACTCACCATACATAAATCGGCTTGTACTGCTACAGCAGAACCACCCGAAGAACCACCAGGTACCAATGTATGATTTGCAGCATTCTTCACTGCACCAAATGCAGAGTTTTCATTGCTACTACCCATTGCAAATTCATCACAGTTTTGACGACCAATAATAATGGCACCAGCTGCAAGTAAACGCTCGATGGCAGTGGCAGAATAAACTGCTTTATAATTTTCTAGCATTTTAGAGGCTGCAGATAACGCATGCCCCTTATAGGAAATAACATCTTTAATGCCCACTACGACACCATGCAATGGCCCTAATGGCTTACCCGCTGTTCTGGATTGATCTAAGGCATGAGCAGTATTTAAAGCTTCTTCCTCAAAAACTTCTAAATAAGCATTGAGTGTTGATTGACTTTTTATTTGATCCAAATAAAACTGAACTGCTTGCGCACAGGTAGTTGCTCCGGTCTTTAATTGACCATGATAGGTTTGGATGTTTGTGAAAGCGAACATCGGAAATTAAGAAGCTT
>JBILQZ010000190.1:0-3340 GCA_044372935.1 Sediminibacterium sp. | reverse complement strand
AGCTAAATAAGCAGTAACCTCTGCAGATGTGTATGGAGTAAGCGCAGGAGCAATACTATTATTGCTGATCTTTCTTACATTGTAGTAGAAGTCAATTGATTGCTGAATACCTTTTTCGTAAGCAGTTTTAGCATCAGCAGCACTACCAGCATTTGCATGGTATTCCGCTATCATGAAACTAACTTCAGCAGCATTAATTAACACACCAGGGAAGAATTCGTTTCTGCTTAAAGTAGAACGATTGTAATAAGCAGCTAATCTTGAAACACCTGCCATGCTATCTTGCTTAGAAATAGGATCCAATTGATTGATACCCATATAAACACCTTTTGCAGAATCGCCCGGCTCAAATACAGCACGTAAACGAGGATCAGCGTTGGTATTCATGTGATCAATCATAGCCTTACTAGCGATGTTACCACCCCAGTCTTCTAAACCCGTTCTAAAGCCTCTAGAATTTAAAGGAGAGCTTAAGTCAGTAACATTGATTTGAATGTTTCCTGCGTTGTCAGCAACAACCGGATATTTTACCGCATCTTTTAATATTGCATCAATTTCAGTAGCAACTCTAGCTTTCATTGTAGCAACACCAGATACACGAGTTAAGATTCTTAAACGTAATGAGTTGCAATAAGCTTGCCATTTAGCTTTACTACCTTTGTTGATGTAATCTTGGTTAGTTAATGAAGTTTGAGCTAATGTCGAAATTGTCATTGTGCTCAATTCATCAGAAAATGCTTTCAAATCATCTAACATTTTAGTGTAGATGGTTGCAGCATCATCATAAGAAGCTAAAGAAGCTAAATAATTACCACCGTTTGTACTTAAATTTCCCGCTTTTGAAAAAGGGATACTCCCGTGAAGGTCAACCATTTTCTGCGTAAAATCATACAAATAAATAGTAGCAGTAATAAAGAATATTCTTTTTTCTGCCTGATCTGCAGCGCTCAATGTGCTGTACACTTTTTGCATTTCTCTGTACTGAGCCAATAATGCATAATAAGCGTTCCAGTAACCACTGATACCCGCTTCACCGGGAATATATTGTTTATCTGAATTGGTAAAACCAACCGCTTGTGTGTAACGAGTTGTTGTTGTTCTTAATACAACGAAGTAATTCCAATAATCTGGTAAAACAAAAGTTGAATTAGACTTCAAAAAACCTGCATATTGCTTTTCAACGCTTGTTACAGATATTTTAGACGGATCTGCATAGTTATCTGCAAAATCAGCCTTTTTACAAGACGTTAGTGCCACCCCAAGTGACAATGACGTTATGATTAATAGTTTTTTCATTTAATTATAATTTTATTGATACTTAATATTTACTGTAATTATGTTTAGCTTTTATTCATTAAAATGAAGCTCTTAACATAATTCCAAAGCTTCTGCTAGATGGGTTAGTACCAACGTTACTAACGTTTTGGTACCATCTTGAACCGGCAGTAGTTTGTTCAGCATCGATATCTTTAATAGTTCTGTATAAATAGAATAAGTTTCTACCGTAAACAGATAATCTTAATTTATTAGCACCAATTTTAGCTGCAATTTTGCTTGCGAAAGAATAACCTAAGCTCAACTCACGCATTTTGATGTAGCTGTTCTCTTTAACATACAGCTCATATCTGCTCTGGCTGTATTGAGGACCACCCCAGTTGTAAGTAGAGTTGTAGTAAGTAGCCTGAGAAATTATTTTGGTATTCTTTGAGCCATCTGCCAATACTCCATCCATTAACATACCATCGTTGAATGTTTGTTCAACACCATTGATTATAGCTTTGTATTGTAAACCACCGCGAGAAGCATCCATAGCTGTTAAACTTTCTTCAGTTAAACCTCTACTGTGTAACCAGTTAATACCAGTTGGCATAACGTGACCACCATAACGGAAGTCGATCAACGCATCTAAGCTAAAGTTTTTGTAAGTAAAGGTATTGCTTAAACCACCTGTTAATTTAGGCATTGCATTACCTGCTTTAATCATTTTGTTGGCATCAAGTTGATATACACCATTACCTCCAACGATTTTCTCGCCTTTAGCATTAGTTAATATAGGATGTGCTAAAATGTCTCCCATTGGTTGACCAACTTCAGATACTAACTGAGCAGCATTACCATCGTAATCAGCATGCAACAAGTTAGTTAAACCTGGAGCTAACGCTTCTACTTTGTTTGCATTCTTAGCTAAATTTAAAGTCGCATCCCATTTGAAATCTTTCTTATCGATAATTAAACCATTGATTGACAATTCAATACCTTGGTTTCTTAAAGTACCAATATTAGTTAAGATAGAACCAGCTCCAGATGTAGGAGGTAAGGTTAATGGTAAGATTTGATCTTTAACCTGTGCATTGTAGTAAGCAAGGTCTAAACCAAAACGATTTTTAAAGAAACGGAATTCTAAACCAAATTCAATTTCATTCTTTTGTTCAGGTTTGATTAAATCGTTTCCGAAAGTACCGGTAGGTACAGTTGTGAAAAGGATTGGTTGTGCACCACCTTGGTTACCCAATGTGTTTTGGCTATATGCCACATTTGCACTGTACGCAGATGGGTAGTTACCCACTACACCCCAAGAAGCTCTTAATTTACCATAAGAAATAAATGCAGGCATAGAGAACGCATCAGAGAATACAAAGCTTGCATTTACTGAAGGGTATACAAAGCTATTGTTGTTAGGATTCATTGTTGAAGTTCTGTCGCGACGTACAGTTGCTTCAGCAAATAAATAATTCTTATAGCTTGCATTTAACGTACCTAAAAACGCATCTCTAACCATTGAACTTCTGAAAGAGCCATTGTTTGGTACATTTACAGAAGCTGAAACATCAAACATGTTTTCAGTGCTTAAACCACCATTGGTACCGCGGCTTACGCTGCTAGCACTTTCTTTGGTTGCAGTATAACCACCTGTTACATTAACCTCTAAATCATCATTGAATTTTTTAGAGTAAGTTAACAAGGCATCTGCGTAGTTAATTACGCTTTCTTGATTAGACATACCAAAATAACCAGAGTTTCCTATAGCAAGAGGTCTTTCAGATAACTGCTTATCTTCAGATTTGGTAGAAGTAAAGTCAGTAGAGATTCTGCTTCTGAATTTAAGACCTTTTACTATCTGCCAGTTATTGGTAATGCTGGCGATTAAACGGTTACTGTGTTCATCGCTTCTATGTGCTTTTATTCTCCACATATAGTCAGCAATATCCCCTTTAAAACCATTGTAAATAATGTTTTCTGCAGGGGTAGCACTGTTACCAGCACCTGTTACATAACGATATCCTTTGCTGGTAAGTACTTTATCCTGATACCACTGACCATTGTCGAAAGTACTGATCAT
>JBILQZ010000189.1:0-3394 GCA_044372935.1 Sediminibacterium sp. | reverse complement strand
AGTCGTTCCAACAGGCTTGAAGGGTTTCGATATTCAATGAAATGGCTTCTTTTACTTCTTCAATATTGTATTCGCTTCCGTACTTCTGTTGGAGTACAGCCAATAAACTTTTTTTGCCCCCTAAATTAGGAGGTACCGCTGCTGCAGTAGGAGGTACAGGAGCAGGTGCAGCATCCATTACAGGGGTGGTAGAAGTTGGCGTAGGAGCCGCAGCTTTTGTTGTTGCAGCTGGGGTTTCAATAACAAGTTTAGCCTCCGCGTTGACAACGATATTACTTAATGGAATAATCTTTTTAGTACGAATTGGGTAATGGCTATCAACTAGTTTTTTTTTTACTAGCTGGCCGTCTTCCATACTTAATTCAATTGCTTGTTGTAGAAAATTGAGTTTGATCAATGCCAATTCAACGTGCAATCTTTTATTACGGGCCATTTTAAATTGAATCTCCGCTTCATTTAAAATATTCAATGCACTCACTAAATAAGGAGTGCCAATTTTTGCTGCAGTTTCAACATATTGTGTTCTCCAGCCTTCTATAGATTCAAGTAAATGCGCACTGGCTTTGTCTTTACAAACAAGGATGTTTCTGATGAAAGCAGCCATGCCGTATAAAACCGTGTCGCCTTCAAAACCTTTTTGGTTGATTTCGTCATACAATAACATCGCACTGGTTAGGTCCTGCTCTGTTAAATGCGTCAACAATTTAAAGAAGTATCCTTCGTCTAAAATATTTAAATGCTCTAAAGTATTCTCGTAGGTCAATGCGCCATTGGAGAAACTTACAATTTTATCTAAGATACTCAAAGCGTCTCTCATACAACCTTCGCTCTTTTGAGCAATCAATTGTAAAGCGTTTCTTTCTGCCTTGATATGTTCTTTCTCAACAATCTCCTCTAAATGTTTTACGGTATCTTCTGGAACAATCCTTTTAAAGTCAAATATTTGACATCTACTTAAGATGGTAGGTAGGATTTTATGTTTCTCGGTAGTTGCAAGAATAAAAATGGCGTAGGGTGGTGGCTCTTCTAATGTTTTAAGAAATGCATTGAAGGCACTGGCACTTAACATGTGGACCTCATCCACAATATACACTTTGTATTTACCGGCCTGAGGGGCAAAACGAACCTGCTCCACCAAGGACCTGATATCATCTACAGAGTTATTGCTTGCCGCATCTAATTCATGGATATTTAAACTTGCTCCTTTTTCAAAGGACACACAACTTTCACAAGTATTACATGCTTCTCCTTCTTTAGTAATATTGGTACAATTGATCGTTTTTGCAAGGATACGCGCACAAGTTGTTTTACCCACTCCTCTAGGTCCACAAAACAAAAATGCATGTGCCAGGTGTTGGTTTAAGATCGCATTCTTTAATGTAGTAGTAATATGGGCTTGACCCACTACTGTATTAAAGTTTTGAGGACGATACTTTCTTGCTGATACGATAAAATTCTCCATACTTGAGCTGCAATATACTGCATCAAAAGGTAATTTTCTGAGCTAGGGAACAAATCTTATCCCCCAATTCTAAAAACCTTAGCTGGCTTCATTTGGGCGTTGGTATTCCATTAAGGGGTGGCGCTCAAAAGGGTGTTTTTGAGGATCAAAAATATGCCTCCAAGTCACCATGCGCCTGCTTGGACTCGCACCTAAACTTTTATAGATATTCACCATTTTTGGATTCCAATCGGCAGCCCATCCCATTTCATATTCTTCGTATATTCCAATTTTATTGAGCAGGATGGAACTTGAATAAATTAAATAACTATCAATGCCTAAGGATTGGAATTTTGGCACCACACCAAATGCCAAACCAGTTAACCTTGAATTTTTTTTCATCCACTTCATCCAGACTAAATGAAGTTTTTGTTTCCATCCAAGTTGGCCATTAAAATGTTTGAAATATTGGTTCACATCCGGGATGTTAATGAACATCGCAATAGGGTCTTCTTTATAGTAAGCAAACCAAATTACACGTTCGTCCATGACTGGTTTTAAAGTCTTAAACAATTTCATGATTTGATCATGCGTAATCGCTTTGGCTTCTCCGTGTTGTGCCCATGCTGCATTGTAGATAGTTACAAAATCATGTGCAAATTTATCCAGCTGACTTTTATTAAGATGTTTAGCGGAATAATCAGGCTTTGCTTTGAATTTTTCGTAACGTTCTTTGAATCTTTCTGGTAATCCAGTGGAGATCAAAATGCGGTAATAATATTGGTTGTAAAAATTTTCAAAACCATAATTGGAAAATAAGGTTTCATAGTAGCTAGGGTTAAAAGACATGCCATACATGGGTTCCCTGTCATTGCCTTCCACCATTAAGCCCCACCATTTATCGCGGTCTCCAAAATTGATTGGACCATCCATTGCTTCCATACCTTCTGCTTGCAACCAATTTTTTGCAGTATCAAATAATAGATGCGCCACCGCTTGATCATTGATCGCATCAAAATAACCTACACATCCAGTGGGATAATCTGTGCCTTTGTTTTTGTATTTAGAATAATGGAATGCTGCAATACGTCCTAGGGTCTTGCCTGCAGCATCTTGCACAATCCATCTTTTAGCGGCACCGTCTTTAAACAATTTATTTTTGGCAGGATCAAAGGTGGCCAACACTTCATTATCGAGTGGTCGAATATAATGGGGATTATCCTTGTTGACCATCGCATTGATTTCAACAAATTCTTTATCTAATTGGGGCGTATTGACTTCAAGCACTTTCATGCCTGCAAATTAGAAATTTTTTAAGACACTTAGGGCAAAAATACCAGCTGTCTCTGTTCTGAGGCGGGTAGGGCCAAGATCGATTGGTTTAAAATCTTTTGCAATGGCTGCTTCAATTTCAGTAGGAGAAAAATCACCCTCTGGTCCAATCAATAGTACAAGGTCCTGGCCTGGCAATATTGTTTTTATGGACTGCTTTGCTGTGGGTTCACAATGGGCAATCCACTTTTGTGCAGCAACTGCTTGGTCTAGGAATCGGGTTAATGCTGTTGGCGCAGCTAATTTAGGCAACCAAGTTTGTTGACTTTGAATCATAGCAGATTGAATGATCTGTTGCATTCTTTCTGTCTTGAATCTTTCATGGATAGTTCGTTCACAAAGTAGGGGGATGATTTGTGTCACGCCCATTTCGGTTGCTTTTTCAAATAGCCATTCTAGACGAACTGCATTTTTTAATAAGGAAATACCAAGTTGTAATTGTTGTGTTGGATTAGGGGTTTGGATCGCTTCTGTAATTTGTACAATGGCATTTTTTTTATGCGCTACTTGAATGAGTGCATGAAATAATCCGCCTTGGCCATTCGTGATATCGATACGATCACCTTCCTGCATTCTTAATACCTGAATACAATGTTTGCTTGAAGCTTCACTCAGGGTATA
>JBILQZ010000236.1:0-2679 GCA_044372935.1 Sediminibacterium sp. | reverse complement strand
ATGGTAATAAATTTATTTCTTTAAATGATTTACCCTCTAATCTTATATTGTACCCTACAACGGCTGCAAGTGACGTTGGTGGATATTTTAAATTAGTAAGTAGTATTACAGACCCTAGTTATAATACAGTTGCAGTAAATGTAAGCACAGGTTCGATAACAACTACTAATCAATTAATATCTAGTTTAGTTACATCAGCAAATATTATTATTGGCAATCCAGGTGTATTTAATATTACCACCATTGGCAACATTACAAGAACTTCGGGTAGTGGTCAAGCTGAATTTTATTTTCAAGTTTACAAAAGAGATAGTGCAGGAACTGAAACCTTAATTACAACAAGTGATAATACGTTGCCTGTATTAAATACAGGTTATTCTGAATTTTCAGCAACAGGTTTATGGAATGATGGAATATTTGTAAATACTGATAGAATAGTATTAAAATTTTATGCTAGTAGAATTTCAGGCGGTTCAGACCCTAGTTATAATTTTCAATTTGGAGGCACTGCTCCAGTTAGAACATTAGTTCCTATACCATTAACCGTAGCTCCTAGCAATTCAATTCAAATAGTATCAAAAGATATTACTGATAGCACAGCTTTAACAGGAACAACTGCTATCACTTTAATGAAGTCTATACTTATACCCGCCAATACTTATGCAACTGGGGATGTGGTTAAGATATTAAGTAGGGCAATTAGAAGTACAGCAACGGGGACTTCTACAAATTATTTTTACATTAATACAACAAATAGTTTAACAGGTGCAACGCTTGTTGGAATGCAACAAGGTGCTTTTGCATTTTACGGAATGGAACGAACTTTGTATATTAAATCTTCAACAAATACAGAAACAATAAATAGTTCAAATTCAGTTTCAGTTAGCGAGGCTGGGGCTTTTGCTTTTGCTAGTAGTAATTTAAATATAGATTGGTCTGCTAATGTTTATATTATAGCAGCTTTCCAAAATGCAGCCGTAGGTAATAGTACAGTTATGAGTTCACTAATTATACAAAAATATTAATGGAAAATTTAATTAAAAAAGATAATACAATTACCTGGCGAAATATTGAAAACGCTGAAATAATTGACGTTCAAAAATTAGACGAACTTGCTTTGAATTTAACCTTAGCAGAATATAACACTTACTATTTTGACTATCCAAATACAAGCGTAAACGGAATAAATTATAAAACAATAGACGAATTAATAATTGCTTTAAAATAAAAGAACTTAAAAACTATGAATGCCTCAGAATTAATATTTGGAATAAAAGACGTAGTAGCAATTATCATAGGATTAGGTTCTATAGTTAGTTTTGTTTATGTTATAAAATCAAGTTCAGAAAAAGCTAATTTTAAAATATCTGAAGTTAATGAAGAATTAGATGAATTTAAAAAAGTTGTAAATGAGAAGTTTTTACATTCTAAAAATACAAAAAAAGCAACAGTAGAATATATCATGGATACAGTAGAAAAAAAAGAGAATTTAATTTACAGTAAAATAACTGAAATAAAAAGTGAGCAAGAAGTAGCTCACAATAAGTTATGGAACAAGTTAGATACTGTAGAAAAGATGCAGCAAAACATTAGTAATAATTTAGCTGAACTAACAGGTTATTTAAAAGCCAAAAATATCTAGTTCAGAATATAAAAACTAATAACTGAAAGGACTATAAATAAAAGCATTCGCAAGTACGAGGTGATGCTTGTAAAACATTAATGCCAAAGAAAGAAGTTTAATATTAAAAAATTAATAGCATGAGTAGAACTTATAATCAAATAGAACAAGCTGTTAGGTCACTTGGATATAAATGGTTTACGGCACCACATTCTTTAAATTATGTTTGGGAAAGAACTTCATTTGAAGCCACAAATAAATTTACTGATTATTTACATATTTGTTATCAAGGAAATCATGGTGATAAAGTGATATTAACAATTCCAGCAACAACAAAACCAGGATTAAAAGGTTCGTTATTAGAACCTACAACTGTTGAAGGTATTAAAGGAACGGCAGTTATAGAAAGTCCTCAACAAGTATTAGGTGGATGGGAATTTAAGGATACTACAAAAGAATTTAGTTCATATCCTTATTTCAGACAAGTTGGTAAGGTTAATTATTGGAGAGATGGAAATAAAGACACTTTTATTGATAAAGTTCAAAGGCAAATAGCAAAGATATTTGGCACACATTGGCACAGAATGAGTCAAAATAATACTTATGGAAGTGGATTAGTTAATAATTGGAGTTTAGGCTGCTTCGGAAGCCCAGAGCCTGAATTTGAAAAGATATTACCTATTACAAGAATATCGTGTGGTATTTATGGGAATAAGGTTACTGGAACAATCATCGAATCCAAACATATAATTTAAAAAATTAAGATATGAAAAAGTATAAAGTATATTTCTCGGTATTTAATTTATTCGGGAATACCCAATCAGAGATTGTAAAATTACAGCAATACGCAAAAGGTATAGTAAGTGCCATTGCAGGAATGACATGGTATGAATCTAATGCTACTTATGCTATTTATGTAGGTATAGGAGGCGTTGTATTAGATACGTTATTAGCTTGTTTATATTTAGAAGAAAAGAACTAATGGAAATTTCGGTAGTTAAATATTGGTTAGGGGTAATAGGCAGAGGTATAGTAATATTACTTGCTTGTTTATTTGT
>JBILQZ010000188.1:0-3442 GCA_044372935.1 Sediminibacterium sp. | reverse complement strand
TCTACTTTGCCGTGGAAGCTATGGCGGCAGAAATGTGTTCTGGCATGTTGGCCTTTGGTCAAGTATACCAACGCAATCCTAAAATAAGTATGTTGGTCGTAAAGATGGAAGTGAATTTTATCAAAAAAGCTACTGGAACTATTTTATTTACTTGTGAAGATGGTGCAGCCATTCAGGCAGCCATCAACGAATCTATAGCTAGCGGAGAAGGAAGAACATTAGTATGTGTTTCTAAAGGAAAAAACTCCGCGAACGAGACCGTTGCGGAGTTTTTTATCACTTGGAGCTTTAAGGCAAAAGTATAATCAATTAGAATGTCTTTGTGCCATTTGGCTGATAAGCATATCTAAATGTATAATAACGTTGTTTTGTTAATTTGTCTAAGTCACTTGCATTCGCAGGCAAGGTTGTACCGCCTTTGTAATAATTGATGATTTCAATTTTTGCATATTTTCCTGCAGCAGTCCTAATCACCAATACACGACCTGCAATTGGATTCACTAATGTTGTTAAACCATCGTAAGTATACCAACCTTTACCACTTCCAAAAGGAATAGCAAAAGAAGATGCATTCGCATTGTCTGTTGCAAATGTAGAATCATTCGGAATTGTTTTTAAGTCATCGAACAAGCCTTTAAACACAAAACCACCGCCCAAACCTGGACCACTGGTTCCTGTATTTACTAAAATTTTTGTGGCACTAAAAGCAATATCCCATTTTGTAGTAGCTGCGTCAGCAGCAGCAATCACCTTATTGTCCACTAAGCTATAATAAGTAACTGAGTTCGCACTCTGAGGTCGACCATCAGCACCTAAACCAGTAACTGTATCTGCAGCTAAGTCTTTCACGGTAATGGCAGTTACGGGCACCACTACAATTTCCTCGTCTTTTGAACAAGCTAACATCGTTACACTCACACCTAATACCATCGCAATTTTTGATACCATCTTTTTCATGTTGATTTGTTTTATGTTTACTATTTTATTTATTAAAATTTTGGATTTGATATTTTAAACTCAAGAACATGGTTCTGCCTGGCAGGTTAGGCAAATTTGCCGCATCAATATAATTAGAGATATTGTCGATACCAGCTTGTACACTCAACCCATTCTTGAATGCTTTGCCAGCGGCTGTATTAAATACCATATAGCCGCTAGCAAAGACATCCCCATTATCAAAAACTTCGTTGCCATTATTATTATTAACGGCCCACCTGCTTCTATAAATGGCTCTTGCATTCAAGTAATAACCCTTGGGGGAATTATAATTTACTTTGAATTGAAATTTATGTTTACTCGTATTGGGCAAGCCAACATATTCATTCAATTGCATCAACCTGCTATAGCCTTGGCTATTTTTGGTATATACTGTGCCTGCTTTAATTTCTGCAATTTGGTCTTTGTCACCAGTTACTAAATATTGATATCCTCCACTCAATGTCCATTTTTCATTCAGTTGATGTTGACCTTCTACTTCAAATCCAGTTGTAAATGCGCGACCAATATTTAAGTAACTATAAATTTGAGCGCCAGATATATAAGTGCCCACCTGCTGTGACTCAATTAAGTTTTTAATGTCGTTTCTAAAAAACTGAGTGGATAGATTCGTTCTAGCATTGACTTTCCAATCCCATGTAAAATGAACTCCATTTGAATATTCTGGCTTCAACGCCTTCAACTGATAATAACTTGGGAATAGATTACCTATTTGACCCAATGCATCTAATCTAGCAATAACTTGCTGTGCTTGTGCCGAACCAAACACACTATAACTTCCTGCAGCCGCATTGGTAAAATCTAAAAATAATTGTCTAAAATCTGGTGCTTTAAAGCCTTGACCAATACTTAATTTAAATTGATGCTTAGTATTCAACTTATACAACATGGAAACCTTTGGACTCATTGCAGAAGCAAATTGTGAATTACGGTCAAATCTAAGTCCGCCAATGAAAGTGAATTTTTCGATCGGTTTCCATTCCCATTGCGTAAAGGCGTATTGAATATCATTTTGCTTTCTAACGCTTTCGCTATCATATCTACTACTCTTTACACCTTCCCAAACTGCACCAACACCAAATACCGCCTGAAGGTTTTTATGCAAATCCCAGTCAGTTTGGTTTTCGAATCTTTTAAAATTATGATTCAATACATCTCTATAAGGCAAGCCATTAATCGTTAATAAATTTTGAACTGCATCATAGGTAGTCGCATAGGCCCTTAAACTGGTTTTGAGTTGATTAGAGAATCGATGGTTCAAAGAAGCTGACAGGTTCGCGTCTTTTATATCTTCCTTTCCAATAGAATAAATCGTTACCCCGTTGTTTGATACGGCAATTTCATTTTGTATTTGCTCTTTGGTAAAACGTGTATTAAAAACCAAATTGGTTTTATTGCTTAGGTTTAATTTTAATTGTTGTGTTGTTGCATAACGATCTATTGGCGTGGTGACACGACTGTTGCTATTTGGACGGATACTATAGCCATCTGTTTGATATAAATTGTAAAAACCTTGGTATTGTATTTTTTGAGTAGAAAGCTTGGTATCCAGATTGGCATCGAGTGTATTATAAGTGCCATACCTGATACCCATGCTTAATGGAGCTCCAAAAGCTGCGTCTGTTATAATATTAATCACACCCGCCATGGCTTCACTACCATACAAACTTGAAGAAGGCCCTTTTACAATTTCAATTTTTTTAATATTGCCGAGTGCAATCCTATTTAAGTCTAATACCCCTGCAGTTCTACCAACTAGTGGCTCACCGTTAATTAAAATAATGGTATAATCTGGATTTAAGCCTTGTAATTGCACCCCAGCGCCAAAGCCGCTGGTTAAATTGAGCCCTGTTTGCTCTTTTAAAATATCTGTTAACCTTAATGCACCATTTTGCTGAATCGTTTTGGCATTGATAATGGTTACAGGCACCGTAAGGTTACTTAACTTACGTTCCGTTCTGGTCGCTGTGACCACCACGCTGTCACCATTGGCATCTAATGTGTCTTTTACAATACGCATTTGACCAAACAGTGAATTGCTGGCGAACAAACCTAAAATTGCGGTTAAATAAATACTTTTTTTCATTCAGACCGCAAAGTTCAACAAACATCATTGCAAAGCCTTAAACATTATAATTCAATTACTTCATCGGGATTGAAATTTGACATTCTCATGACATTTAAAAAACTAAAAAAATTGAAAGACTGATTTTGATCATTTTTAACCGAACTTAACAGTGTTAACTTTAAACAAATAAACGCCATGGATAATTTCATCCTTACCAAGCCAACCATTCATTATCAAAATAGTGTAGAAGCGTTAGTACATCAAACCATTGAACTTGGTTTAGGAAAATTGGCAGACAATGGTGCCTTATGTGTCAACACTGGAAAGTTTACAGGAAGAAGTCCGGAAAATAAATTTTTTATCAAAGATGCAATTACT
>JBILQZ010000220.1:0-2880 GCA_044372935.1 Sediminibacterium sp. | reverse complement strand
CCCCCCCATTGTAGCCATCGGTTTACATGCCTTGCTCCTGTTGACTTTACCTGTTAACCAATACCCCATTACTGCTAAATGTGCCTTAAAAATAGCCGTAAAAAAGTAGCCATCCCCACTTAGTAATCCTTTCCAAGCAGATACCCCATCAAGTGCGAAACGCAAGGGCATTTTCCAGACTAATTCTTGGAGAGGAAGATGCTTACTTAGCATAATCAAATTATTCCTAAAATTTAAAAACACTTTTCTTCCGCCTCTAGGTAAAGTACCCGCACCCACATGGTATACCACTGCTCTAGGACAAGCATACAATGCATGACCTTCTAATTGCATCCTCCAACAAAGATCAATTTCTTCCTGATGCGCAAAAAAGCTGGCATCAAATCCTCCTAATGCATGAAACAACTTTGATCGAATCATCATGGCAGCTCCAGATGCCCAAAAAATAGGCTCAGCGCTGTCATACTGACCTTTATCTTGCTCACACACATCAAATACCCTACCTCTTGAAAAAGGGTAACCAAGGGCATCTATCCATCCACCACTTGCGCCAGCATATTCAAAACAAGTTGGTTCTTTTTGTGCTAATATTTTTGGTTGACATGCTCCAATGGTAGGATTCGATTCCATTAATTGAACCATCGGTGCCACCCAATTTGGATCTACTTGCACATCGGAATTCAATAAAATATAATAATCGGCATGCACTTGTTTAAGCGCCCAATTGTATCCTCCTGCAAAACCTTCGTTGGTTGGATTTTGTATCACTTTAACAGTTGGAAAATATTTTGCAAGTATTTCTAAGGAGTTGTCTTTTGAACCATTGTCTGCCACCACGATTTCTTTGTTTTGGTAGGAGGTCGCCAATACCGAAGGCAAAAATGTCTTCAGATAATTGGCTCCATTAAAATTTAAAATAACGATTGATAAGAGCGGTTCCAAAACAGATGTATTTATGCGAATGTAAGTCCAATTATGGGAAAATTAGCCAAAAACCCTATCTTAGCTGCATGATAAAGGCAAAATTCTTATTTTCTAATTTAGATTTTCTCAACCATCCCATTGGGTGATATTAAGCTCCCCTTTTTTTATTTTTTATTCAAGTTTATTGAAACTTGATCGTCTCCTGTTTTTATCATTTTATTCAAAAATAATAGTACATGTCTACTCCATTACAAACGAGTGCAAATACAGCAAAGTATATTGCCCTTGAAGATCAATTCGGCGCACACAATTATCATCCGGTTCCTGTCGTACTTGAAAAAGGCGAAGGCGTTTTTTTATATGATGTAGACGGAAAAAGATACTTTGATTTCTTAAGTGGTTATTCCGCTGTAAACCAAGGTCATTGCCATCCAGCGATCATTAAAGCCTTAACAGATCAAGCTCAAAAATTAACACTCACCTCTAGAGCGTTTTACAATAACCTCCTTGGGGAATACGAAAAATACATCACGGAATACTTTGGATACGATAAAGTATTACCTATGAACACGGGTGTTGAAGGTGGAGAAACGGCCATTAAATTAGCAAGAAGATGGGGCTACGCAGTAAAAGGCATTCCAGAAAATCAAGCGAAAGTCATTTTTGCACAAGGTAATTTTTGGGGCAGAACACTCGCTGCAATTTCGTCCTCTACAGATCCAAGTTCTTACAACGGATTTGGCCCTTTTATGCCAGGATTTGGTTTGGTACCCTACAACGATTTAGCCGCATTAGAAACAGCATTGCAAGATCCAAATGTGGCAGCCTATATGGTGGAGCCAATACAAGGTGAAGCAGGTGTGGTGATTCCTACAGACGGTTACTTAAAAGGCGTTAGAGATTTATGTACAAAATACAATGTGTTATTTATTGCAGATGAAATTCAAACTGGATTGGCAAGAACGGGTACATTACTAGCATGTGATCATGAAAATGTGCGTCCTGATATTTTAATTTTAGGAAAAGCATTAAGCGGCGGTACCATTCCAGTTGCTGCTGTGCTTGCAGATGATGTGATTATGCTGCAAATTAAGCCAGGCGAACATGGATCCACTTATGGTGGAAATCCATTGGCTTGTGCAGTCGCTATGAAAGCGTTGGAAGTGATCAAGTCAGAAAAGATGGTAGAGAACTCATTTAAAATGGGTGAAATTTTAAGAGCTGAATTAGCCAATTTAAATTCACCATTTATCGCCTCAATAAGAGGACGTGGATTGTTAAATGCCATTGTGATCAAACACGATAATCCTGAAGCAGCATGGGACTTATGTTTATACTTGAAAGAATTAGGGATACTTGCAAAGCCAACCCATGGCGATAAAATTAGATTCGCTCCACCATTGATTATTACTGAAGCGCAAATTAAAGAAGCGGTTCAATTGATTGGAAAAGGCCTTGAGCAATTAGCGTAATCATCTCGTTTAACTAAATAATAAATAGCCCTCCAAAAGAGGGTTATTTTGTTTTAAGCTTAGGCAAGAAGGTCATGATTAAAATTCCGAAACTTAAAATAATGCATGCATATAAAGCCCATTGTTTTTGAGGACATTCCCCCATCGCACAAGTAGATAAAACTAAATAGTTTCTAAAACTCCACGCAACTAACAATGCAGCCCATGCCATATTGAATCGCTTTACATTGATGGATGGTATTGCAAAAAATAAAATTGCTAATATCCCTATGTAGAATAAGAATTTACCTGATTGTCCAAAATTAGTCTCCCCTGCATCCCATCCTGTAACCACCCAGTTTCTGCTTTCGATAATCACTAATGGTTGTGTGGTACAAAAGAATAACAATAAAGTAAGGAGGATGCCAATGGTTTGGGAATGTTTCATGAGTGCAAAAATACAATAAACTAGCTTATAAAAATGACAGCTTATTATTTGACGTAA
>JBILQZ010000213.1:0-2996 GCA_044372935.1 Sediminibacterium sp. | reverse complement strand
AAAATCTCTTTGAGTGGTATAATTTTTGACCGTGGCTTCTTTCCATTTTTTGGGTGGTACCACCAAATCAGTGGCCTCAAATCCCATTTCCTTTAAACTCGGAATAGGCAAAGGCTTGCTGTCCATAAAGTACTCCATCCCTTTTTCAGAAGGCAATAATTTAGGTGGATTTGCTTCCCAGGCTGCCTTCCATTTTCTAGAATAAGGCGTGAATACCGTGTAGGGTAAACCATCGTCTTTTGTCACTTCTGATTGCTCAAAAACAACTTGATCCTTGTAACTGTGGAAGGAAATTTTATCTAACATTAATTGTGAACTAATAGTTGTATCTCTTTGAATACCATATTGTTCATAATCCTTATTTGTATATACTGCTTTAATTTGAAACTCCTTTTTAAGGGTTTCAAAAGCGGTGGTCGGCGTACCGTAATGCACCCATAAAGATTTACCTTTTGAGGTTAATTCTGCCTGTAATTCGGTGATGGTTCGGTGCAAAAAATCAACCCTCCTGTCTGCCTTGTCCTCTAATTTGCCTAAGATCTCCTGGTCGAAAATAAAGATGGGCAATACCTTGACGCCTTCCTTTTGAGCCATCTTTAAGGCATGGTATAAACCGGTATTGTCTTTAAACCTGAGGTCTCTTCGGAACCAAAATAGAATAACAGATGGGCGCATAGTAGGAATATAACATTGATGGTCATAAATAGTTGAATGACCTGCTCAATTTATCAATTAATAATTAATTTAGTGGATGCAAATCAACGCCTTCATAAAGGCCCTAGAAGACTGGGCCCCCATCCATTTTCAAGAAGCTTACGACAATTCAGGTTTAATAGTAGGCGATCCAGCCGCAAATTGCACTGGTGTTTTATGCTCTTTAGACTGTACAGAGGAGGTGGTAGAGGAAGCCATTGAAAAAGGATGCAACCTAATTGTGAGTCATCACCCCATCATTTTTAAAGGCATTAAGCAGTTTAGCAAGGACCATTATGTTAACCGAACGGTCCTAAAAGCCATTCAAAACGACATTGCTTTGTATGCCATTCATACCAATTTGGACAATGTACTTCATGGGGTTAATAGCACCATTGCAGACCGATTGCACCTAGAAAATAGAAAAATTTTAGCCCCCATTCCAGGTCAGTTCGACCAGCAGGGACAAGCTATTGGAGCAGGATTAGTGGGTCAACTACCCCTTGAAACTGAGCCTGAAGCCTTTATTAAGTGGGTGAAAGAAAAGTTGAATTTGGAGGTAATAAAGTATACTAAATTAATTGATAAAAAATTGAATACCATAGCTTTATGTGGTGGTAGTGGAAGTTTTTTATTAGATCAAATTCAAGCTCAAAATATTGATTGCTTCATCACCAGCGACCTAAAATACCATGACTTCTTTGAAGCCGATGGTAAGTTCCTTTTGCTGGATATAGGACATGGTGAAAGCGAACAATTTGTTCCTGCACTAATTGTTGAAAATTTAAAGCGTAAATTCCTTACCTTTGCCGTCCTCGAATCTGAGGTGAAAACGCAACCTATAAGCTACTTAAAATAAAACATTCATATGGCATCAGTCAAAGACTTTTCAGTAGAAGAAAAATTAGTAAATCTTTACAAGCTTCAAACCGTAGATAGCAGCATCGACCAGATCGAAATCTTGCGTGGTGAGTTACCAATGGAAGTGAAGGACCTAGAAGATGAAGTTACAGGATTGGTGAACAGACAAACTAGAATCGAAGAAGAAATTAACGGTATCACCGAATTCATCGAAAGTAAAAAAGCGGCTATCAAAGAAAGCGAAGAATTAATCGCTAAATACGAGAAGCAAAGCGAGAACGTAAAGAACAACCGTGAGTTCGAAGCAATCAACAAAGAATTAGAAATGCAAGGCTTGGAAATCAAGCTTTCTGAAAAACATATCCGTGACGCAAACGAAGAATTAGCAGAGAAGATCAAGGTGTTGGATGCTGCTAAAAAGACAATTGCTGTAAAGGATGGTGTGTTAACACATAAGAAAGGTGAATTAGAAAAGATCATCGCTGATACAGAAATCGAAGAGAAGGAATTGAGAACTAAAAGCGAAGAAGCAAGAGCACATATTGACGAGCGTTTATTATACAGCTACGACCGTATCAGAAACTCTTACCGCAATGGTTTAGCAGTGGTAACAGTTGAGCGTGATGCTTGTGGTGGATGTTTTAACGCTATCCCTCCTCAACGTCAAAGTGAGATCCGTTTACACAAGAAGATCATTGTTTGTGAGAACTGTGGTAGAATCTTGGTAGAAGGTGAATTAGCTGGAAAAGAAGCTTAATTTAATTTAAGATTAAAATATACCTAGAAAGGGTAGCCAATCGGCTACCCTTTCTTAATTTTACACCATGAGAAAATCTTTTGTGCTTGCGTTGACCTTACTCCTTACAAGTGCTTCCTTTGGTCAATACCAATATAACTGGACAGCTAGGACCCAAAAGATATATGAATCCATCACCAGCTTAAGAATACCCGAGGCCAAAGGGATGATTCAGCAAGACAAAAAAGCCAATAGCTCCAACCTCATCTATCCCCTTCTTGAAAGCTATGCCGATTTCTACCAATTGTTTTTAAACGAGGATAAAGCCGAATACGGCCGCTTTTACCCCGGCTTTGAACAAAGGATTAAACTACTAGAAGAAGGCCCAAAACAATCCCCATTTCACTTATACAGTGTTGCATTAGGCCACTTGCACAAATCTCTTATCGCGATCCGATTTAATAAGAATTTTGAAGCAGCACTCGATTTTAGAAAAGCCTTTCTACTCTTTAAAGAAAATAAAAAGGCCTACCCTAATTTCACCCCTAACGATGTGTATTTAGGACTCATGACCACTGTGATTGGCACGATCCCGAAAGGCTATCAATGGATGGCGAATGTCTTAGGCATGACGGGCAAAATCGCAGACGGCAATGCACTTGTTTTAAAATACATTAATAGCAAAGACGCGCTTTCTAACCTTTGT
>JBILQZ010000184.1:0-3566 GCA_044372935.1 Sediminibacterium sp. | reverse complement strand
ATTGCAAAGTCATCTGGTGGCGCACCTGCTTGCATATCCATATGGAACAAACTTGGATTTTGCCATGCATCTGCACCGAATCGATACACACCAATAGGTATATCTCCTTTCAATACCACGCCTTGTTGATGCGCGTAATCTGTTGCTTCTTTTAATTGAAGATGCAAATGGTATTGCACATAATAAAAGAAAGCAATCTCCGAGTAAGTCTTAGAGGTAGGATTGGTTAAAGCAGCAATTTCAGCAGCTTTAAATTGCGCATGCGAAGGCCATGCATTAAAATCTACTGTTCCATGTAAATCTCTTAAATAAGAAAAAGCACTATAAGGTACCAACCAATCTTGATTGGCTTCAAAAAATGCTGTAAAGCTTTTGGTAGCTAAATCTCTTTTGCCATTGACTACATACACCGCTTTTAAAGCATTCCATTTTACAGAAAGTACTTGATCATAGTCAACAGTATCCAATGCATTCAATGCAGTTTGCTGATCTACTGCTGATTGGATTAATTTTTCTTGACCCGCATCTATCAATCCTGCCAATCTGATATACATAGGATGTAAAGCGAATGCAGAAATGGCTGCATAGGGATAAGAGTCTTTCCAACTGTGTGTTGCAGTTGTATCATTGATAGGCAATAGCTGAATCAATTTTAGCCCTATTTTTTTTGACCAATCTGCTAATAATTTTATATCTGCAAACTCTCCTACACCAATACTTTGATTCGACCTTAAAGAGAATACAGGAATCGCAACCCCTGCACCTTTCCATTGTGTATGTCCCACTTGCGCAAAGCCATCCTGCGCTAATACTAATTTATTAGCTCCAACTGGTTCATATAATACCCTATTATTACCTGCTTCAAAAGAAACAAAATTTTTCTGCTCCTTATCGTACACGCCATATTTATAAACAAAAGGGAAATTACATTGACTCAAATTAAGTGCAATTTCAAAATAGGGTTGGTCTATTATTTTTTCTAAAGGCAAGGCTTTAGTTGCATCCCATGCGCCTATCTCCTTCGCTTCCCCAATCATGCAAAGGGTTTGATGCGGCGCTAATAAAGGGGCTTTTACCCTAAAAACATGGGTTGTATTTTTTAAGATTTTTGCTTTTGATTGCTTGGTAGAAGCTTGCAATAACACATTTGCAAATGGAGCAGTGTAAAATGCATTGTCCGTATAACCAGTAAAATTCCATGCATCAATCAATACTAATTCTTTAGTAGGCACTTGGTCTACATGGATGGTTTTATCAGCGCCCCAATCGAAGCTTCTTGTACCATCAGCATTTTGAATAAAATAACTATAATTGAAACTACCTTCCTTCAATAATCCATTGGTTGGCAAATGTAATACCCAGTAATCATCATTCAAATAAACCATCGGCACAGCGGTTTCAATATTGCCATTTCCTAATAAAGGATGATTCCCTGTTATAAAAATGGTTTGGCCAAAACTCGTCTTATACCTTAAATGAAAATTCAGTTTCTCAATCATATTCAATCGTTTTTCGAATGGCAATAAAGATAATTACAAAATCATTGAAATAGGCTTTAGTAATCAAATTATTGTATCTTGCCTCTGACCAAGAATGGCATGAATGGACAAAATAATTATCTATACGGATGGATCTGCTAGAGGCAACCCGGGGCCAGGTGGTTTTGGTGCCATTTTGATCTGGGGCGATAAGGTCAAAGAAATTTCAGAAGCCTATAGACACACTACCAATAATCGAATGGAACTCTTGGCGGTGATCAAAGCCATCTCTATACTTAAGACAAAAAAATTACCTATCCTCGTTTATACCGATAGTAAATATGTAGTTGAATCTGTAGAGAAAAAATGGTTAGACAATTGGATTAAAACCGATTTCAAAGGAGGCAAAAAGAATAAAGACTTATGGCTGGCATTTTATGAATTAGCCCAATTTTACTCCATCAAATTTCATTGGGTAAAAGGCCATGCGGACAATCCCTATAACAATCGTTGCGATGTGATGGCCACTGAGGCGGCTGATACTGGCCCATGGCAGACAGATGCCTTCTACGAAGCCATCGACCCAAAAAAATAATACAACTAAAAAGGCCCTAATTCAAAATTGAACTAGGGCCTTTTCTTATAAGATAATAGCTAAACTAAGCCTTTACTTTAATAGGTTTTAATTTTGGTTGAACCAATTTAAATGCACCAAATAACAGCGCACCAAAAACAACTGTGCCAGCTACACTATACCCATAAAATGGTAAACCATCTGCCATTGTTTGCATTAAACCAGAAGCAGTCATTGGTCTTTTATAACCGCCGAAGCTTGCCCAAACCATGAAATTAGATACTAAGAAATACACCGTTGGAGCGGCAATAAAATTACCTACAAATTTGCTCACTTGATTGGTTTGTAAACCAAATCCGAATACGGCTGTTGCAGCAATCAATGCATAATTTTGCCATTGACCTTCATAGAATCCTTCAAAAGCACTTAAATGATTGATGTATAAAACTTGGTAAAATACGTCCGAGATGAACATAGCAACCAATGGTAATAAAAATGCAAAATGCTTGTTTTTAACAAACATAGAACCACTTAATAAGGCGATTGCAATTTGTGGTGCAAATCCAGATGGACGACCAGGCAATACACGGTACAATGCAGTGGTTGCAATCATTATAATTAAAGCGACTACTATTTCTTTATTCAGTTTCATCAGGTACTATTTATTACTTTATCATTTATTAGAAACAAATATACAAATTTGGGTTGTTTTATAAAGGATTCCTTTTCCTCAAATGTGTATAAATCGATTAAGGCACAAAAGATTTAAAAATTAAGGCAGTTTCTAACCCAGTCTGCTCTATGGTATAGTCAGCCCCAGCCTTTACTGCAGCCAATTCCCCTAGTTTCAAATGGATGCCGTTGATGCGTGCACTTCCTTGCATGACTAAGAACATTTCTAATGAGCTAGTTTGGTTTGTGTAAGCTTCACCTACCGGAAGGGTAATTTTGGTTAAACCAAAATCTGGTACGGGACAAGGAAATTGAGTTTCAAAAGCATTCAAGCTATCCCCTTTTAATAAATTGGGAATGGTGGGTTCAAATTTGACATGTTGAATCAATTCTTCAATGTCTATATGCTTTGGAGTCAAACCGCCTCTTAATACATTGTCACTATTGGCCATCAATTCGATATTCTGTCCTTCTAAATAGGCATGTAACAAACCCGCTCCTTGAAAAACACCTTGGTATTTTGGAACATACACAATATTCAACAAATAAATGGACAAGATCCCCTTATCAATATTGTCTACTGGAACTATGCCCCCATAATATTTATTCGCCCACCAATGTGGATGCGACTTGTCCACTTTTCCAGCAGCCACTTCTGCAACAGCAATGTCTAATAATGGTTTTAAAATAACATCTGAAGCCTCATTGGATAAACACATAAAATAACTGTACAAACCTGCATAATCCGCTTCGCCAAAAACGGGTTGCAAAACTTGTAATGGCGCTAAACTTGTCAATCTATCTTTCAATTCAGCCGCAGGTAAAAATCCATGAAGTAACCA
>JBILQZ010000033.1:0-13450 GCA_044372935.1 Sediminibacterium sp. | reverse complement strand
TAACACCTGTTTTATTCGCCAAAAGAAAAGCGAAAAGAATAATTGTGCCTGGGTTTCAGGAAGTAAACTTATTTCAATTACTTCAGTTTCTTTTTAAGCAATTAAACACAATTGGTTTATATGATCGTGCTTCGGCCATTTCGTTTAATTTGATCATGGCCTTGCCTGCAGGATTTTTATTTTTATTTTCTATCATCCCCTATTTCCCAAAAAGCTTCAAAATCAAAACGCAGATTCTTTCTGTATTTAAAGATATTTCACCCAATACAAGTACCTATCGTTTTATTTTAGATATCATCAATGATTTATTAAGCCAACACGTGGGCATCTTCTCTTTTGGTTTTTTATTATTATTATTTTATGCCTCTAATGCGATGACGGGTATTATTAGAAGTTTTGACAAATCCATTATGCAGAACAAGCCCTTCTTCTTACACCAAAGAATGAGGGCGCTTCGTTTAACCTTAATATTAATGTTGCTTGTATTTGCAAGTATCCTGGTGTTAATAGGACAAGATCAACTGACTACCCTTTTAAGAGAGTTTTTTGATATCAAAAGAAAAACGATCCTTCCTTATTGGAATAGTATTAGATGGTTTGTCATTATACTATTACTATTTTACGGCAATGCTTTTATATACAAATATGCACCCCATGTGAAAGAAAAATGGTCCTTGCTTTCACCAGGCGCCATCCTATCAACTTCACTGATGTTGGCCACTACTCTAGGCTTCTCTTACTGGGTAAATAACTTTGGAAGCTATAGTAAAATATATGGCTCTATAGGTACCGTATTAGTGGTAATGACCCTTATTTATATCAACGCGCTTATCTTATTAATTGGGTTTGAATTAAATGTAAGTATAGAAGTACTCAAAAAGGAGCAGGATCAAAAAGATTACTTTAATTAGATCCTGTTGAGCAATATCACTGCAAAAAAAATGAGCCCCATTTGGAGGCTCATTGATTATAGATCATCTATACTTTATTTATTAGCCATATCAGGAATCTCAGCTACTTTGTAAGCACCTGCATCTAACTTAGCTTTGGTCTCACTAAATGCTTTCAAGGTCAAATCAATTTCTTCTTGCGTATGAACAGCAGTTGGAATCAATCTATAGATGATATGTCCTTTTGGTATTACTGGATACACCACAATTGAACAGAAAATTTTATAATTCTCTCTAATATCCATCACCATGGCTGTTGCTTCTTCGACGCCTCCTTTCATATACACAGGAGTTACTACTGAATCCGTTTTGCCAATATCAAACCCTCTTTCCTTTAAACCATTTTGCAATGCCAATGCATTCTTCCAAAGATTGTCTTTTAATTCAGGCTTTGATCTTAATAATTCTAAACGTTTTAAGTTCCCCACTACATAAGGCATAGGTAAACTCTTAGCAAAAATTTGAGAACGAATATTATATCGGATATAATCAATTATGGTTCTAGGCCCTGCCATAAAAGCACCAATAGATGCCATACTCTTAGCAAAAGTAGAGAAGTATAAATCAATCTCGTCTTGACAACCTTGTTCCTCACCTGCACCAGCACCTGTTTTACCTAAAGTACCAAATCCATGCGCATCATCTACTAATAAACGGAAAGGCACTTTCTTTTTCAATGCAGCAATCTCTTTTAACTTTCCTTGATCACCTGCCATACCAAACACCCCCTCTGTAATCACTAACACACCACCAGACTGTTGTTTATCTACCAACGCTTGTGCTCTTAACAATTGTTTTTCGCAATCCTCCACATCGTTGTGTTTAAAAACAAAACGGTGTCCTGGAATCATTCTTAATGCATCAATAATACATGCATGACATTCTGCATCATACACCACCACGTCATGACGACCACAGATAGCATCTATAGCACTCATGATCCCTTGATAACCATAGTTCATCAAGATCGAATCTTCCTTATGTACAAATTCAGCCAATTCTTTTTCTAGTTGTTCGTGCAAATCACTATTTCCACTCATCATTCTTGCACCCATTGGCAAGGCTAATCCGTATTGAGCCGATCCGTCCGCGTCCGCTTTACGCACTTCAGGATGATTCGCTAAGCCTAAATAATTGTTCAAACTCCATACAATCATTTCTTGACCTCTGAATTTCATTTTTGAACCTACTTCTCCTTCTAACTTTGGAAACGCAAAATAACCATGAGCTCTTTCACGATGTTGACCAATTGGTCCGTAGTTTTTGATCAGCCTTTCAAATATATCTGCCATAGATGTTAATTTATAGGTGCGAATTTAAGAATTTTTAACTTCCCGACCTTATAATTATACGTATTTTGCAGTCCTAAATTCATGTAATCATGCGTATTTACACTATTTTATGCTTTATTTTCTTGTCATTGGCAAGTCATGCACAAGCACCAAAATCAACCCAGTCAAGTATTTCAAACAAACCTAAACTAATTGTTGGAATTGTGGTAGATCAAATGCGTTGGGATTATATCAACCAATTTAAACCCTACTTTACGACTCAACAAGGCTTTCTTCGCTTTATGAATGAAGGTGCTAGTTGTAATAACAATATCATCCCCTACGTGCCCACTGTAACAGCTTGTGGCCACACTGCTGTCTATACTGGATCAACCCCATCTTTACATGGTATCACGGGGAACAATTGGTTTGATAACTACAAACAAAAAAGCGTGTATTGTGTAGAAGATCCAACTGTGCAATCTGTAGGAATAGAAGGTAGTCCAGCAGGTAAAATGAGCCCAGTAAACGTTTGGACGAGCACGATTGGTGACGAAATTAAATTATCCACCAATTTCAAGAGTAAAGTTTTTGGTGTCTCCATTAAGGATAGAGGCGCGATCATTCCAGCAGGACATAGCGCAGATGGTGCCTTTTGGTATGATAGTAAATCAGGTAAATTTATCAGTTCAACCTACTATGGAACGAATTTGCCAACATGGGTAACTGAATACAATGCGCAACATCGAGTGGATAGTTTATATAAAAAAGGTTGGAACTTAAGTTTAGCTAAATCGGTATATGAGGCCAATTGTGATGGTGATAACAATAACTACGAAGCCACCCCATTAGGTACTGATCAAAAAGGTTTCCCTTATACCCTAACACAATTCATAGGCAAGGATTACGGTAAAATCGCCTCTACCCCTCATGGCAACCAACTGGTGCTAGAAATGGCTGAAAAAGCTTTGATCAATGAACAAATGGGTGTAGACGACAAGACCGACTTATTGGCTATCAGCTTCTCTTCTCCAGATTATATTGGTCATTCATTTGGACCAAATTCTTGGGAAACCTTAGACGGCTATATTAAATTAGACGTTCAAATTGCTCAATTATTCGCCAGTTTAGATAAGCAAGTGGGTAAAAACAACTACACTGTTTTCTTAACGGCAGACCATGCTGTAGCGAATATTCCTGATTATGCAAAAAAACATAAAATACCAGGTGGACTAATTAGTGAATCAGGATTGAAAAAGGAATTAGGCCAGCATTTAGCAAAACATGGATTGGATGAAAAATTAATTTCCGCAATTGGCGAATACAATATTCATTTTAACCATGCATTAATGGACAGTTTAAACGTTGATGAAGAAGATTTAGTGAAAATTGTAAGACAATTTGTAGAGCAAAAACCAGGTATTCTTCAAGTAGTTGAGTCTCGTGAAGCTGCAGAAGCTGCTTTACCTCAAATGCTTAGAGAACGCATAGTGAATGGATATACTCCTCAAAGAAGTGGTGATTTATTTATTGTAACCAAGTCTGGTTATATGGATGGTTACGCTACAGGAACCAACCATGGCGTCTTCTATAATTACGATGCTCATATTCCATTACTATGGTATGGTAACGGCATTAAAAAGGGACAGGTCAATTCTGTCAATTATATGACCGATATTGCCCCTACCATTTCGACCCTATTGGGTATCCAAATGCCAAGTGGCTCTATAGGAAAACCTATTTTGGAAGTGCTTAAATAAACAAGTATGTGTATTTTGGGTAAAACTGAGTTAAATCATACCCTATCTGCTCTATTTTAAAAGATCCCTGCTTACCTTGCAGGTAAGAATAATAGTAACAAATTAAAAATAAACCCATGAAAAAATTAGCAACCGTATTATTTGCATCTGTTTTATTAATGGCCGCAAACACCGCTTCTGCAAACTGTGGTAAAAAAGATTGCAAAGATTGTAAGAAAGAAACTAAAGCACACAAATGTGACAAGAAATGTATGAAGGATGGCAAATGTGCTGAAATGAAAAAGAAAGGATAATACATCCTTACTAAAAAAAATAGCCACTCCTTAGAGTGGCTATTTTTTTATGCGATCAGCTAGGATTATGCAAGCTTCTTTTACAATTTATTTGTCAAAATAAATTAAATCATTAGAGATTCAAAAGAAGCTTGTGATATTCTTTATGCAAGCTTCTTTTGAAGGTTGCTATCTAATGCATCTAAGAATTCTTCTGTATACACATAGTGTTCGCCATGCTTAACTTTATTGCCATGTACACAAACAGCTAAGTCCTTTGTCATAATACCAGACTCTACTGTTTCTACACAAACTTCTTCTAGGGCTTTAGAGAAACGAATCAATTCTTGGTTATTGTCCAATTGACCTCTAAACTCTAAACCTCTTGTCCAAGCGAATATAGATGCAATTGGATTGGTAGAAGTTCTATTTCCTTTTTGGTGCTCACGGAAGTGACGTGTTACGGTACCGTGTGCTGCTTCTGCTTCCATTACTTTACCGTCTGGTGTAATCAATGTAGAAGTCATTAAACCTAAAGAACCGAAACCTTGTGCAACTGTATCAGATTGTACATCACCATCATAGTTCTTACAAGCCCATACAAAATTACCATTCCACTTTAAAGCACTAGCCACCATGTCATCAATTAAACGATGTTCATAAGTAATGCCCGCTTCTGCATATTTCGCTTTGAATTCATTTTGATACACTTCTTCAAAGATATCTTTGAAACGTCCGTCGTATTTCTTTAAAATTGTATTCTTTGTAGATAAGTACAATGGCCATTTTTTTGCCAAAGCTTGATTGAAACAAGCTCTTGCAAAACCAAAGATACTTTCATCGGTATTGTACATGGCCATAGCAACGCCATCCCCTTTGAAATTGAACACTTCAAATTCTTGAATGGTTCCATCTTCTCCTTCAAACTTAACAGTCAATTTACCTTTGCCTTTTGTAACAAAATCCGTTGCGCGATATTGATCCCCAAATGCATGACGACCAATACAAATTGGTGCAGTCCAGTTAGGTACTAAACGTGGTACGTTTGAACATACAATTGGTTCACGAAATACCGTACCATCCAAGATGTTACGAATTGTGCCGTTCGGACTCTTCCACATTTGTTTTAACTTGAACTCTTCAACTCTTTGCTCATCTGGTGTGATGGTAGCACATTTGATGCCAACACCATATTGCTTAATAGCATTCGCCGCATCAATTGTTACTTGATCATTGGTTTGATCTCGGTACTCCATCCCTAAATCATAATACTTAATATCTAGCTCTAAATAAGGTAAAATCAATTTATCCTTAATGAATTTCCAAATAATTCTTGTCATTTCATCTCCATCCAATTCTACCACTGGATTGGCCACTTTAATTTTCTGTCCCATATGTTTTAAAATTTTGTCTGCAAATGTACAAAATGTAACCAAAAAGCAGGAGGATAATTAAGAAGAATGATGCACAATAAGTACCGGCATATGTACTTTATGGCGAACGGATTCAATCGTCTCTCCAAAGAAATAGTCCTTCCACCCTTGATGTCGGTGTGCTCCCATGACTAACAAATGTGCGTCTGTTTGACCCACTATACGTACAATTTCTTTTACCCTGTTTTTATAGCCTAATGCGATTTGAACCTTGTACCCTTTAGCAGTTAATGAACTTGCATAAATTTCAAGTCTTTCTTTGTCTTTTCTAGATTCTTCATCGTCACTCGACTCCTGAAAATAACTTGCCGTAACACTTTCAATGACATGTATTAAAATAAGTACGGTGTTTTCATTGGCTTGAGCAATGGCCGCTTTAATTAAATTTGCATCGCCCGAAGTAAAATCTACTGCAACTGCGATGCGATCTATTGGTGCTGATTTAGTCCAATCTAACTCCACAGCGGCGCCATGTAAAGCCGTTCTTTCTTGCTTTCGTTTAGCCGGCAACAATGGATATAAAACGATATATAACAGTAAAATAAAAAAGAAAAATATAGCAGCTACAAGTAGCACTTTAATATACATTTGAGTGGTTCCTTCTAAGAATGCTTTGGTAAAATCAACTACTAAATTGGCATTCAAGTAAACTAAAATACTTGCTACAATCCAGGAGATTATTTTAACCCATAATGGAATAGCAAATTCACCCATGGTCTTTTTATCACTCACAAAATGAATCAGTGGAATCACTGCAAAACCTAACTGCAAACTCAGAATTACTTGACTAAATACTAATAATTCATCCACCCTACCTTCTCCCATAATCCCAATCACAAGCACAGCTGGAATAATTGCAATCAAGCGTGTCATCAATCTTCTAATCCAAGGATTCATTCTTAAATTTAAATACCCCTCCATCACAATCTGACCTGACAAGGTACCAGTCACGGTAGAACTTTGACCTGCTGCAATTAAGGCCACTGCAAATAATATAGGGGCTAAAGTAGACCCAAGTAATGGCGCCAATAATGCATGGGCTTCTTCTATTTTAGCCACCGACTGATTCCCTGTTTGATAAAAAGCAGTGGCTGCTAAAATTAAGATAGCAGCATTCACAAAAAAAGCAGCATTTAATGCAACTGCACTATCTATAAAATTATACCATAAAGATTTTTTTATCCCAGCACTTGATCTTTCAATTTTTCTTGTTTGTACCAATGCAGAATGCAGGTATAAATTATGAGGCATCACTGTGGCACCAATCATACCCACTGCAATATAAAGTGCCCCAGGAGATAGTGCAGAAGGAACCAACCCTTTTGCCGCACTGGCTAAATCGGGTTTAGCGATGATCATCTCTGCCAAGAAACTACCTCCAATCGTAGCCACTAAAACAAATATAAATGCTTCCATTTTGCGCATCCCATAACGTTGCAACAACATGAATAAAAAAGTATCGGTAACGGTTATGATTGTGCCATACATCAAAGGCAACCCAGTCAGTAATTTAATACCAATCGCCATCCCCAAAACCTCTGCTAAATCGGTTGCAGCAATCGCTAATTCGGCTAAAACATACAAACAGAAATTGACAAATTTGGGATAGGTTTCTCTATTTACTTGTGCTAAATCTAAACGTCTTACAATACCTAGACGTGCACTTAAACTTTGCAAAAGAATGGCCATGATATTACTCAGCAGTAAAATCCAGATCAATTGAAAACCAAAAGCGGCGCCACCTTGTAGATCTGTTGCCCAGTTGCCTGGATCCATATAGCCTACACTTACCAAGTAAGCCGGCCCAATAAATGCAAAAAAACGCCTCCAACCAGTTTTATTTTGAACTGGAACTGACTCGTGTAATTGATCTAATGATTTTTGAAACATAATGGAGTTGTAAATTTAACTATAAACCCTTTGTGAAACTCATATTGTTGCCTATTTTAGCAAAAAATAGAGTGCCATGCGCCATCTTAGTTGTCTTTTGATCCTATTGGCCTGTATTGGATGTACCGAAACCAAAACCGATCTTTCTGGGAATACCCCCTTAAAAATAAATGACTTTAACAAGGCCTTCAAGGATATTGAATTGCCTTTAAGAATCAATGATACCAATTTAGTAACCCATAGCGACACGATTGAAATTGGCAAAAAAGCCCTAGAACAATTTTTACCTGACTCTGTAGTAGAAGCCATTGTGCCCAAATCTGCAAAAAATACAATTCTCTACCCTGTTGGTAAAATTGAAAAAGAAACAGAATACTATCTTGTCTTAAATAATAAGGAAGCCAAAAAGCAAACCGTTTCAGTCATAACCTTCAGTAAAAAGAATGTTTTTTTAGGCTATAAAGTTTTGACTTCTTTTGAGACTACTAATAAAGGTTCCCAATTTTATGGAAAAACTTTACTCATTAATAAGGAGCCTACTTTTTTGATTGAAGAAAATAAATTAGATCCAGAACAAGGATTGACCAATGAAAAGAAAGGATGGGCCTATACAGAACAAGGTTTTAGGTTGATTTATTCGGATGCATCTATTAAGCCCGAACAAAAGGCCATTTTAAATCCTATTGACACTTTACCAACTAATAATACTTTGAGTGGTGATTATGCGCGAGATAAAAAGAATTTTATCTCTTTAAGAGATTTTGGCAATCCAAATAAGTACCAGTTTTTTATGCATTTCGAAAAGAAAGAAGGCACTTGTGTTGGAGAACTAAAAGGCGTATTGAATTTTACTAAAAATCAAGCCACTTATACTGAAAAGGGAGACCCTTGTACCATACAATTCACGATTACTGGGAATATTATAAAAATCAAAGAAGATGGTAATTGTGGAAACCACAGAAATATGACCTGTTATTTCAACGACAGTTACGACAAGAAAAGAAAGCCAAAGGCAAAGAAATAATCCACATTCTGCCATTGCAAACGATTGTTATCCACACTAGGCTTGGCTTTGACCCACATTTATACCAAATAGGATTATATTGCGGGTCAAAATAACCAAAGAACAAAAAAATGAGTTTTAGAAACTATCAAGTTCCTTACCCTATTAATGAGAAGTATTCAAAGAAAGCGGCCTATTTTTCTATGGAATTCGCCATCCACCAACCGCTAAAAATATACAGTGGTGGTTTAGGTTTTTTAGCTGGCTCACATTTAAGAAGTGCATTTGAATTAAATCAGAATATGATTGGTATTGGTATGCTATGGAAATATGGCTACTACGACCAAGCAAGAAATCAGGACCAAACTTTGCAAGTGACTTTTATGGAGAAGATGTATAGCTTCTTAGAAGACACGGGCATTAAATACCAAATTTTAATTCACGATCATCCAGTTTGGGTGAAAGCGTATTATTTAGCCCCTAATATTTTTTGTAGCGCTCCTTTATTTTTATTGAGTACCGATTTACCTGAGAACGATTATGTGTCTCAAACTATCACACATCGTTTATATGATGCAAATGTGGCAACCAAAGTCGCTCAATTTATTTTATTGGGTGTAGGCGGCGCAAAATTAATTGATGAATTAAATTTCAATCCAGAAGTATACCACTTAAATGAAGCACATGGTTTTTCTGCTGCATTTTACTTGTTAAATAAACACAAGTCTTTAGACGAAGTTAAAAAGCGTCTTGTATTCACTACCCACACACCAGAAGAAGCAGGCAATGAAAAACATGATATTTATTTATGTCATAAAATGGGCTATTTCTGCGGATTAGGCTTAGATGAAGTAAGAAGATTGACTGGCATTCATGACGATCAATTTAACCACTCTTTAGCAGCCTTAAGGTTTGCAAGAAAAGCGAATGGTGTATCCGAATTACATGGACATGTGAGCCGTGAAATGTGGGGTAAATATGAAGGTATCTGCCCTATCGACCATATTACCAATGCACAGAACTGGCGTTACTGGGCGGACAAGCAATTGTATAAATTCGCAGAAGCGGGTGACGATGCAGGCTTTGATGACAGAAAATGGTATTTAAAGAAAAGAGCTTTTGAAATAGTTGCAGACCAAACAGGTAAAATCTTTGACCCTAATGTATTGACGATTGTTTGGGCTAGAAGATTTGCTGGCTATAAGCGTGCAGACTTTTTATCTTGGGATTTGGAAAGATTTGAAAAATTATTGTCTAATTTAAAATATCCTGTGCAAATTATTTTTGCAGGAAAGCCTTACCCAGTAGACCATCCAGCAATTTCTCAATTCAATCATTTGGTCAACCTAAGCAAGAACTACTCCAATGTAGCAGTGTTAGTGGGTTACGAATTGGCATTGAGTAAGCGTATGAAACAAGCTTCAGATGTTTGGTTAAATAACCCAAGAGTACCTAGAGAAGCATCAGGAACAAGTGGTATGACTGCAGCAATGAACGGATCTGTCAACTTCTCTACGGATGATGGATGGATACCAGAATTTGTAAACCATGGCAACAATGGATTTGTGGTACCTAAGGCAGATTATGCAAATATGAGTACAGAAGCACAAGATGAATATGATTTGAACGAATTATACAAGATCCTTGAGCAACAAATTGTTCCAATGTATTATGAGCAAAAAGATACATGGAGACAAATTACTCAAAATGGCATGAAAGATGTTCGTTTCCAATTCGATAGCAATCGTATGGCAGATGAATATTATGAGAAAATGTATAAAATCTAATAAAGCACCCAACTGCTTAAATCCCCTCCATTTACTTGGAGGGGATTTTTTATTTACACCCTAAGCTGGTCAACTTTTAATGCCTAATTTTGTTAACTATATATGCCAAACAAAATCGTCATAGCTATTACAGGCGCCAGTGGTGCTATCTATGCAAAACTATTATTGGATTGTTTACAACAAATACCCGATCAATATGCTGCAGTGGGCGTCATCATGAGTGACAATGCTAAATATGTTTGGGAAACAGAATTAGGCAATCAGGATTACCTTAATTATCCTTTTGACTTTTACCATAAGATGGATTTTAATGCCCCTTTTGCATCTGGTTCGGCTCAGTATAATATCATGTTGGTTGTGCCTTGTAGTATGGGTACATTAGGCAGGATTGCCTCTGGGGTAAGTGATGATTTAACCACTAGAGCGGTTGATGTTATATTAAAAGAGCGAAGAAAGTTGATTTTAGTGGCGCGTGAAACACCTTATAACCTAATTCATATTCGAAATATGGAAACTGTGACACTTGCAGGGGGTATCATTTGTCCTGCAACTCCTAGTTTTTATAGCCAGCCAAAAACAATCGAAGAAGTAGCCATGACGGTGGTAAATCGTATGTTAGATTTAGCGGGATTAGATGTTAAGTCTTATCGATGGAGCACCCCTTCCTAAATCCAATTGAATAAATCATGTAAAGAAAGCTTACAATTATTGTATAAAAAAAGGCCCTGAAATTTTCTTTCAGGGCCTTTGTATTAATAGTATTCAATACTAATCTTGTTTTGGTTCCTTAGGTGCTTTAGGCGCTTTTTCTTTTTCCTTTTTTTGTAAAGTAAAAGTCAAACTCGTCTTCTCTTTATCTAAATCCCCTACTAAAGTATCTCCTTCTTTTACTGAATGATTTAAAATCTCTTCGGCCAAAGGATCTTCAATATACTTTTGGATGGCTCTATGTAAAGGTCTAGCGCCAAATTGAACATCGTATCCTTTATCTGCAATGAATTCTTTTGCTGCATCTGTAAGCACTAAGTTTAAACCTAGGTTCACTAAACGCGCTAATACATGCTTCATAATAATATCAATGATCAAATAGATGTTTTCTTTAGTTAAAGAGTTAAACACGACTACATCATCAATTCTATTTAAGAACTCTGGAGAAAAAGTACGCTTCAATGCCTTCTCTATGACAGAACGATTGTTCTCGTCTGTTTGTTGCATTCTTGTTGCAGTAGCAAATCCAACGCCATCCCCAAATTCCTTCAATTGTCGAGCACCGATATTTGAAGTCATAATGATTAAGGTGTTTTTGAAATCAACCTTACGCCCTAATCCATCAGTTAATATTCCATCGTCTAATACTTGTAATAAAATATTATATATATCTGGATGCGCTTTTTCTATCTCATCTAATAAGATCACACAGTAAGGCTTGCGACGTACTTTCTCCGTTAATTGCCCACCTTCTTCATACCCTACATAGCCTGGAGGCGCTCCAATTAAACGAGAGACTGCAAATTTTTCCATGTATTCACTCATGTCTATTCGAATCAAAGATTCTTCTGAGTCAAACATGTTTCTAGCCAAAGCACGTGCTAATTCTGTTTTTCCTACCCCAGTTGGACCTAAGAATATAAAAGTACCAATTGGTTTTTTAGGATCTTTCAATCCAACTCTATTACGCTGTATTGCCTTCACCACTTTGCCAATCGCATCTTCTTGACCAATCACTTGACCACGCATCTCTTCGGCCATCTTGCGTAACTTAGTTGTCTCGGCCTCAACCATACGCTTCACAGGAATACCTGTCATCATGCTAATGACTTCTGCAATATGTTCTTCGTTGATTGGGAATTTTTTATTCTTGCTATCTTCTTCCCAATTTAATTTTGCTTTCTCTAAAGCCTCTCCTAATTTTTTCTCCGTATCTCTTAAGCTTGCTGCTTCTTCGAAACGTTGACTTTTCACCACACGATTCTTCTCGTTCTTAACTTCTTCGATTTGTTTTTCTAAATCAACAATATCTTCTGGTACAGAAATGTTTTTCAAATGCACTCTTGCACCCACTTCATCTAACACATCAATCGCTTTATCTGGCAACAAACGATCCGTCATGTATCGATCACTCAATTTTACACAAGCTTCAATCGCTTCTTGATCATATACCACGCTATGGTAATCCTCGTATTTAGATTTAATATTGTTCAAGATCGTAATCGTATCTACCACACTTGGTGGTTCGATAATCACTTTTTGGAAACGACGATCTAATGCACCATCTTTTTCAATATGCATTCTGTATTCATCCAAAGTAGAAGCACCAATACATTGCAATTCTCCTCTAGCCAAGGCTGGCTTAAATATATTAGATGCATCTAATGAACCACTTGCTCCCCCAGCCCCAACAATAGTATGGATCTCGTCAATAAATAAAATGACATCTCTGTTTTTCTCTAATTCATTCATGATCGCTTTCATACGCTCTTCAAATTGGCCACGGTATTTGGTGCCGGCCACTAAAGCAGCTAAATCTAAAGAGATCACTCTTTTATCAAATAAAACTCGACTTACTTTTCTTTGTACAATTCTTAATGCAAGACCTTCTACAATCGCTGTCTTACCCACCCCTGGTTCGCCAATTAAAATTGGATTGTTCTTTTTACGACGACTCAATATTTGACTCACTCTTTCAATCTCTGCCTCTCTACCAACTATTGGATCTAATGCATCTTGCTCTGCTAATTTGGTAATATCGCGACCAAAATTATCTAACACAGGTGTCTTTGATTTGCTTGGCGCATTGGGCTTGGACTTTGAACCAGCTCCAAAACCACCTCTACCTTTTTCATCTTCAAACTCATCGTCCCCTTCTTCTTGGTATTCTGCACTTGGACTGGAAGGTGCAGATGGGGATGAACCGACCATACCCAATTCGTTGCGGAACAAATCGTAGTCAACGTCAAATTGATTCAAAATTTGAGTTGCAATATTTTCTTTATTCTTAAGAATGCTTAATAATAGGTGTTCTGTTTCTACCATTGGGCTTTTCAAAGCCTTAGCTTCTAAAACGGTCACTCGAATTACTTTTTC
>JBILQZ010000183.1:0-3575 GCA_044372935.1 Sediminibacterium sp. | reverse complement strand
CAAAGACTATTTCTTTAGATAGTGGTTCTCAACTCAATCGTATCGAAAACGTCTATTCATTTGAAGATAGCAAACCTCTTTCTGTTGTAGTTGGAATCATAAAAAGACCAGAAACAGGTGTGATTTCATTAAACGAACAACAAGGAATAATGGGGTATTGGGAACCTAATCACGGAGAGGATGGTACTACAGGAATAGGTTCAATACTTACAACACCAGTAAGTAAAATGCTAGTAGATAATACACACTTGCTAGCCAAGACCACAGTAAAAAATAACGAGCCTATTATTTATTACAGTGGAGCAGCATGGAATAAAGCAAGAAAAATAACCAATGCTAAACAATGGTTCAAATATTTAGATACATTCTATCAGCAAATAGAGAATCCATTGATTATAAACATAAAATAAATTAAGATAAACACTAACTATTTAAAATAAAATTATGTCAATTAACCTATTTGATTTAACAGGAAAGATAGCCCTTGTTACTGGAGGAGTTCACGGTCTAGGAATGGCAATGGCAAAAGGACTTGGACATGCAGGTGCAAAAATTGTAGTAAACCATCGATCTTCAAAAGAAACATTAAATAATGCGGTTGCAGAATATAAATCAGAAGGAATTGAAGCTTACGGTTATGTATTTGACGTGACTGTTGAGGCTGAAGTAATTGCAGCAATAAGTATGATTGAAGAAGAAGTTGGCCCAATTGATATATTAATAAACAACGCAGGAATAATTAAAAGAACTCCAATAATTGAAATGGAAGTATTAGATTTTGAAGCCGTTATAAAAGTCGATTTAACGGGTCCTTTTATTGTTTCAAAAAATGTTGCTAAGGGAATGATTCAACGTGGAGGAGGAAAAATTATAAATATGTGTTCCATGATGAGTGAATTGGGTAGAGACTCAGTAAGTGCATATGCTTCAGCAAAAGGAGGTTTGAAAATGCTAACCAAAAATATGGCTACAGAATGGGCTAAGTTTAACATTCAAACCAATGGAATTGGTCCTGGCTATTTTGCTACAAGTCAAACGGCACCAATTAGACTCGATGGTCATCCATTTAATGAATTTATCATTGATAGAACTCCAGCTGGTCGTTGGGGCGATCCCGAAGATTTACAAGGAGCAGCTATATTCTTAAGTTCAAAAGCCAGCGATTTTGTGAATGGACATATAGTTTATGTAGACGGAGGTATCCTTGCTACGATAGGTAAACCATCTAACGAAAAATAACATCGACTCTATTGCTATCTCTTGATTTTTTAAATCGAATTTGAATTGCATCTATAGATTTAGTTAATAAAACAAAAATTAAACCCAATTAATTCGTTGTATTTAGTTGGGCTAGAATTAAAAATAGCTTTAGATTATGGGTAAAGTACTTTGTTTTGGGGAAATTCTCTTGAGGTACAGTATGGGAGAAAATTTCCCAAAACAGCAAGATTTAAAATCTTATATAGGAGGTGCAGAGAGCAATGTTGCATTGGCTTTGGCCAAATGGAATACCCCTGTAGCCTATTGTACAGCCATGCCGGACCACATGCTGTCAGATAAAATTCTTGCCTACTATTCTGAAATGGGTGTTGACATATCCAAAGTTATTAAATCAGGGGAAAGAATTGGTTCCTACTACCTTAGTCAAGGAGCCGATATGAAAAATACCGCGGTTATTTATGATCGAAAATTTTCCTCTTTTTCTGAATTAAAACCATTAACTCTCAACTGGGAATCTATTTTTGAAGGTGTAACTTGGTTCCATTTAACGGCACTATCCCCTGCATTAAATTCCAATATCGCTTTGCTTTGCGAGGAAGCATTACAAATTGCTACCAAAAAAGGAATCCCTATTTCTTTAGATTTAAATTATAGGGAAAAACTATGGAATTATGGTGTTGAACCTATAGATGTAATTCCCAAGCTCGCTATTTATGCCCATGTGATTATGGGTAATATTTGGGCTGCCGAAAGAATGTTGGGGATTACTTTAAACCCAAACTTAGTAGCTTCAATAAGTGATTCTGACTTAGTAAAACAGGCCAAAAAAACCTCAGAAAGTATTTTGGAAAATTATCCGAATTGTAATACTGTTGCTAATACATTTCGCTTTAACGAGAAGGATGGTGTGAAATATTTCGCAACACTATACCATCAGCAAAATATTTATAAAAGCGAAACTTTTTTTGCAGCAAAAACAATAGACAAAGTAGGAACTGGAGATTGTTTTATGGCCGGACTTATTTATGGAATACTAAATAAAAAAGAACCGAAAGAAACTGTTGAATTTGCAGCAAGTGCAGCTTATCAAAAATTTTTCATAAAAGGGGATGCCACTTCATCTAATGTGAAAGAGATCGAAGAATTAATGCCTAAAAATGTATAAAAATAGAGTTGCTCATTCAATAAATAAAAGACAAGTTTTTTTCAATTAATAGGAGGACAGTTTGCCATTTTTTTTGAAGTTGTTCATGATTCAATTATCGGGTAAGGCAAAATCAAAAAAAACAATTTAAGTTAAAATTTAGATATATGAGTGCAATTCAAAAAGTAACAGACACAATAGTATGCCAAGGAATTCTTCCTTTATATTTTCATTCTAATGAAAATGTTACTATTGAAGTGTTAAGGGCAATTTATAGAGCAGGGATTAAAGCTGTAGAATATACAAGCCGAGGTGAAACAGCCTTATCCAACTTTATCAAAATGGTTGAAGTAAGAAATGCAGAAATGCCAGATTTACTTTTAGGAATCGGAACTATCAAAAATCTGCAACAAGCTAAAGATTTTTATTCTGTTGGTGCTGATTTTATTTTAAGTCCCGGGTTTGTTAAGGAAGTAGCAGATTTTCTAAAGAGTAAGGAAGTTTTATATATCCCAGGTTGCATGACACCTACTGAAATTATTGCTGCCGAAAATTCTGGAATTCATTTTATAAAACTTTTCCCAGGTAATCTGTTAGGTCCTAATTTTTTAACTGGAATCAAAGATATTTTTCCTAAATTATTATTTATGCCAACTGGTGGTGTTGATACTACCAGAACCAACATCGAAAATTGGTTCAAAGCTGGAGTTTCAGCGGTTGGAATGGGAAGTAAACTCATTAGTAAACAATTAATAGAGGATAAGAATTATACCAAAATTGAATCGGAAACTAAAGCAATTTTGAGATTGATACATTCTGTAAAATAAATACAGGATACATAATTAAAAAGATAAATAAATTTTGTAATGTATTGAATAACAGAATCTTGCTATATTAAAATAACTAACCTATTTATAAATTAAACAAAAAAATAATCAATGAACCACACAAATAAAGTAATTGGGAACTACCGCTGGACGATTTGCGGGTTACTCTTTTTTGCAACTACTGTAAATTATCTAGACCGCCAAGTGCTCAGTCTTTTGGCTCCAAGATTATCAGAAGAATTCGGTTGGTCTAATTCAGATTATGCCAATATTACGGCCGTTTTTCAGTTTGTTTATGCTATTTCCATGCTTTTTGCGGGTAGAATTATTGATAAACTGGGTACTAAAAAAGGATATGTCTTAGCCATATGCATTTGGTCTTT
>JBILQZ010000032.1:0-13593 GCA_044372935.1 Sediminibacterium sp. | reverse complement strand
TATTGCTTTTTCTACATGCACTTTAGTGCCGATATGAAACTGACCAAGTACATGCTTTGTTTCATGTGGAGGATGAATGGACATTGTTTTTCCAGTACGAACAGCTTTCCCATTGATATACATTGGAATGTCCAAAGTTTTTTTCTTAAGTGCAGTGATTGCTTCTTTCAATGACTTGCGTTCTGGCGTACCAGGTGCATAACTTAAAACTGGCTCATTTACAGGGAGCGGATAATTAAAGTAACCTAATTGCATAGTGTTATTATTAGGGTACAAAAATAAGCATTAAATTAACATGCGTTAGGAACTTATCCAATTGTCTTTAGAGTTTAGTGTATTTTTGTCTCTAAATTATCCCTTATGCAATTTGTCTTGGTGGATCTGGCTCATAGAGACCAATTTTACCCATTTAGTTTAACTAGAAGTTTGACCGAAATAAGGGTAGGAATAATGACAGTAAAGGAAAGATGGGAAGTTTTTTTAAATAGCACATCTGAAGTCTATACAGTTCCTTATTTACAACATTTATATCCCTCTACTTTCTTGAATCATGAAGATGAAGTTGTTTTTATTAATGCTACTTGTATACCCATGCATCAGCTAATTGATGCAATTAAAACCATAAAGACTGGAGAGAATTTAATAAACGAATCTGGTCAATGGATTGCTTCAAGATCAAAGGAAAGAAGTCTTGGAAAAATTTTATTGGGGGATCCATCCATTAAGAAAACTGTAGTGGCAGATTGTATCTCCAATGCGCTGCATTTATTACAATTAAATGCCCGATTGATTAAGGAAGATTTTTCATTGATCTGTTTGAATCGAAAAACCGCTTCGGTGGATTCATCCAATCGTTTAATTGAGCCAAAAAATATATTTATAGAGGAAGGTGCGGAGTTAACAGGAGTCAGTTTAAATGCAAAGGATGGGCCTATTTATATTGGTAAAAATGCAATACTAATGGAAGGGACTGCCATAAGAGGCCCATTTGTTGCAGGAGAAAAGGCAGTAGTGAAAATGAATACCAGTATCTATGGTGCAACCAGTGTTGGGCCCTATTGCACGGTAGGTGGAGAAATTAAAAATAGCATATTAATGGGCTTTTCCAATAAGGCCCATGAAGGGTATCTTGGAGATAGTATCATTGGTCAATGGTGCAATCTTGGTGCTGGTACTTGTAATAGCAATGTTAAAAACACAGCCGGCCCCATCCAAATCTGGAATCAACATTTAAAATCATGGGAGACGGTAGGCAATAAGATGGGTATGTTGGTAGGAGATTATACCCGTTTTGCAATTCAATCTAGTATCAATACTGGCTCTTACATTGGTGTTTCAGCAAATATTTACGGGAATGGCCTACTTCCAAAGATGATCCCCAATTTCTCCTGGGGTATTACGAAAGGGTACCTTTTAGAGAAGGCATTAGAGGATATCCATAACTGGAAAAAAATGAAAGGATTCCAACTTACGGAAGCCGAAAAGACCCTCTTAACTGCCTTGTTTCATATGGAATAGCGCTTATTTTTAGTTACCTTTGAGCCTTCAAATTATATACCATGAGAAAACAAATAGCAGCAGCCAACTGGAAAATGAATTTAAGCCATAAAGAAGCTTCAGATTTATTGGATCAGTTAGTAGTAACTGATCATTCATTGGCAGCACATCAAACAGCTATTTTTGCAGTTCCAGCTATCTATATTCCATTAGCAGTTCAAAAACTAGCAGGCAAAAACAATGTTTTTGTTGCTGCTCAAAACTGTCATTCAAAATCAAATGGTGCTTATACTGGTGAAATTGCTGCATCAATGTATGCATCTGTAGGTGTTCAACATATTGTCTTAGGCCATTCTGAAAGACGTGAATATTTTGGTGAATCAGATGCATTTTTGGCAGAAAAAACAGATGCTGTTTTGGCTATTGGAAGTACGCCCATTTTTTGTTGTGGAGAACCTTTAGCAATTAGAGAAGCAGGTACACAAAATAGTTTTGTAGAAGCGCAATTAAAAAATTCCTTATTCCATTTATCCGCTGATCAAATTACGAAAGTTGTCATTGCCTACGAACCTATTTGGGCAATTGGTACAGGCAAAACTGCATCTAGTGAGCAAGCACAAGAAATTCATGCTTATATAAGATCTGTATTCGCTTCAAAATATGGTCAAGCAATAGCAGATCAAATATCTATTTTGTATGGTGGTAGTGTTAAAGCTGCTAATGCAAAAGAAATATTTTCACAACCAGATGTTGATGGTGGATTAGTGGGAGGCGCCTCCTTAATTGCATCAGAATTTTCAGCCATCATCAATGCACTTAAATAAATACTTAGAACCTTAATTATTACATGAAGCACATAAGAAATTTTTGTATCATCGCCCATATTGATCACGGTAAAAGTACCTTGGCAGATCGTTTATTAGAACATACCAAGACGATTACAGAACGTGAAATGATGAATCAGGTATTGGATGATATGGATTTAGAGCGTGAGAAAGGTATTACCATTAAAAGTCACGCGATTCAAATTAATTACATTCACAAAGGGGAGACCTATACTTTAAATTTAATTGATACACCTGGACACGTTGACTTTAGTTATGAAGTGAGCCGAGCACTTGCAGCCTGTGAAGGGGCATTGTTATTAGTTGACGCTTCTCAAGGTATACAAGCACAAACTATTTCTAATTTATATTTAGCATTAGACAATAATTTAGAGATCATTCCAGTGATCAATAAAATTGATATGGATGGCGCAAAAATTCCAGAAGTGACCGATCAGATTATAGATTTAATTGGTTGTAAACAGGAAGATATTTTATTAGCTAGTGGTAGAAGTGGTATTGGTATCGAAGAAATTTTACAAGCAGTTTGTGAGCGTATTCCAGCACCTGTTGGAGATCCAGAAGCACCTTTACAAGCATTGATATTTGATAGTGTGTTTAACAGCTTCAGAGGCATTATTGTATACTACCGTATCATGAATGGTGTTTTAAAGAAAAATGATAAAATACAATTTGTAGCATCTGGCAAGGATTATATAGCAGACGAAGTGGGTGTATTAAAATTAGCCATGACGCCAAAAGCTGAAGTGAGGGCGGGAGATGTAGGTTATATTATCACCGGTATTAAAAATGCTAAAGAAGTTAAAGTAGGAGATACCATCACACTTGCTAACAATCCAGGAGCAATGATCAATGGATTTGAAGAAGTAAAGCCGATGGTATTTGCAGGTATCTATCCAGTAAATACAGATGAGTTTGAAGAGTTGCGTGATTGCATGGATAAATTACAATTGAACGATGCTTCATTAACTTTTGAATTGGAAACTTCTCAAGCCTTGGGTTTTGGATTCCGTTGCGGATTCCTTGGTTTATTGCACATGGAAATCATACAAGAGCGTTTGGAGCGTGAGTTCAATCAAACAGTGATTACCACAGTACCCAACGTAAGTTTTATTGCCTATACCACCAGAAAAGAAAAGATTATTGTAAACAATCCAACAGAGATGCCTGATCCTGTAAAAATTGATTACATAGAAGAACCATTTATTAGAGCGCAGATTATTACCACGCCTGACTATATTGGCAATATCATTACATTATGTTTAGGCAAAAGAGGTATGTTGATGCATCAAAGTTATTTAACACCAACACGTGTAGAATTGATATTTGAAATGCCTTTAACGGAGATTGTATTTGATTTCTATGATAAATTAAAAAGCGGAACAAGAGGGTATGCTTCTTTTGATTATACACAAATTGGATTTAGAGAAGCAGACATTGTTAAAATGGATATTTTATTGAACAATGAAAAGGTGGATGCTTTGAGTGCATTAATTCACCGTGGTAAATCAGCTGAGTTTGGTCGTAAATTGTGTGAGAAGTTAAAAGATTTACTTACTAAGCAACAATTCCAAATTGCGATTCAAGCAGCTATTGGTGCTAAAGTAGTTGCTAGAGAAAACATATCTGCCATGCGTAAGGATGTTACTGCCAAATGTTATGGAGGTGATATCAGTCGTAAAAGAAAATTATTGGAGAAGCAAAAGGAAGGTAAAAAGAGAATGCGTCAAATTGGAAACGTAGAGATTCCACAAGAAGCATTTTTAGCCGTTTTAAAACTCGACTAAAACATTATTGTATAGCTTTTGCAAACTGAAATAGATGATCAAAACGGTCATCTATTTTTGTATCTGGGAAGGGCGCTTCTGGATGTGTGGTAGCAAGGTAGACAGTAAGCATACCGGCATTACGACCAAATTCCATATCTGACATTCTATTCCCCACCATGATAGACTTTTTCAAATCAATCATTGGGTATTGCTCTTTTGCTTGAAAAGCCATACCTGGTTGTGGTTTTCTATTAGGGGACTGGTTATCTAGATCAGGACAATAATAGATCGCATCAATTCGGCCACCCACTGCAACAATTTCAGCTGTCATTTGCGCATGTATATTGGATAAATCTGCATCTGACATTAAACCTTTGCCTATCCCTTTTTGATTGGTAGTGATGATAATCCTACTGAATTTTTCAGCCAATAGGGGCATGGCCAATAAACTCTCTGTATAGAATTTAAATTCAGCCCAATTTCTAATATAGTCCTCCTTTTTTTCCTCGTTGATGACCCCATCTCTATCTAGAAATAATGTCCATTCGGAATCGATATGTAAATCCTGTATCATTTACTTGCCAAACATATTTTCTTCTACCAATTCGCAAATAATATGTCCAACTAAAATATGTGCTTCTTGAATTCTAGGTGTAGTAGAAGAGGGGATATTGATTAAAAAATCACTTAAATCCTTCATCTTGCCTCCTGTAGTTCCAGTAAAGCCTACAGTGACTACACCAATTGTTTTAGCCATTTCAAATGCTTTGATGATATTACCTGAATTACCAGAAGTACTTATCCCAACCAATACATCACCTGGCTTTGCTAGACCTTCTAACAATCTTGCATAGATAACATCATAACTATAATCATTAGCAACAGCGGTTAAATAAGAACTATTGCAGTGCAATGCGTCCGATGGTAATGCTTTTCTGTCTTTATAAAAACGCCCAGAAAATTCTGCAGCTAAATGTTGTGCATCAGCAGCACTACCACCATTGCCAGCAAAATATACAGCATTACCTTGTTTAAAAGCATGGGTAATAGCGTGTACTATTTTTTCTATTTCCAAAACTAAAGATTCGTTTTGTAAAACTGCTTGTTTTACGGTTATTGAACCTTCTATGATAGATTTTATTTGTTGTATTGACATAGTACTATTTTATAATTGTTTGTACAAAGTTAAAAAAGATTGACACATTTGTTCCCAGCTATATTTTTTCTTTTCTTCTATAAGATGAGGTAAAAAATGAGCTGTTCCACGTTCATATAATTGGAGGATTCCAGCTGCAATAGAGGCAACGTTAGGCTCAACTACTAAACCTACTTTATCATGTGGCACTGTATCTGCTAGACCACCTACATTGGTGACCAACATTGGTTTTAAAAAATGGTAAGCCATTGGTGTCACCCCACTTTGAGTTGCGTTTTTATAGGGTTGTATAATAAAATCTGCCGCAGATACATAATTCGTCACTTCTCTTTCTCCTATGTATTGATTGTAGACAGTAATATGATTCGACAAGCCTAATCTTTCAATTTGTTCTAAATAGGGCGCTGGTGCTTCGTAAAATTCACCAGCAATAATTAAACGAATGCCTGCTGCTTTAATGGCAGGATCAGCCATTGCCTCAATTAATAAATCCAATCCCTTATAGGCCCTTACAAAACCAAAAAACAAAATGACTTTGTCTGAAGCGGTTAAATTTAAAGCCTTTCTTGCATCAGCTACAGGAATGGTTGATCCAAAATGATCAAAAATAGGATGGGGGGATATACAAGTTGGTTTATTGGTAAAAAGTTGCACATCTTTTTGAACTTTTTGACTCATTGTTAAAAAACCATCCATTGCTCCCACAAAATATTTTGTAAATAATTGGTCTCCAATTCTCTTTTCATGTGGAATCATATTATCCACAAGCGCTATGATTTTAGTATGCTTATTTGATTTAACAATTCTTAAAATGGTACCTAAACAAGGGCCCATAAAAGGGATCCAATAACGCACAATAATAAGGGAGGGTTTTTCTTTTCTGATACGTAAGCCTACTTTAATCCAATTCAAAGGATTGATTGAATTGATAGCAACTTCAATGGATAAATTTGTAGGTGCTGGGTCTGAACTATATTGTGTTGCACCAGGGAATAAAAACCCTGGATACTGTAACGAGAAGGTATTGATACTTGTGGGTATACCAGCTGACATAAATACAGTTGCTAGCTTTTCATCAAAAGCAGCTAGGTTGCCTCTTAATGGCCAAGCTGGCCCTATAATGATCAATTGATCTACCATCCTTGTTTCTCCTCAATTAAATAGGTATTTCTATCTGCTGCGTTTCTATTCATAATTTCTGCGATAAAACCAGCCAAGAATAATTGTGTACCAATTAACATCGCCGTTAAAGCAATATAAAAGGCAGGTTTGTTGGTTACACTTGTTTCTGGATCCATGAATTTACCAAAGACAATATTGCCAAAAGAAATGAAACCTAAAAAAAAGAATAGGGTACCAATCAAACCAAAAAATTGCATTGGTTTTTTCCCAAATTTTGAAAGGAATTGAATGGTTAATAAATCAAGAAAACCATTTACAAATCTTTCCCAACCAAATTTAGTGTGACCATATTTTCTTGCTTGATGTTGTACTACTTTCTCTCCAATTCTTTTAAATCCTGCCCATTTTGCAAGAATTGGAATATAACGATGCATTTCACCAAAGACTTCGATACTTTTTACCACTTTTAATTGATAAGCTTTGATCCCACAATTAAAATCATGTAAATGAATACCTGAGCTTTTACTCGCTACTGCATTGTAAAGTTTGGAAGGAATATTCTTAGTTAATGTATTGTCAAAACGTTTTTTCTTCCAACCACTTACTAAGTGATAACCATCTTCATGGATCATTTTATAGAATTCAGGAATCTCCTCTGGACTGTCTTGTAAATCGGCATCCATCGTCATGACCATTTGTCCTTGTGCTGCTTTAAATCCTTCATTCAAGGCCGCAGATTTTCCATAATTCCGTTGAAACTTGATCCCTTTTAAAGAAGGGTATTGATTTCTTAATTGCGTAATCACTTCCCAACTTCCATCGTTACTTCCATCATCAACCATGATGACTTCATATGAAAATGAATTTGCCTCCATCACACGCGCAATCCAAGCCATTAATTCTGGCAAAGATTCAGCTTCATTGAATAAAGGGATAACGACAGAAATCTGCATAGTAAATTATTGAGCGGTGTCTTGTTTAAAAGGATCAACTGGATTTTTTTTAGCCACACCTGCACCAATTAAAGAAGCTAATGCACCCATAATACCAGTACCTATCAATACACCACCTATTGCAAATGGGAGAAAGAATTTTCTAGTCATGGTCATAGCTTGCTCAATGATTTCGTCCGTCATTTGTGGATTCTTTTCCATTTCAATTCTTGACATATCAATTATCTTATCGATCATATCTGGGAAAAGTACTTTTAAAGATAGTAATGTATAAACTACAGAAATAACGATCAATACTGCAGTTGTTTTAAAACCATGTGCAAAAATATTACCAAAACTTACGTTGTTATTATTTTGATTCGCATAAACAATATTGCCATAAATTATACCACCCATAATAACTGCATAACTCACCCAGTTTAGCCACTGAATAGCGAATAAATTAAAAACATAAACGATAATGCTAAATAAAATAGTGAAACCGCCTAAAATGGCTCCTTTAACGATATGTGATGTGATTTGTTTTTCCATGATGTCTACTATGATTTTAAAGTTGTGCTTTTATTTATTTAAATGTAATTGACCTTTACAATAAGTGCCAATCACTTTTCCTTTAAGTGATTTATCCCAGAAAGGGCTATTCGCTGATTTGCTTTTTGAACCTGATTTTGTATAGCTTATTTGATCCTGACGATTGAACAATGTTAATTCAACAGTTTGTCCTTCTTGAATGGATTGAATTGGCAAATTGAATATTTTTCTAGCATGGTTGGAGAACAAATTAGCTAATGCATCTTCCTTAAGATTTGGCATAAGTTGATTGATCGTAGCAAAACTAGTTTCAATAGAAGCTATCCCTGCTTTTGCATATTCAAATTCAATTGTTTTGCCGTCCCAGTCCTGTGGTTGATGATGTGAACTTATACAATCCACCATTCCTTTTTCAACCGCACTCAACAAGGCTGCTTGATCCTCCTTTGTTCTTAAAGGCGGATACACTTTTAACAGCGTATCGTAAGTACTTAAATCGGTTTCATTAAAAAATAAATGATAAGGTGTAACACTGCAGGTTAATGCTAAGCCTGCTTTTTTACCTGCTTCAATAAGTGCCATGCCTTTTGCAGTACTTACGCCTGTGATATGCAATTTCGAATTGGTGTACTTTAATAATTCAATATCACGTGCAATCATTAATTCTTCGGCAATGGCGGGTATCCCAGGTAAACCAAGTTGAGTGGAAGTAATGCCTTCGTTCATAAGTCCTAAACTTCCTAGGCTTTTATCAATTGGCATTTGAATCACTACACCATCAAAAGTTTTTACATATTGTAAAGCTTTTAAAAATAGTAAAGTGGATTGAACCGGATATAAACCATCGCTAGATGCAACAGCACCAGCTTGATGCATATCAATCATTTCTGCTAAATCTTTTCCTTCTATTTTTTTAGACAAAGCCCCAATTGGTAATACATGAATCGGTAATTGTTGATTCTGTTGTACGATATAATTGACTTGTGTCTTATTATCTATGATGGGTTGTGTGTTAGGAACCACAAATACAGTGGTATAACCACCGGCTTGTGCTGCAGCCGCACCTGATTGCAAAGTTTCTCTATGTTCGTAACCAGGATCGCAAAAATGTGTAAATGGGTCAACCCAGCCAGTACTTACGATTGTACCAGGAATATCTATAATTTGGTCTGCTGAACCGTTAAAATGATCTTGAATGGAAACCAACACTGCGTCTTGAAGCAGGATATCTTTTACTTGGCCATTGAATGGCGATTGCTGATCAGCAATTTTGACTTGCCTGAGGAGAATAGTCATCGAGTCAATGAATTTCGTGCAATATACTCCGTTTTTCTTGATTATAGGGTATATTTGCGCCCAAAAAAACCAATGTTTTGGCTAATCGGGTGGTAGCGCAGTCCGGTAGCGTACACGTCTGGGGGGCGTGTGGTCGCAGGTTCAAATCCTGTTCACCCGACCAAAAAAGAAAACACAGCCTCAACCATGTTGGGGCTGAATCGTTTCAGGAACGAACAAATCAAGCTTGCTTGAATTTGCAAGTAAATATGATTTACCTTCGTTTTCATGACTTTTGACCAATTAAACATAAATACCCCATTGGCTAGGGCTTTAGAAGACCTCGGGTATACCCATCCAACTACAATTCAACATAGAGTTTTCCCAATTGTGATGTCCGGCAGAGATGTTTGTGGCATTGCACAAACTGGTACGGGTAAAACTTTTGCTTATTTATTGCCATGTTTAAGACAATGGAAATTTGATAAAAATAAAGACCCTCAGATCCTAATTATCGTCCCAACAAGAGAATTAGTAGTACAAGTAGTGGAGGCTGTTAAAAAATTAACACCTTATATGAGTGTGATTACAGTGGGTGTATTTGGAGGAGTGAATATCAATACCCAACAGATAGAAGTAGAAAAAGGAGTAGATGTATTGGTTGCCACTCCAGGTAGATTATTCGATCTAATCATGAACGGCGCTATTAAAACAAAGCATATCAAAAAAGTAGTGATTGATGAGATGGATGAAATGTTGAATTTAGGTTTCAGAAAACAAATCACTAATATTTTAGAATTAGTCCCTGCAAAAAGACAAAATCTTTTATTTTCTGCTACCATTACAGAGGATGTAGAAAAGTTGATGAATGACTATTTTAAGGAACCAGTAAGGGTAGAAGCAGCACCAACAGGAACACCTCTAGAAAATATCATACAGGTAGGTTATAATGTGCCAAATTTCAACACAAAAGTGAATTTATTATACCAACTTTTGAGCTCAGATGAAAGCATGACTAAAGTGTTGATTTTTGCTGCCACAAAAAGTTTAGCAGATCAACTTTACGATCAATTGATTGAAAAATTCCCAGATATCGTTGGTGTGATACATTCCAATAAGGAACAAAATTATCGTTTCAATACAGTGAATCAATTTAAGGCTGGTGTTTTCAAATATATTATTGCAACGGATGTAATGGCTCGTGGTATTGACGTTGCAGAGGTAACGCATGTAATCAATTTCGACACGCCGGATGTTCCAGAAAATTACATTCATAGAATTGGACGTACTGGTCGTGCAGATAAAAAAGGTATTGCAATCACTTTTGTTACAGAGAAAGAAAACAAAGAAAAATTAGCTATTGAAGCATTGATGAAGCAAGCTATCCCAATGGAAGATTTACCTACTGATCTTGAAATTTCTACTGTTTTAACTGAAGATGAAATTCCAAAAGTTAGAATGAAAATTATTCAAGTGAAGTTGCCAAAAAAAGAAGATGTAGGTCCAGCTTTCCATGAAAAATCTGCCAAGAATCAAAAAGTAAATGTGCGCAAGAACTATAAAGAAACGATGCAAAAAAAATACGGTAAACCTAAAACTAGAGGCGCCAAGAAATAAATTAGCCCTTAAAAAAAGATAAGGGCTAATTTATTTACACCCTAAATAATAAGGGCTATAAAATTTCTAGAATCTTTCTAATCCTGAGAAGAAAAAGTTTCCTTCAATTGCTGCATTCTCATCACTATCACTTCCATGAACCGCATTCTCACCAATAGATGCTGCGAACTTTTTACGAATAGTACCTTCTTCTGCTTGAGCAGGATTGGTAGCACCAATTAATGTTCTAAAATCAGCTACAGCATTGTCTTTTTCTAAAATAGCAGCAACGATTGGCCCACTACTCATAAAATCTACTAATTCTTGGTAGAAAGGTCTTTCTTTATGTACTTCATAGAAAGCACCAGCTTGAGCAGGAGATAAATGGATCCACTTCATTGCTTTTACTGAAAAGCCAGCTTTGATAATTTGGTCTAAAATTGCTCCAGTATACCCTTTTGAAGTTGCATCTGGTTTAATCATTGTAAATGTTCTGTTGCTCATATGTATTTGTTATAATGTTTCTAATTGAGGGCGCAAAATTACTGAAAAACATCCGATTTATATTAAATTTGTGCACTTATGCAATCAATTGATCAATTTTATCCTTTTTTACAAACCCCATTTAAAGCGGTTATTACGGCGCATCAAAAGCCAGATGGAGACGCAATGGGCTCAAGTTTAGCACTTTATCATTTTTTAATACAATTAGGCCATGAGGTGAAGGTGGTTTCACCAACAAATTGGGCACCCTTTTTGGATTGGATGCCTGGTATCGAAGAAGTGGTTGATTTTGAAAGTAATAGAGCAAAAGGGACACAATTGGTTCAAGATGCTGATTACATCTTTTGCTTAGATTTTAACATCTTACACCGAACCAAACACATGGAGTCGGTAATCAGAGAGGCAAAAGGAGTTAAAATTTTAATTGACCATCACCAACAGCCAGATACACCAAGTTTTGGATATGGTATTAGTGATGTGAAAATGAGTTCAACCTGTGAAATGATCTATGATTTTATAGTCCAATCAGGCCATAGTAACTTGATCAATTTAGATACAGCGACGGCTTTATATACTGGTTTAATGACAGATACGGGTTCTTTTAGGTTCCCATCTACCACTGCTTCAGTTCATAAAATTATTGCCCATTTAAAAGAATTGGGGTTACAACATTCAAAGATCCATGAAAACATCTATGATCAATCCTCAGAAGGAAGATTAAAGTTCATGGGCAATGCATTTTTAAATAGAATGCATGTTTTTCCTGAATATAAGACTGCAGTGATGGCGATTCCAAAAACTGATATCTATAAATTTGAACTGAAAACGGGGGATACAGAAGGTCTAGTGAATTACTTATTGTCCATCCATGGAATTAAGTTTGCCGCCATAGTAATTGACAGGGAAGAGGAAAGAAAATGGAGTTTTAGGAGCAAAGGTAACTTTGATGTCAATATATTTGCAAGAACACATTTCGAAGGCGGAGGTCATGCTAATGCTGCTGGCGGAAGCTCTAAGAAATCTGTGGACGAAACCTTACAAGATTTTAAACACCTTTTAGAAACATATAAATCTCAATTAACACAATTAAACTAAAATGATCAAATCAACATTAAAATTAGTAGCTGCAATTGTATTGTTTGCAAGTTGTAACAGTTACGAAAAAGCGCCTTCAGGCATGATGTATAAAATTACACATGGTGATGGTAATCAAAAGAAATTAGAGCAAGGTCAATTTGTAAAAATCAATATTGAATACAAGTTGAAAAGTAAGGATACTACTTTAAGTTCAACTTATGGTTTAATTCCTGTTTACTTTCCAGTAGATACAGCAAGTTTAGGTAAGTATACCTTTACTGAAATCTTGATGAAATGTAAGAAAGGAGATAAAATCGAATTCTCTCTAAGCCTTGATACACTTGCTAAGATGGGCGTACTTCAGTTCAATGAAATTTTCAAATCAAAAGACATTGTTTTGGGTAAAGCTGAAATCTTAGATGTATTTACAGATGTTGCAAAAGTAGATGCAGATTACAAAAAAGAAACTGAAACAGAAAAGAAGAGAGAAGTAGAAGCTATCAAAGCACATTTAGCTAAAAATAAAATTACTGCAGTTGAATCTCCAGAAGGCGTATTTGTAGTATTGAAAGAAGCTGGTGACGCTACTAATAAAGTTGACACGACAAAAATTGCTAGTGTTTATTACAAAGGATATACTTTAGATGGTGTGCCTTTTGATACAAATATCAAACCTAACGATCCAACAGCAAAACCATATGATGTTAGTGTCGGAACAGGTGGTGTTATTCCAGGTTGGGATATTGGTTTAAAATATTTTGGTAAAGGTGGTAAAGGTACCATTTACGTTCCAGCAATGTTGGCTTATGGCCCACAAGCAAATGGTTCAATCAAGCCTTATTCTAACTTAGTGTTTGATCTTGAAATTGAAGATGTAACAAAGAAATAGGTTAATAGCTATGAGTGAAAAAGGCCAAATTTTATTTGGCCTTTTTTTTTGTCAATCCTTATTTTGTTATGCGTTCATTTGATTCACCAAGGTAATAGCTTCTTTTGCAGCTTGTACATCATGTACTCTTAAAATATTTGCACCATTCAATAAACCTATTGTATTTAATACAGTCGTGCCATTCAAGGCAGCTCCTGCATCTACCCCTAAAGTTTTATAGATACTTGATTTTCTGGACACACCTAATAAAATCGGTAATTCAATTTTTGTAAATTGCTTTAACTCTTTCACTAAAATGAAATTTTCTTGAACTGTTTTACTAAAACCAAAGCCTGGATCAATGATCCACTTCGTTAATCCTTTGGATGCAAATTGTACT
>JBILQZ010000182.1:0-3612 GCA_044372935.1 Sediminibacterium sp. | reverse complement strand
GATTCAATATTCTTGGTATTTGATTGCGATCTCCATCATCAAATTGCTCCTCCATTTGAATCAAGTTAAAACCATTTGCACTAGCCGCATTGGTAAAATCAGTGATATGGTGGTTAAAGCAAGTGACTACTTGAGTACCTGTTTCCGTTTCGAATCTAGCTTTGGAGCCAGCGTATTGTTTAAAGGGATGTAATTCTCCTACATAAATCACACTCCCTTTTTTAGTAATGCTGGCGAGTTGATTAAAAACAGCCTCAAGGTTTTCAATATGCTCTAACATAAGACTGAATGTAACTAAATCATATGGGGGCTTTGCAAATGTCCAATCCTGCGTAATGTCTACAAGTTCAAAATTGACTTTGTCTGATGCAATTTTTTCTTTGGCAATGTCGAGCATGCCAGGAGATAAATCTATACCTGTAATTTGATTACAAATTGAAAGTAACCATTCCGTGTTCTTACCAGTTCCACATCCAACCTCTAAACAATGTTCAAATTGCTTTCCACTTAGTATTTTCTTTAAAGCAATTGCTTCTAGGTCTCTCGTTTTGTTTTCGTTCGTGTCATATTGCTTTGACCAACTATTGTATGCATTTTCTACATTCATTTTTAATCCATTCTTATTTTAATAAAGATAGCAGAAAATAGGGTTAAAATTGCTATGATCAATATAGAAGTAGTTGCTCCAAAATAATCTGCTGTTAAACCTGTAATGATTGCGCCAATAGCGTAACCACTGTCTCTCCAAAATCTAAAAATGCCCAAACTTTTTGCCCTATCATGCACATGTGTATGGTCACTTATCGTAGCTAAAAAAGTAGGATACACCATTGCTGTTCCTACCCCTAAAAATATAGCTACTAATACCATTTGAAAATAACTTGCTGCAAAAATTAGATAAGCAATTGCAATTGCCTGTAATAACATGCCCCAAAATAACAATAGCTTTTTTGAAATATGGTCTGCTAATTTACCAGTAATGATTTGACTTAATCCCCAGACAGCAGGATAGATAGAACTTATAACCCCTATGTCTAGTAATGAAAAATGCTTTTGACTGAGAAGGATTGGTAATAACCCCCAAATCATGCCATCATTTAAATTATTAATAAGGCCCGCCTGAGTTACTGAGCTTAGGTTGTTATTTGTAAAACTTGTTTCAATAAAAATGTTTTTTAACCTCGGAATTCCACTACTTGCTGTAAGTGCCTCAGTAGCTACAAATCCGCCTGTATCTTTTACAAATAACCAGGTGATTAATAATCCAATCATTGCAACTGCAAGGCCTAGATAAAAAGGAAATGGAAAAATTCCAAAACGATCTGCAATATAAGCGGTGAAAAAAGCCATTAATGCCACTGCTATATAACCAGCAAATTCATTTAAACCCATTGCAAGGCCTCTATTTTCTTGTCCAACAAGATCTATTTTCATTACAACAGTGCTTGACCAGGCAAAGCCCTGATGGATGCCTAACAGTACATTGGCAAAAACAATCCAATTCCAACTAGGGGCATATATAAAAATAAAGGGTACAGGCAAAGCCAATATCCAACCGAGCAACAATACTTTTTTCCTAGTATATTTTACGGCTAAGTATCCCGAAAAATAATTGGCGATCGCTTTTGAAAATCCAAAAATTACAATAAAAGATAAAATGACAGAAGTAGAATGAATGTCAAATTTAAATGCGGCAAATTGAGGAAAAATTGATCTTTCGATACCTATCATAGCACCAACAAAAGCATTCACCACAATTAATAATACAAATTGAGGGAGGTTTTGTTGTAGACCTAAAACGGATCGCTGCTCAGGCTCATTTGCCATAGGATAACTTTTACTGAATACTTGTTGTTATAAAGCTTTTACAATATTCTTTTATCATGTCTCTTACCGTATCAAAGGCGATGGTTATCTCATCCTCTGTGCCTTGCGCCTTTGCAGGATCTGGGAAATTGTAATGAAACTTTTGGGCATTCGAAGGAAAGAATGGACATCTTTCTTTTGCATTGTCACAGACGGTGATTATAAAGTCAAAATCAATGCCCGAATATTCTGTTATATTATTGGACGTATGATTTGATATATCAATACCATCTGCTTTCATTGTAGCAATCGCTCTTGGATTGACCCCATGTGTTTCAACGCCTGCGCTATATACTAAGGCTTTATCTCCCGCAAAGTACTTCAAGTACCCTTCGGCTATTTGACTGCGACAACTATTGCCGGTACATAAAACTAAAATCTTTTTCATTGGTTTTAATTTTATAAATTAGCAACAACCACCTCCAGGTACACAAACTTTTTCGGCCACTTTATCTGAACTTGGCTTTTGCGCAAACACAGTAACACTGAAAATGCCAGTTGATCCAGATTTGAATTGATTGATTTCTTCTTGAGATAGATAGTTAATTAAAATATCATCTGGGATCACTATCGCTTTCTCTTTTTGTACGACCACATTTTCAAAGCCATTTGCATGGATTAATTCTAAATAAACTTCTTTTTGAATTGCGCCAGCTACACAGCCTGCATACATTTCGGCGTCTTTTCTTAATCCTTCTGGCAAAGCACCTACAAGAACCACATCAGAAATACTAAAATGACCGCCTGGTTTTAGCACTCTATAAATATCTTTAATCACTGCGTTTTTATTAGGAACTAAGTTCAACACACAATTACTCACCACAACATCAGCTGTATTTGCAGTGATGGGCATGTTTTCAATATCTCCTTGTCTAAATTCAACATTGTTGAAGCCTCTAATTTCAGCGTTCGCTCTTGCTTTATCAATCATTGCAGGTGTAAAATCTACACCAATCACTTTGCCTGTTTCACCAGTTTCATGTCTCGCTATAAAACAATCATTACCAGCACCGCTTCCTAAATCAACCACCACATCCCCTTTCTTGATTCTTGCGAATTGCGTTGGTAAGCCACAGCCTAGACCTAAATCTGCATCTGCATTATAGCCGTCTAATGTGGTATAATCTTCGGACATAATATTATACACTTCTGTAGAACAGCCACCTGCGCCACAACAAGATGCCATATTATCTGCTTTATCTTGTAAAGCAATTTCACTGTACTTATTTCTTACAATTTCTTTAAGTTGTTCTTCTGTTTGCATTTTATTATTTTTTTATAATTTAAAAATTATCATCGTAATAAACCGATTAATAGATCAAAAAATTAACAACAGCTTTTTAAAGGAAGGGCAAATTTGTCAAATAATTGATTCAATTGTGTTTTAGCTTTTAACCATTCTTTTTCATCAATACAATAACAAACCGAAGCGCCATCAATATCCCCTTTAATTAATCCAGCCTCTTTCAACTCTTTTAAATGTTGAGAAACTGTACTTTGAGAAAGTGGAAGTTCATCCACAATATCACCACATACACAAGCTTGCTTTTTTAACAATAAATTTAAAATCGCCACTCTTGCAGGATGAGACAAGGCCTTTGCGTATTTAGCAATGCTAAGTTCTTGTAAAGTATAGTCTTTGGTTTTAGTGGTTCCCATATTAATCGTAAAATTACGATTAATAATTTGTAATAAAAAACTTAAATTTAAATATGAAAAATAGAACCCTGCCCGCCATATTAGCTT
>JBILQZ010000181.1:0-3619 GCA_044372935.1 Sediminibacterium sp. | reverse complement strand
GGGTTTTGGGGGCGCCAGTTTAGTTGACCTAATTCGTTATGCCGAGGAGGCGATCATTCAATATCAACCAAGACAGGTTTTTATTTATTGTGGTGAAAATGATATGGCCGATGTGGATACGGTAAGTCCAGCTACTGTTTTGACGAGGTTTACAACCTTACATCGTTTATTGGTTAAGCAACTTCCAAAAAACACCAAGCTTGTTTTTGTTTCTATCAAGCCTAGTATCGCTAGATGGCGTTTGGAAAATAAATTCAAAGAAGCCAATCAATTGATTCGAGATTTTATAGCAACCCAAAAAAATACGCAGTTCTTAGATTTGCACAATGCCATGCTAGACGAAAAAGGTAGGCCTCAACAAGATATATTTATTGCTGATAATTTACACTTAAATGCGAAGGGGTATCAAATTTGGCAAAAGGCATTTGCTCCTTATTTGATCCGCAACTAGCCTAATTAATTTCCTTTAAAAAAAGGACAACATCATTGATCGATCTTAATTTGGTTTTTTTAGCCGATGCAGCCTTTTGCAATAGACTAGGATGGGCGTTGATGACCGAAGCATAACTGATCTCTGTGAGGGGCGACAAAATTCCTTTCGTGACAATGCCATAAAGGGTATTCACTTTAAAATATTGTTCTGTTTTTCCTTTTAAAGGGTCATAGTTTTCTGTGAAAACAAATTTCTCTAACCTGCTTACCATTTGAAATGGTCCTTTATTATGCACTTCGTAAAAAAGCATTTGATTCTTTTTACTAGGGTCTGTATAAGCCTCATAACTGCGTACAACTTGTGTAGTATCTTTTGCATTCAGTATATCAACACTTGTAACAGATCCTTCCACAGGTGCTAATTCTGCTCCCTTCTCATCTATATAATGTAGTTCTCCAGTATAACCATTTAGTTTCATTTTCTCTACATAGACTTTGCCACCACCGTTTAAATATAAATACGCTTTCTGCCAACTGTCTTGTAAAAATGGCGTACCCTTTACGTCTGTTAAGGAATTACCACTTTTATTAGTATAGTCTGTATTTAAAATTCTAGTGGCCATATTGTTCTGACCACCGCTTTGACTATAAGAAAATTGTGCTAACAGGACTAATCCTGCAATAAGACTTCTTTTTTTAAGGGTATTAAACAACATAGTACGCATTTGAAAATTGTATTAATTCAATTCCAAGGTAATTCTAATTTCTCAGTATTACAAGGGTTGTATCTTATTTTGAAGGATCTAGCTTTATTTTTGTAAAAACTTGTAAATGGGGCAATGCAAGTACGGCAATGCCAATAAACAACAAGGGGAGCACTTCTTGAATGCGCCAAGTTTCCAAAGAAAAGTAGATAAACAGGACAATGCCTGTCCATGCGGTCAGTGCATAAGGCAAAGCCTTAGACAGCAAGGATTTCCAACCAGCAACATTATTTTGCATACCAAACTCTTGTCTTATTTTATCAAAGGATAAAATAGAATGCCAAAGGCCAAAATAAAAACTAAAACACAACCACAAAGGTAAAATCATATTTAAGATGGTTAAACAACCAATTTGCATGACTGCGAAAAAAAACTGTTTACTATCCGAAAAGAAATATCTATGTGTAAAAAATAAAATGATATGAAGAAGCACTAAGCTCGTTTTTGAAATTGGTAAGACGATTTTTGCAATATCAATATAAGCGGCTGCTTGCATTTTAGATTGCCCCAATAAAACAAAAACATCAATAGCAGTATGGATATTTTTACTCAGTAAAAAAAGAATCCAACTCAAGCCCAATACACTATACACGATTTTATGAATGCCTGTATAGCTTTTGCCCAGCCAATCTATCTCCCCAAAATGATAAGAAGTAAGTCCAATAAAAATCAGTATGGCGATGGTAGGTAAAAAATACCAAACCAACCCATAAGCCACCATGTTCAAAATATATTTTGCTAAGAAAAAATATTTATGCTTTTTACTTGCTGTATGATTGATTTTTTGATCAATATAAAAATCAAGTGCGCCATGGGGGATGCCTAAAACAAATAAGGTAATAAAAAGTACCACCAATTGTTGATTGAGCGAAAGGGGAAAATAGGCATGGATCAATGCCATGATAAAGCCAATCAATATTAAAACCTGTCTGAGTTTTATCTGCATAAATAGTATGGGCATAAAAAAAGGGCGAGTTAATTAACTCGCCCTTTAAAGGTAATGAATTAAGCAGCTTTTCTGCTCAATGCATATATTACAAGACCGAATCCGATTTTATTTACAGCATCACCGATATTGTAAACGATATCCATATTCAAGCCAATATTAGCAAATCCTGCATACCACTGACCATCAGCTGTTCCGATTAAATATCCAAGAGGATAAATAGCCCAACCAACTAAAATGAACCAGCCTAATGCTTTGTTAGCAGATGCAACTGCTGTTCCAGCACTTGTCGCTAATTTCTTAACATCACCCAACCATACTTCATATACTATGTAGAAGTAAGCAAGCGCACTCACTGTACCCCATACGGTAGCATTTCCTAATCCAGCCTCACCCATGTAACCTGTTACAAGCATTACAACAGAAGCTAAGATCATTTTCCATAATAAATTGGTTGTACCGCCTGCTTTCTTTGTGATCAAGTAAAACTCAACACACATCAAAGGCACAGTCAATAACCAGTCTACATAACGGAAGAAGGTTGGAGAATCTTGTGTCTCAGCATAATAACTACGCATGTAGTAGTAGTGAACTGCAGCAATAAAAGTGATCAAACCCGATACTAATACCGAGGTACGCCACTCTTGACTTGTGTTGTTCAATTCAAAAAAGAAAAATACTGATGCGGCCATCATAGCCATTGTGCCTACAAAGAAAGTAAACGAAACGTAGTCCGTTTTAGCAATCACTGTAGTTGCGTCTAATAGAAATAAAGAATCCATATTGTGGAGATTTGGTGAACTTGGTTAAACAATCGTTAGTAATAACATCAATTTATAATAATTGTTTGTTAATAGGTTCAGCAGAATGTTAAAACTTGTCCTTGATCAACTCCGTGTTGCATCATCGACTTTTCACAAACAACAGTTATTCAACTCATTAAGAAATTTCATTTTGTTTAAGCTTTCACATGCATAATTTGTTTTTCGATGATAGCGTGTTGATCTCTAGTTGATTAGAGACAATTTTAACATTTGACCTAAAAAAATTAAAATATTTTTTCATTTTAATTTTATCTCATAAAAAATGTATTTTCATAAGACCAATCTTTCAATTATGAAAAAATACATCGCAACCCTTTTACTATCAAGTCTTTGTGTCTTTCAAGGACAGGCACAACAAACACAAAAACCCCCTTTACATGGTAAAGACTGGGTTGCTATCACAGGCAAGCCATTGGCGGCAACAGCAGGCTCAATGATTTTTCAAAAAGGCGGTAACGCAGTGGACGCCTCTTGTGCTATGCTTGCAGCTACTTGTACCATGTGGGATGTATTGAGTTGGGGCGGAGAAACACAAGCATTGATCTATAATCCAAATACCAAAAAAGTAATTGCAATAAGTGCAATGGGCTTTGCACCCACTGGTGCGACACCTGCCTTTTTTAAAGGCAAGGGCTATAGCTACCCTCCAGAGT
>JBILQZ010000031.1:0-13631 GCA_044372935.1 Sediminibacterium sp. | reverse complement strand
ATCGCTCCATTCCTCTTTTATCCAATAGACCTTTTGCAAAAGCTTCACCTAATGCAATACCCACATCTTCTATGGTATGGTGTTCGTCTATATGCAAATCGCCACTACATTGAATATGCAAATCCAATGCACCATGTCTAGCTATCTGTTCTAACATGTGATCAAAAAAACCTAGTCCTGTATGAATGCTCGCATCCCCTTTACCATCTAAATTCAATTCAATTTGAATCTTGGTTTCTTTAGTGACTCTTTCATGCACTACTTTCCTTAATCCAAGTTTTAAGAAACTATAAATAGCGTCCCAATTGTCGGTTTCAAAAGCAATATAAGGCCTAAGCGAAAGTTCTTGTTCTGGTGTTAGGGTATGTAAATTGGATGTCAAATAAATAGCTTTGCAACCAATATTTTTTGCCAATTCAATATCAGACCAACGATCGCCTATCACATAAGATAAACTTAAATCATAGCTAGCAGTATCCATCAAGTGCTTTACCAAACCAATGCCTGGTTTTCGTGTGGGCGCATTGTCTTTGGCAAAACTGGTATCAATCAATACTTCATCAAATTCAAATCCTTCTCCTTTTAATGTACGTAACATTAAATCATGATAGGGCTTGAAATGCTCCATAGGATAAGCCGCGGTGCCTAAACCATCTTGATTGGTCACCATTACTTTATAATATCCAAAATCATTGGCTATCGTTTTTAAATTCGATAGCACCCCAGGTACAAAAACCGTTTTGTCAATATGATCTATTTGAAAATCGGTTACTGGTTCTTCTAAAATCACTCCATCTCTATCAATGAATAAAATAGGTCGCATAATGTAATTAGTTATTTTTTCTTTTTTGCGGCCTGCACTTGTGCAATGGTAATGGCACTTGCTTTATTGGACCAACTATTTCTGATATAGGTCAACAAATCTGCCATTTCATTGTCTTTTAAGTCTGGACTAGCCGTCATAGCATTGCTATAATAAAAGCCATCTAAAGCGACTCTTTCATTATAACCATAGCGGATAATACGAACTAATCTAGCAATATCTTTCCCGACCACATTGCTTGCACCATCTAAAGGCGCATTCATATTGGGTACACCGCCGCCATCTGCTTGATGACATGCAAGACATCTTGTTTCGTATATTTTTTTACCTTTTTGCATGTTTTGCGCATCCACTTGAATGCAACTCAACAAGCCGAATAAAATCAAGCTTACAAATTTGAATTGAACTTTCTGCATGTTTATTTATTAAAACTAATTTTAAAAATAGCCCCTTTGCTATCGTCACTTACGTAAAGACTACCGTCAGGACCTTCTGCTAAACCACATGGTCTAGCTTTTGCAGCTCTTGGACTTTTGTTATTATCAGCTCCTGCAAATCCATTGGCAAAAATCTCCCACTCACCTGCAGGTTTTCCGTTTTTAAAGGGCACAAAAGCAACAAAATAACCTTCCTGAGGTAAAGGTGCTCTATTCCATGAACCATGGAAAGCAATAAATGCACCTTCTCTATATTTTGCAGGAAATTGATTGCCTTTGTAAAACAATAAAGACATAGGAGCCATATGTGCAGGGAAAGCCACCAAAGGATCCAATGCATTTTTGCCCCCCTCTAATTTACCATCGCCTCCATATTCTGGAGAAAGTATTTTTTTCTTTTGGAATGGATCATAATATACATATGGCCAACCACAATCGTCACCTTCTTTTACTTCATACATCGTTTCAGCAGGCAATTCTGCATTCTGTGCATCGGTATACATGGTAGGATAAAAAGTATTCAATTGATCACGGCCATGTTGTGTAACAAATAAACTATTAGTGTTATTATTCCAATCTAAACCAATCACATTTCTTAAACCAGTTGCATATCTTTTTCCTTCAGCATAGGATTGATTTTCTTTATTGCCATCAAATTTCCAAATACCACCAGCAGAATCTAAAATTGGACAAGGCATCATTCCTTTTGAGCCAACTGATCTGTCTTTTTCTTGACAAGCATTAGAGTAAGCGCCAATATTTACATAAATATTTCCTTGAGGATCTAGCGTGATCGACTTTGAAGCATGTTGTCGTCTACTATGTAAATTTTTAATGATTGTTTTGGGTGCAGCAGGATTTACCACTTCTCCTTTAGCATCTAATTGGTATAAATACACTGCATCGTCAGAACTTGCAAACAATTGATTGCCTTTTACATAGATTCCCGTTCCACCATAATTACCCCAGCCAGTTACTTTTTCAGCAACACCATCTGCATTGGCATCTTCCATTCTGACAATAGCTTGGCCAGCTTTATTAGGGTAGTTTAATTTTGCAAATAATACGCCCTTGTCATTAATGGCGATATGTCTAGCTGCACCAATTTGATCTGCGAATAAAGTAGCAGAAAATCCAGCAGGCAATCTCAATCCTGCATTTTCTTGCGCATTGACAGACAATGCAAACAAAGAAGCCAATAAAATGTTGCTTAGTTTATACATAATGGTTGTTTTAATATTATTTATAATTAGTTTATTCAAATGTATTAGTAATCCATTCATACATAGCATCTACCAATGCCGTGTTCTCTTGTTCCGTCCCTACGGTGATCCTAAGACTGTCTTCACATAATTCTAAGGTAGATCTATCTCTAACAATAATGCCTTGTGTTAATAAATATTCATATAATTTTCGAGCATGCGGAATTTTTACAAATAAAAAGTTCGTGTCAGACGGAAACACTTTGGTCACATGAGGCATAGACGAAATAACTGCTGCTAGTGCTATACGCATGTCCACTAAAAGTTTTATCATATCATTCACCTGCCCAACTTCTTCTAAAGCCTGTAAAGCTAGCTGCTGAGTTACTATATTAATATTATAAGGCGCTTTCACTTTATTCATATAGCCCACTATCTCGGGACTCGCAAAACACATGCCTAATCTTAATCCTGCCAATCCCCAAGCTTTACTGAGTGTTTGCAATACTACTAAATTGGGATAATCAATTAAGGATTGTACAAAAGATTTTTGTTTTGAGAAATTGATATAAGCTTCATCCACCACTACTAGCCCATCAAAATGATTCAAAATAGTTTCTATATCAATCCTGTCTAAAGAATTTCCTGTTGGATTATTAGGAGAACAAATCCAAATGATTTTTGTATGCTCATTGACCAATTGCTCTATGTGCGCTACATTCAATTGATAGTCCGAAAGTAGTGGCGCTTTCTGAATCGAAATGTCATTAATATTTGCACCCACTTCGTACATTGGATAAGTTGGGGGACAGATAATAATATTATCCTTTCCTGGTTCACAAAATGTTCTAAATAAAATATCAATACACTCATCACTCCCATTCCCTAGAAAAATTTGATTGGATGCAATTTGCTTAACAAATGCCATCTTGTCTTTTAGTTGAGATTGATAAGGGTCAGGATAACGATTGTACCATTTTGTAAGTGGAGAACCCAAACTATTTTCGTTTGCATCCAATAATACTTTCGCTTCGCCCGTATATTCATCTTTTGCAGAAGAATACGGCTTCAATGTTTTAATATTTGGTCTCACTATCCTGTCTAATACAAATGCCATTGTTCCTATTTTAATTCGACTTTAAAATTACATCTTTGATTCAATTTCTTGCACTCTAATTGCAACTGCTTTTGCATGAGCCTCTAATTGCTCTGCTTCTGCCATCTGAATCACGGTTTGAGCAATATTTTTCAATCCAGTTTCGGTCAATTGCTGAAAAGTGATCTTTTTGACAAAGCTATCTACACTCACCCCGCTGTATGCTTTTGCATGACCATTGGTTGGCAAGGTATGGTTGGTGCCACTTGCATAATCCCCCACAGATTCAGGGGCATAATTTCCAATAAAGACCGATCCCGCATTGATGATTTTTTCTGCCACGACCAATGCGTTTTCTACCGCCAAAATGAGGTGCTCTGGGGCATAAGCATTAATCAATTGAATGGCCTCCTCTCTTTGAGCAATGACAACCCCTTTTGAATTTGCTAAAGCTTGAGTCGCAAATGTAGCTCTAGGTAAGTCAACCAATTGCTTTTCTATTTCTAGTTGAACCTGCTCCATCACTTGCGTGCTATTGGTTACTAATAAAACTTGACTATCCGCTCCATGTTCTGCTTGTGATAATAAATCTGCTGCAACAAAAGCTGGCACGGCGGTTTCATCCGCATAAACACAAACCTCACTTGGTCCAGCAGGCATATCAATCGCTACACCTTGCTGTTGAATTAATTGTTTGGCTGCCGTGACATATTGATTGCCTGGTCCAAATATTTTATACACTTTAGGAATGGTTGCAGTACCATAAGCCATTGCTGCAATGGCTTGAACACCACCTATTGTAAAAATTTGCTGGATGCCCACTAAACTTGCTGCATAGAGGATAGCCGGATCGATACTACCGTCTTTTTTGGGTGGCGTACACAAGATTACATCTTTGCAACCAGCTAATTTTGCTGGAATCCCCAACATCAATACAGTAGAAAATAAAGGCGCAGTCCCTCCAGGAATATAAATGCCTACTTTTTCAATGCCGACAGATTTACGCCAACACCAAACACCAGGCATGGTTTCTATTTTTTCTTCTTTTTTAAGTTGAGCTTGATGAAAAATTTCAATATTCACTTTAGCAGATTGAATAGCTGACTTAAGCGCCGTAGTCAAGGATTGTTCTGCTGCTTGAACCAATGAAGGGTCTACTGCAATACTTTTCAATGCAACTTGATCAAAATCTAAAGTATATTTTTTCACTGCCTTATCGCCTTCCTTCGCCACTTCATCTAAAATGGCTTGGACTTTGGGCAATAATAAGGCTGCATCAAAACTTGGGCGCTTTAATAAGTCGTCCCAGGTTTGTTTATTGGGTGCTACAAATACTTGCATTTTATAAAATCATTTTTTCAATTGGTACGACTAAAATTCCTTCCGCCCCAACTGCTTTTAATTGTTCAATTAAATTCCAAAAATCCCCCTCTTCAATCACTGTATGCACACTACTCCAACCCGCTGTTGCCAATGGCACAATGGTTGGACTTTTCATCCCCGGGAGCAAAGCCACTATTTTATCTAATTGTGCATTCGGCGCATTCAATAAAACATATTTATGCTTCTTGGCTTTTTTTACTGATTCCATTCGGAATAATAAACGCTCCAAGATACTTAGCAATTCGGCAGTCAGGTCATTTCGTTTAACCAATACAGCTTGAGAGTGTAAAATTGTTTCCGCTTCTTTTAACCCATTCATGAATAAGGTAGAACCACTGCTTACTAAATCACAAACCACATCTGCTAAGCCAATACCAGGAGCGATTTCGACACTTCCACTGATCTCGTGAATCTCTGCCTTTACTTGATGCTCGTCTAAATATTTTTGAACTAAAACAGGATAACTCGTGGCAATTTTTTTACCTGCCAGGAATTGAGGTCCTGTAAAATTTTCTCCTTTTTGTACTGCAAAACTTAACCTGCATTTTCCAAATCCTAACGAATAAGCCACTTCTACTTTCTTTGCTTTTTCATACACTACATTTTCGCCCACAAAACCAATGTCTGCTACACCATCTTGCACATATTGAGGAATATCGTCATCTCTTAAAAAGAAAACCTCAATTGGAAAATTGCTTGCATCCGCTTTTAATTTGTTGACGCCATTGCTGATATCAATACCGCATTCTTTTAAAAGACGCATTGAATCTTCATTTAATCTACCTGATTTTTGAATCGCTAATTTTAATCGCATATACTTATTATAAAAATTAAAAGGGCTTACTAGAAGTAAGCCCTTTGTTTAATATTGATACATACCAACATCTACAGCTTACCTATTAGATAGCAGATGAAAATGATGGATGTGGTTGTTGAATAACATGTTGCAAATTTAAGGCCCTTTTGTAAAATCCCCAAGTAAAACAGCATAAAATAACTAATTTAGATCAGGCAATGGCCTTATATTCACGAACAATCGTTTTATGCAACACTACAAGTACCTCCCTATTCTATTATTAAGTTTTTTAAGTACACCGGTAATTTGTCAATCCTTTTCTAGCAAATCGTCCAAGCAACCTACACAATTGGTTTGGTCCGACGAATTCAATTACAAGGGTTTACCAGACTCAACCAAGTGGAATTATGATATAGGGGGTTGGGGCTGGGGTAATAATGAATTACAATATTATACCAAGGCTGCTTTGAGTAATGCAAGGGTTGGCGAGGGCGTATTAACCATTGAATTAAAAAAGGAAAACATAGATGATAAAAAATATAGTTCAGCAAGGTTGGTGACCAAAGGTAAAGGAGATTGGATCTATGGACGTATTGATGTGCGTGCTAAATTACCAAAAGGATTGGGTACTTGGCCTGCTATATGGATGCTTGGTTCCACCAATCCTTTAAAGTGGCCAGACGACGGAGAAATTGATATCATGGAACATGTTGGGTACAACCCTGGTGTAGTGCATGCCACCGTTCATACAAAAAGTTTCAATCATATTATTGGAAATCAAAAAACAAATACGATTGCAGTGCCTGATTTTGATAGCCAGTTTCATGTGTATTCTGTGATTTGGAATCAAGACAGTGTAAGCATCTTATTGGACGATACAAGTTATTATAGTTTTAACAATCGAGGCACAGGTAAAGACGCTTGGCCATTTGACGGACCCATGCATTTACTTTTAAATATTGCATTTGGGGGCAATTGGGGTGGCAAAGAAGGTATAGACGAATCTATCTTACCTGCAAAAATGGAAATTGATTATGTTAGAGTTTATCAATAAACAAATGAAAAGAAAGTTTTTATTATTAATAGTATTATGCAGCTGTCTCCACTATTTAACACAAGCTCAAAATGCTAACTTACTAGTAGGCACGTATACACAAAAAGGAAGTAAAGGCATTTATCTTTTACACCTTGATACTTTAACAGGTCAACTCAAAGTGATGGGACATACCGAAAGTGTTGTCAATCCCTCTTATCTAGCTATTTCTAAAGACAAACAATTTGTGTATGCAGTCAATGAAAATGAAACAGGAAGTATTAGTGCATTTGCTTTAGATAAAGCAAAAAATAAATTACAATTTCTACATCAAGTAGAAACGAAAGGAGCGCATCCTTGTCATTTAACTATTAGCCCTGACCAGCGTACTATTTTTGTATCAAATTATACCGGAGGAAGTTTAACCAGCTTTCATCGATTTGCAGATGGAAGATTATCCAATGCCCAACAATGGATCAAAAATAAAGGTGCAAGCGTGCACCCAACAAGACAAACCAACGCACATGTGCATGGAAGTTTTTTTAGTCCTGATGGCAAATGGTTATTAGTAAATGATTTAGGTATGGACCAAACGCAAATTTATGCCTATCAAAATAATGCACATCCCCCTTTAAAACAAAGTGGTGCTATGCAAATTCAAGCAATGGCTGGCGCAGGTCCTAGACATTTAAGTTTTTCTAAAAATGGGCAACTGATTTATGTTTTAGAAGAACTTACAGGCAGTATAAGTGTGTATACTTTTAAAAAAGGATTCGCTCAACTGATTCAAAGAGATTTTACACATCCAACTGATTTTATAGAAGCCCCAGGTAGTGCAGACATTCATATAAGTCCTGATGGTAAATTTTTATACGCAAGCAATAGAGGTGTCGAAAATAATATTGTCCAATATAAAATAGACGCCAATGGACAATTGAACCTAGCTTCTAAAAAATATACTTCATCTGGAGGCATCATGCCAAGAAATTTCACCCTCTCTGAGGATGGCAAATGGTTATTAGTAGCCAATCAAGCCAGCAATCAGATTGTTGTCTTCAAAAGAAATATAAGTACTGGTAACCTCGTAAAAATGTCAACGACCACTAGTGTTTCTATGCCGGTATGCTTGGTCTTATTTTAACCACCGTCAATTTATTTTGCTTCAAACCAGACGGATTTATCTACAACCCCATCCCCATTATAGTTGATCAATAATTCTTCATCTGCAGCAATGGCACGCTTGGTTTGTATTTGAATCGTTTGATGTGCATAGTCCATCGTATACATGCAATTGGCGTCCACACTATGGTTATAAATAGAGACATACCCTAATGCCACTGCAGCTTGTCGCTCGTCATCACCCCATTCAAAAATATAATCATGCAATAAAGTGGCATCTACTTTTGCCCTATCCGCTTCACTTAAAACAATCACCGGCGCTATTTCAATGGTAGTGCCTTCCTCAATTGGCTCCGTAGAAAAGACGCCTCTCCCCCTGAGCGGGGTGTCCATTATGTATAAAATTGGCAATATCATCACATAAAGTTAACATATCCTAGTATGATTTTCGTAAATTGCAGCCATGTCTGCAGAATTAGAAGATGAAATCATATTATCAGAAGTTTTCTTAGAGATCCTCTCTAGAGAAGACAAGCAGCTTTTAAAGGAATTTTTAGATGAGCAAAACATCAGTGATGTGGTGGAATTGGTCAATGAATTTCCTGAAAAAGAAGGCTTGATTATTGATACGATGACGGTACACAGAGCCGTTAGCGTCTTCAAATTATTGGACATCAATCAACAAAAAGATATCATTAAAGAATTGCCTGCGCGTAAGACGGCAAAAATCTTGAATGAATTACCACCGGATGACCGTACCGACTTCTTAGAAGAATTACCAAAGGCAGCCATCCGAGATTTAATTAAATTATTAGACCCAGAGGAACGCAAAATTACTTTGTCTCTTTTAGGCTACCCAGAAGATTCTGTGGGCCGTTTGATGACCCCGGATTATGTGTATGTATTTCCGCATTATACGGTGGCTCAGGTTTTAGACAATATCAGAAAGTATGGTAAAAACTCTGAGACGATTGACGTTATTTATATCATTGACGAATTGGGTTGTTTGGTAGATGACATCCGAATCAGGGATTTATTATTGGCCAAGCCAGATGATGTAATTAAAGACATTATCGACGGACGTTATGTAGCATTGAATGTATATGATGACCAAGAGCACGCGAGTCAGGTATTTAAAATGAATAACCGTGTGGCGATTCCAGTAGTGGATGACAATGATGTTTTGCTGGGCATTGTAACCATTGACGATATCTTATGGGTAACGAATGAGGAGTTCAGTGAGGATATGCAAAAGATGGGAGGTACGGAAGCATTGAATGAACCTTATTTAGATATCTCCATCTTTAAATTATTTAAGAAACGTATAACCTGGCTGGTGGTTTTATTCTTAGGTGAGATGTTGACAGCTACTGCCATGGGGTATTTTGAAGGAGAAATTGCAAAAGTCATTGTGCTTACGACCTTTATCCCTTTGATTTTATCAAGTGGCGGAAACACAGGTTCACAAGCTTCTACCTTGATTATTCAAGCCATGTCTGTTGGTGAAATAACGATAGAAGATTGGTGGAAAATTTTAAGAAGAGAAATTATCAGTGGTTTATTATTAGGTATCGTTTTAGGAATCATTGGATTCTTAAGGGTGATGGTTTGGCATTATATCTCCCCAGGATTTTATGGTGACCATTGGATCATGATTGCAAACACCATTGGATTAACATTGGTTGGCGTAGTCATCTGGGGAACTATTACAGGTTCCATGTTACCTATTGTTTTAAAAAGACTGGGAGCCGATCCGGCAGTTTCATCAGCGCCATTCGTTGCTACTTTAGTCGATGTAACAGCTATCCTTATTTACTTTGGTCTTGCATTTTTATTCTTGCAAGGAACCCTGCTTTAACAGTTGGCCATTCTTCTCTGAGTATACTTAATACAATGGAGTCACGTCTACTCCCATCACTTGTGGGCAAATGATTGCGTAATATACCTTCTATAGTACATCCAATTTTTTGCATCGCTGCAATACTTCTTTTATTTCTATTATCAGCACGAAACTCGACACGTTCAAGACCCATTGTTTCAAAAGCAAAACTCAACAGTAAAAATTTACAATGGTCATTTAATCCTGTACCCCAGCATGTTTCACTATACCATGTATATCCAAGTTGAGTTGATTTAAATTGTAATTGTAGGTCATAAAATCTTGTACTACCTACCACTTTGTTTTGTAATTTATCCACCACGACAAATGGATACGCAGTGCCTACTGCTCTTGCTTGAACTGCAGCATCCACATATTGTGTTAATTCAGCTGTGTTGGTGATGGGTGTTAACGCATATTTCCAAAGATTTGGTTCTGCTGTAACATATGGCAGTAACAAAACCGCATCTTCTTGCATTAAAGGGCGCAATAACACGCGTTCGTTTTCTAAAATGAAATCTGCCTTAGTGTCAAATACAGTTCTTGTATGCATGCATTAAAAATTAATGATTAATTTTGCTTAAATTATAGAATAAAGTTCAAAACATCAAAATATGTGTGGAATCGTAGGTTATATTGGTCATAGAGAAGCTTATCCAGTTGTTATAAAAGGATTAAAAAGATTAGAATACCGTGGTTATGATAGTACAGGAGTTGCCATCATTCAAGAGGGCGGCTTACAGGTGCATAAAAAGAAAGGGAAAGTAGCTGAATTAGAAGAGTCAGTGGTAGGTAAAAATTTACACAGTCATATCGCAATTGGTCATACCCGTTGGGCTACCCATGGAGAACCCTCTGATCGAAATGCACATCCGCATTTATCTAATAATGGCCGTCTAGCGATGTTGCATAATGGTATTATTGAAAACTATACGCAAATTAAAACTGAATTACTTTCTAAGGGCTATACTTTTAAAAGTGATACAGATACCGAAGTGTTGTTGAATTTTATTCAAGATATTCAAGACAATAATAACAGTAGTTTAGAAGAAGCATTACGAATTGCTTTAAAAAGAATTGTAGGTGCTTATTGCATCCTGTTGATTGACCAAGAAGATCCTGAAACTATTATTGCAGCGCGTAAGGGAAGTCCTTTAGTCATTGGTATTGGCAAGGACGAACACTTTTTAGCAAGTGATGCCTCTCCTATTATCGAATACACAAAGGAAGTGGTGTATGTGAATGATTATGAGATTGCGATTGTGAAAAAGGATGAATTGATTTTGAAAAATTTAGGGAACGAAAAACAAACTCCATTCATTCAAAAATTAGACATGGAATTAGCTGCCATTGAAAAAGGTGGTTATGACCATTTTATGTTAAAAGAAATTTTTGAACAACCTGCTACTATTTTTGACTGCTTAAGAGGTAGATTATTACATGAGCAACAACAAATCATCATGGCCGGGGTGGACAATCATTTAGAAGCTTTAACCAAAGCCTCTAGAATCATGATTGTTGCCTGTGGTACAAGTTGGCATGCCGGATTAGTAGCTGAATACATGATCGAAGAACTTTGTCGCATACCCGTAGAAGTTGAATATGCTTCTGAGTTCAGGTACCGTAATCCAGTGATTCATCCAGGTGATGTGATCATTGCTATTTCACAAAGTGGAGAGACAGCAGATACCCTAGTCGCATTAGAAAGTGCGAAAGAAAAAGGTGCATTTATTTTTGGCGTAGTCAATGCAGTAGGAAGCAGCATTGCACGTTTAAGCCATGCAGGTGCTTATACCCATGCGGGCCCTGAGATTGGTGTAGCAAGTACCAAAGCCTTTACAGGTCAATTAGCGGTATTAACAATGATGGCCTTAAAGATTGCAAAAGCAAAAGGTAGCATCTCTGACGAACGCTATGTGCACTTATTAAATGAATTGGCATCTGTTCCAGAAAAAGTAAAAGAAATTTTAGCGGATACCTCAAAGATCGAATCTATTGCAAAAAAATACAAAGACGCTAAAGACTTCTTGTATTTAGGAAGAGGTTATAATTTCCCCATTGCATTGGAAGGTGCCTTGAAACTAAAAGAGATTACTTATATCCATGCCGAAGGCTACCCTGCTGCAGAAATGAAGCACGGCCCTATTGCTTTGGTAGATGAAAATTTGCCTGTGGTCTTTGTTGCAACTAAAGATTTATACTACGAAAAAGTAGTATCTAATATTCAAGAAATTAAAGCCAGAAAAGGACAGATCATTGCCGTAGCAACAGCAGGTGATACCGTATTACCTACTATGTCTGACAATGTGATGTTTGTACCAGATATTGATGAAGTAATTGCCCCATTATTAAGCGTAATCCCTCTACAATTATTGAGCTACTATGTTGGAGTAGGCAAAGGTATCGATGTAGACAAGCCAAGAAATTTAGCAAAGTCAGTGACCGTGGAATAAAATTTCTTATATTTAAGTATGCTTACCTTCACTAAGTCATTTAAATATACCACGCCATTTATATTGTACCTATTAGGTTATTTGGCATTTTCCAATACCGGAATTTATTGTTGGATCCCATTGATCTATGTTTTCTTTTTTATACCCGTGTTGGAATTATTCATTGCACCTGATCCTAAGAACTTAGACGCAGTAGAGGAACAATTAGCAAAAGCAAATAAGTGGTACGACCTTATTATATGGATGACCGTACCCTTGCAATTCATTTCCCTTTACCTCTTTTTAAACAGTTTTGAAACTGCAATTTCGAATGCAGACATTGCAGGCAGAATCGTAACCATGGGGCTTCTATGTGGTGCTTTTGGAATCAATGCAGCACATGAGCTAGGACATAGAACCAATAAAATGGAGCAATTTTTAGCAAAGCTTTTATTGTTAACGAGTTTGTACATGCACTTTTTTATAGAGCATAATAAAGGACATCATAAACATGTAGCAACCCCGCATGATCCTAGCACAGCGAAATACAAGCAAACGGTCTACGCCTTTTGGATACAAACTTTTGTTGGTACTTATTTGAGCGCTTGGCATATTGCCATAGATGAATCAAAAAAGAAAAACAGAAGTCTTCCTTTACTAAACAATGAAATGTTTTTATTCCAACTTATTCAAATAGGTTTTGTATTAAGCATCTTTAGCTTCTTTGGCTTTTGGAGCATGTTGTACTTTTTAGGGGCAGCCCTGTTGGGCGCAACTTTACTAGAAACAGTCAACTACATTGAGCATTACGGACTAACAAGGGAAAAAGGAACGGGCACTAACTATGAGCGTGTACAACCACATCATAGCTGGAACAGCAATCATGTTATTGGCCGTTTAATGTTATTTGAATTAAGCCGTCACAGTGACCACCATTACCTAGCCTCCAGAAAATACCAAATCCTGCGAAATATGGAGGAGGCACCTCAAATGCCTACTGGGTATCCGGGCATGATTGTACTTTCTTTGTTTCCACCTGTCTGGTTTAGTGTCATGCATCGACAAATGAAGAAATACGCCCTTTAAATAGCATCCATTTTAATTGTCGTACCTTGCAGTCCATTATGAGTACGAATTTTAAAGCATTAGGTCTTGTTGAGCCTATCTTATTAGCCCTTTTCGAAGCAGGCTATACCACCCCAACACCGATTCAAGCACAGTCTATTCCAATAATTTTAGAAGGAAAAGACCTACTTGGTTGCGCACAAACTGGCACCGGAAAAACGGCTGCCTTTACCCTTCCTATTATTCAGTTATTATTACAAAATAAACCTGCAGAGAAGCGAAAGAAGATTAGAACATTAATTGTTACACCTACCCGTGAATTAGCCATTCAAATCGCTGAAAATTTTGAAGCCTACGGCAGACATA
>JBILQZ010000180.1:0-3627 GCA_044372935.1 Sediminibacterium sp. | reverse complement strand
TGTAAAACATTATCTATTTTTTCAACAGTATAAGTCCCTGTTAATCCATCAGAATCTTTAGAGGTTTTATTCTTTAAGAAATCGATAAAATAAGTGGACTGACCTAAATAAGTTCTTTTAGTGGCACCTACCATACTATAATCCAAATACCAAGTTTTGTCAGACAACATTTGATAAGACAGGTTAATGTCAGCGTTATTGGCGTCCTTGCTGCAACCAGTTAGCTGCGTCATACTTAGGATGCTAAACAAAAAGGCGATGGTATATTGTAAATTTCTTTTCATAATAGATTGATTTTGTATTTAGAACAAATCACTTGCTTTGATCAACATTCCAAGGTCAAAGTTGTTGAAGCCTGAATGAATAGGCGATTTTGTTATTGAGTGTAGCCCTTGTTTATAGTGAAAGAAAATAGTGTAATAAGAGTTATTATCGAACTCTAATCCAAAATGAGCTCTTAAAAACATTTTTCTGTAATTATTATTCACCTCATTGTCAGCTCCTTGTCCTGACAAACGAATATCTATACTCGGACCAGCTACTACATAAAATTTATACTTAGCGGTGTCAGATATAGGGATCATTTTTTTATACAAAGCAGTCATATTAAATGAGATAGATTGCTCTGCTGCTTTAAAGTTGGAGAATCCACCAATGAATGGTTCTAGACTCTTTGTTTCTTTATAGTTTGCACCAGCGGAATATTTGTTCAAGGTAAATGCAACTGCGTAGGGATGCTTCTCCTTGAATTTGCCATCTACCCTAAACCCACCCATATAACCAGGCTTATAGACATCTTTTTGCTCAACCATATATACAAAAGGTGAATTATAGTCATTAGCACTAATGTTTTGCTTGGCAAAATTCATACCAGCCATCAATAGCACATTGTTATCTGTAAAATCTATAAATACTTTGTTCCAAGTTTTGGTTAATGCTTTCTTGATTTTCGACACTCCGTTTGCGCCTGCTCGATTTAGAAATAATCTATCTTTTTGTCTTTGAGACAATGTCGTGTCTTTAGTAATATTGATTTTCTGGGCTTGCGCTGCGATGCTTATTAAAATGAATAAAACAGTGAAAATGAAATTTATATTTTTTGTTAACATGTTATGTTGATTGTTTTTTTTATGTCACTAGCTAATTGAAACAATTCAATGACATTGGATGTACCTGTTTTAGTAAAAATATTCTTCTTGAATGTAGAAATTGTACTAGATTTTAAATCCAAAGATTTACAAATATCTTTTACCAATGCACCTTTAAGCATAAGCTCTAATACTTGCTTTTCTCTTTTTGATAGCCCACTAAATGGCATATTTTTTAATATTTGCTCCATAACTTAATTATTAGATTTAATTAATTGTTGCAACAATTTTTCGATTTGTTCTAAGCGTTTATTTTGCTCATCAAGTTGTATTTTCAATTGCTTATTTTCTTTTTGCGCATCTTTGATTACTGCATCTTGTTCCTGCATTGCTTTGGTTAATAAAGGAATAATAGAAATGTAATTAACAGACAAAATTTGATCTTTATCTGTTCCTTTTTCAACTAATTGTGGTAATACCTTTTCTAATTCCTGCGCAATGAATCCAAACTCTTTTATTTGATATGCCGAATCTGATACTCGATATCTTTTATCATACCTAACTGGCCTTAACATATTTAAAGTATCCATTGCATTTGCAAGATTTATAATATTTGCTTTAAGTCTTTTATCGGATGTTGTTGAAAATGACCCAGAAGTAAATGACGCTTGTGTCTCAATCTTACCCCAAGCCCTAATCATCCCATCAGTTTCAATTCCGACATTAGTAGCCGCGCCAACTGACGAATTTAATTTTCCATAAAATGTTGCATTACCTCCAACGTCTAATTTAGATTCATCGCCACCAACTATTGGTGCAGGAGCTCTTGGAATAATTCCAATACCCATATTTCCGTATTCATTAATTGCGAAACCATAAGCTTCTGCATTTGCATCTGCTTTTGAAGGAAGGAATCTTAATCTAGGCCCACCTCTATTTATAGTACTTGATTCAGTTATAATCGCACCTCCATATTGATCAATAAACCAATCATTACTACTTCCATTTAAAGATTTTTTGAAATTGATCTGCCCCCCTTCATTTCCAGTAGTTTCAGGATTTACCATTATTGTTCCAGCAATAGTTCCATCAGATTTACCAACCGTTAAAGTGCTACCTGTTGTTGCACCACCCACATAAAGAGAACTTGGTATATAAGTTGCAGTGGTAGAAGCATTTCCAATTGTAGTAGTATTACTTCCATTACCAACTGTATTATATCCTATTACAATTTCATTGGAAGCATTTGCTTGCTTTGCTTTGGCCCCTGCACCAATAAATACACTTTGATTAGAAGATGATAATAATGTTGAACCATCAGCAATATATAGACCAGATTGGTAACCAAGAGAAGTATTATAATTACTTGAACCAGATAATCCTGCAATTCCAAAAGAACCCATAGCAGTGTTATATGCACCGGTTGTGTTATTATTTAATGCACTAGTTCCAAAAGATGAATTGTACATTCCAGTTGTATTATTATCAAAGGCTGTTAGTCCAAATACTGCATTATTAGTTCCTGTGCCCTTACCTTTTCCAGCAGAAATACCATTCAATAACATTTCGGAACTAACCACTAGCTTCCCAGCAGCTCCTGAACCAGAAGTTGTTCCTGGTGTAATATTTACATCTCCTCCATTCCCTGAGCCAACTCCATTTCCTGCAATCAAGTTCAATACACCCCCATTATAACCAGAAGTGATTGCATTTTGAGCAACAATAGAAGAACTATGACCATTTAAGTTTGCTAATGCTGAAGGTGCGACTATCGTTAATGCGCCATAAATTTTTGATTGTTGTGTTAAAGAGTTTCCTATTAAGGTAGAGTTGGTACCTAAGCCAATCTGTCCATTAGAACCAGTACCTAAAGCACCTGGGCTATTACCAATTACTATTTCATTTTGATCCGTTGCCGTTAATGGCCTTACATCGTGTCCTATAAAAATATTATTGGCAATACTGTTCGCATAATTTCCAGCACTTCCCGAATTATAATAATAAGCTGCATTATATCCAAGTGCAATATTATTACTGGCAGCAGTAAACCCTAAAGCCCTAGTACCAATACCAATATTTGAAGCACCTGTAACACTTTGTGAAAGTGCATTTTGTCCTATAGCAATATTATTATCAGCTGTAGTGTTTGATACTAATGCGTAATAACCTAAGGCAATATTATATGATCCCGATGTATTAGCATATAATGATGCATGACCTAATCCAACATTATATCCCCCATCTTCATTTGTGTATAATGCATTCTCTCCCATAGCTAAGTTACCTGAACCAGAACTATTCCCTTGCAATGAATTAAAACCTAAAGCGACATTACTGTTCCCTGAAACTCCATTGCTATTTCCATAAAGTGCATTATAACCCAATGCGACATTTCTAGCGCCAGATGTAACTAAATATCCAGCATTATATCCGAATAAACTATTGTAATTACCCCCTGTTGAAATTGAATAACCTGCTTTATTTCCTAATACCGTATTTTCTGCTAAATTATTATTCCCTTTACCAATGGTCATATTAT
>JBILQZ010000179.1:0-3632 GCA_044372935.1 Sediminibacterium sp. | reverse complement strand
TCTGGTATTAACTTTCTTTTATACTATGCACCAAGGATTTTAGAAGAAGCTGGATTTGCAAAAGACAATTCTTTATTAAGTTCTATCTCGATTGGTTTGATGAATTTAATTTTCACTTTTGTAGGCCTTTGGTTGATTGATCGCATTGGCCGTAAAACCTTATTAATAATTGGCTCTTTTGGTTATATCATAAGTTTATCGATGGTGGCTTATGGCTTTTTTATGCATAGTGCACCCACTTTTATGTTGGTCTTTTTATTGTTGTTCATCGCAGCACACGCCATAGGTCAAGGTGCAGTGATTTGGGTGTTTATTTCAGAAATTTTTCCGACACAAGTGCGTGCAGCAGGTCAAGCTTTTGGTGCAAGCATCCACTGGATCTTTGCGGCAGTCATCACCTTGGTTACCCCGGTATTTTTAGATAGTGAGTATGGAATTTTTAAGGATAACCCATGGCCCATCTTTGCATTTTTTGCAGGCATGATGGCTTTGCAATTGGTTTGGATTTTGGTAAAAGTGCCAGAAACAAAAGGCGTATCTTTGGAGGAATTACAAAAGAAATTAGTTCAATAAAATTATCTCTATGCAGTTTCGCAATTTTAAAATGGTAGATTATGTGGTATATGGCCGCGGATCTTTTAATCAATTAGATGAAATTATAGCACCAAAAAGAAAAGGTGATTTTCCAATGATCTTTTTCTTGGATCACTATTTTGAAGGCAAGCCTTTAGCGAGTAGAATACCTTTAAGAGGAAAAGATAAAATTGTCTTTGTAGATGTAACCTATGAGCCAAAGACAACACAGGTGGATCAATTGGCCGCGGACCTTAAAGCTGAATTCGGCGAAGTGAGTGGTATCATTGGTATTGGTGGTGGTTCAACAATGGACCTTGCAAAAGCGGTTGCTTTAATGATGACGAATCCAGGTTCTTCGGCAGATTATCAAGGATGGGATTTAGTAAAACAAGCGGGTGTATATAAAGTTGGTATTCCTACATTAAGCGGAACGGGTGCAGAAGTAAGTAGAACCACTGTATTAACTGGACCTACTAGAAAATTGGGCATGAACTCTGACTTCACTCCATTTGATCAGATTGTATTAGATCCTGAATTAACTAAAGACGCTCCAGCGAATCAACGTTTTTATACAGGTATGGATTGTTATATCCATTGCATCGAAAGTTTAGAAGGTACTTTTTTAAATGAGTTCAGTAAGAGCTACGGAGAAAAAGCTTTAGAACTTTGTAGAAAAGTATTTGTTGAAAAAAATACCTGGGACGACGAGTGTGATGATCAGTTAATGATGGCCTCTTATGCAGGTGGAATGAGCATTGCTTATAGTCAGGTGGGTGTGGCACATGCGGTGAGCTATGGCTTGAGTTATTTATTAGGTACCAAGCATGGCATTGGAAACTGTATCGTGATGAATCATTTAGAGGAATATTATCCTGCAGGTGTGAAAGAGTTTAAACATATGGTGGCGAAGAACAATATTGATATTCCGGTGGGCATTTGTGCTGATTTAACAGAAGAACAATTTGACGCCATGATCAATGTATCTCTTGGCATGAAACCATTATGGGAGAATGCACTTGGGAAAGACTGGGAAACTATCATGACGCGCGAAAAGCTACGTGCATTGTACGGAAAGCTGTAAGTTATAGAAATAAAAAGGCCTCACATTACTGCGAGGCCTTTTTCGTACTTTTTAACCCATCCAACTATTCGGCTTCAGCCACTACTTCTTTTACTTCTGGTATCATACGCTTCATCATCCCTTCGATACCCGCTTTCAATGTTACCATAGAAGAAGGACAACCACTACAAGAACCCTGCAGCATCAGGTTGACAACACCGTCGTTATAACTTTTAAATTGTATTGCACCGCCGTCCATTTCTACTGCAGGCTTTACATAATTTTCTAATAATTCTTTCACACGCTTTACTACATCATCGTCATCCGCAGAAACCACATTGGTTGCTTCTTGTTTCATTTTTGAAACCTCTTCTTCATTCACCACTACACCACCCGCTTCTAAATATTCTTTTAAAAATGTTTTAATAGTTGGGATCACATCCTGCCAGTCTTCTGTATCATTCGTTTTAGTTAATGTCACAAAATTACTCGCGATAAATACGCTCTTGATAAAAGGAAAGCTGAACAGTTCTTTTGCAAGGGGAGAAGCAGTTGCCAAAGACTCTTCGGCAACGTCCAAGCTTTTACCTGGATATAATAACTTATTCGCCACAAACTTCATTGTTTCTGGATTGGGCGTCATTTCTGTATAAATGCTCACGATGGTATTGCCTGTTGTAATCATAATCTGCTTTTTTATAGATCCGGTACAAAATTAATCAAATTGAATGGCTTGCTAGCCCCCGGCTGGTCCATTCTGGCTTTATTTTTCCGATATCGAAAAATGACTAGCTGGGAACAATGCTCAACTTGGCATAGTTCAGCATGATCTTTTTCTCTCCATTCAAGTCAAATAGGATATTGGCAATTGGGTTATGGGCCGAACCCTCAATGGTCTTAATAATGCCAAAGCCAAATTTCTGGTGCTCCACTTTCATGCCTTCCTCTAGGGCTGACGGGTCTGCTGCGGTAAAATTAAGGGATGGAATATGGTTTTTATTGACTGTATTGGGTGGAGTCACCGGTAAATAGCTCGGTTTGCTACCCGTTGTGCCAGCAGTTGTACCGGTTTTCTGCGTCGAAGCAGTTTTGGGTTTAGCATCATTCCAATACCCCGATTTATTACCCCCATGCATTCTGTCGTAAGCGCTGCCCCATCCGCTGGTTTGGTTTCTTGCGCCACCACCTGCACTAGATTTATCTAATTTCTCTTCTGGCATTTCTTCTATAAACCTACTTGGGTCGTTTTGTACCAATTGTCCAAAACGGTACCTAGAATTCGCATAGCTTAACCATAAGTGTTTTTTCGCACGCGTTACTGCCACATAGAACAACCTACGTTCTTCTTCTAGTTCTTCTCTGGTATTCACGCTCATGCCACTTGGAAACAAAGTCTCTTCTAATCCAACTACAAAAACACAATCAAACTCCAAACCCTTCGCCGCGTGCACCGTCATTAATTTTACTGTATCCTCGTTCCCGTTGTCATTGTCTGCGTCGGTAATCAAAGTAATCTGTTGTAAATAAGAACCTAAACTTTTATCGCCCAATTCTCCATCCTCATTGCTTGGGCTTTCTGTCCACTCTTTAATAGAGTTTAATAATTCTTGTACGTTTTCATAACGTGCCAACCCTTCGGTAGACTTGTCGTTAAAAAGCTCTTTAATAATATTGGTGCTCTTTCCTACTTGCACCGCTACATCGTATGCGTTATTTTTGGTTAAGAGATTTTGAAAATATTTTACCATTGTTACAAACTCCTCTATGGAAGTCAAAGTGCCTGCTTTAAAACCAAAGCCTTTTGCTTTTTCAAGCACTTCAAAGAAAGTGATGTTTTGTTCACTTGCAATCACCAAACATTTTTCTACTGTTGTTTTACCAATCCCTCTAACCGGATAATTGATAATTCTTTTTAATCCTTCTTCGTCTTTTGTATTTGCAATCACACGTAGGTAAGCAATAAAATCTTTTACTTCCTTTCTTTGATAGAAGCTAA
>JBILQZ010000178.1:0-3650 GCA_044372935.1 Sediminibacterium sp. | reverse complement strand
GATGGTGGACGCACGGTGATGACGGCTTTATTTTTTCCGACGCATCCTTATACCAAATGGAAGATCGTTTCCAAGGAAAAGATTGCATCAGGTTCACTGAAATTATTTTCTTTGAAGTAAATAGTAAACTTTTTAAGCCTTCACTTGTTATTTGTTTATGCAACAGTTTACACCTGCCGAATGGCAAAATTGGGAAAGATTTTATAGAGCCAATTTTATCAATAGCCTAACTGGTTTTAAATCGGCTAGTTTAATTGGGACTATTAATGCAGCTGGCATTCCAAATTTGGGCATGTTCAGCAGCATGGTGCATATTGGTTCTGATCCCGCATTAATTGGCTATATCAATCGCCCCGTTGCTGCCGCGCCCCATACACTTGCTAATATAAAAGCCAATGGTTTTTATACAGTGAACCATATTCATCCTGATTTTTTAGCGCAAGCACATCAAACGAGTGCTAAATATCCCGACGAAGTCAATGAATTTAAGGAGGTGGGATTAACCGAGGAGTATATTGATGGGGTGCAAGTGCCTTTTGTGAAAGAGAGTGCGATCAAATATTTACTTTCTTTAAAGGAGATTATGCCTATTCAATTGAATGATACTTTTTTAGTGATTGGTCAATTAGAGCAGGTGATGATAGAGGCTGCTGTTCTACCTGCAGAGGATGGATTCCTGCACTTAGACGATGCTGGAACAATCTGTAGCAATGGCTTAGATGCCTATTACAAAACCGAATTGATCGACCGTTATACCTATGCCAAACCAGGCAAACCAGCCGAAAAATTATAATTAATTTTTTGCGCCAAACCTCCCTCTTTAGTTTGGACACCCTTTTTTTAGTAAATTACATCAAATCGATGTATATGAATCCTTGTCAATTTGATACTGCAAGAAGGGGCTTCTTAAAAAAATCTGCTGCTCTCGCTGCATTTTATTTAACACCTTCTGCACTCGTAAAAACATTTGCAGCAGATGCGGTTGTACCTATGCCCATTGCAAAAGAAAAATTACAATTTATTTTAAATGGCAAACCTGTTGCGCTTGAGATTGATGCAAGAACAACGATGCTTAATTTATTAAGAGAACATATTGGTTATACAGGTACTAAAAAAGGTTGTGAAATGGGACAGTGTGGTGCGTGTACCATCCATGTGAATGGGAAGCGCCTAAAATCTTGTACCCAATTGGCTTTAAACCATCAGAACAATAAAATTACAACGATAGAAGGATTGTCCACGGGAGATCAATTACATCCTATGCAAGCTGCGTTTTTAAAACACGATGCTTTTCAATGTGGTTATTGTACTTCTGGACAAATCATGTCTGCTGTGACCTGCGTAAGGGAAGGCAATGCAAAAACACGCGCAAGTATTCAATCTTATATGGATACCAACATTTGCAGGTGTGGTGCGTATCAAAACATCGTGGATGCAATTGAAGAAGTGGCAAAATCTGGTGTAAAAATTTAATCTTTTTAATTTATTGTATGAACAACTCAACTATACTCAATAACAATACTAATTTATTCAAGCTTGACTTTGCAGATGAAAGAGTGGATGGTGCAGATAAAGTAAATGGCAAAGCAAAATATGCTGCTGAATATAATTTGCCGAATATGGCTTATGCAGTATTCGTGACAAGTAGCATTGCAAAGGGAACCATTAAAAATATAGACACTTCAAAAGCCTTGGCAGCTCCGGGTGTGTTGGACGTGATCTATTATGGCAACTGTCCAGTTGTTCCTGGTTATTTAACGAATGCGGCAGAGCGTCCTAAAAATGTATTTGAATGGCGTGGTCATAAAGTATTGTACGATAATCAAGTTCGTTTTTTTGGACAGCCTATTGCATTGATTGTTGCAGATAGTTTAGAAAATGCTAATGCAGCCATTCGTTTAGTGCGTCCTGAATATGAACTAGAAAAATTTGAAACCAATTTTACGACAGCCAGAAAAAATGTGGCTAATTTAAAAGGAACGGTTGCCTATAAAAGAGGTAATGAAAATGGTTTCAAAACTGCACCTGTCTTTCTTGAAGCAGAATATACAATTCCTGCAGAAGTGCATCTTCCAATGGAAATGCATGCTACGGTTGCTTTTTGGGAAGGCGAAGACAAAGTGACTTTATATGATAAAACACAAGGACCAAAAAGCACACAAACAACTGTAGCGCGTACTTTTGGTTTACTAGATAAAAATGTGCGCGTGATTGCAGAAAATGTAGGCGGTGGATTTGGAAGTGGCTTAAGAAGTTGGGCTAATGTGCCTGCTGCTTTGATTGCTGCAAAAAAATTAAATCGTCCAGTGAAATTGGTTTTAACGCGTCCACAAATGTTTTCATTGGTGGGGTATCGACCTGAGTCTTGGCAAAAAATAGGAATTGGTGCCGATGCGACGGGACGCTTCATAGGCATTACCCATGAAGCCATTAGTGCTACATCACGTTACGAAGATTTTAGAGAAGGCATTGTGAATGTCTCTAAATTTTTATATGCATGTGACAACGTAGACACTAAGTATAGTTTGCTACCATTAGACATGAGTACTCCAGTATGGATGCGTGGTCCTGGTGAAGCATCAGGTTCATATGGTTTAGAGTCTGCAATAGATGAATTGTCTTATCGATTAAAAATGGATCCTGTGGAATTAAGGTTAAAGAATTTCACCACAGTGAATCCTGAAAATAAATTACCTTTTTCTGATATCAATTTAAAAGATTGTTATACTTATGGCCAACAAAAAATTGGCTGGAAAAATCGTCCTACCACACCAGGCGCTTTAAAAGAAAATGGTTGGTTAATTGGTTATGGAATGGCCAACGGCGTTTTTGGTGCCGGTAAAGGCAGTGCTTCTGTGCGTGCCTTATTGACGAAGGACGGAAGATTAACTTTAGAATGTGCGGTGAGTGATATGGGCCCAGGTACGACAACCTCTATGACAAAAATTGCGGCTGCGGCGATGCAAATGCCAATCGAAAAAATAAAATTTAAATTAGGCGACTCTGATTTACCTCCTGGACCTTCTCAGGGCGGATCGGGTACCACTTCTACAGTAGGTTCTGCAGTGGACCTTGCTTGTACTACGGTGATGCAAAACTTGAAAGAGCTTGCTATCAAACAGGTACCGGCATTTAGCAGCTTTACAGCAACAGCATTAGAAGTGAAAAATGAAAAAGTGACGGTGATCGCTGATCCATCTGTTACGATTAGTGTAGCAGATTTATTAGAACAAAGTCCTGCAAAACAAATTGACTTAATCATTAATTCAACAGGTAAAACTGCGGAGCAATTAAAATTTACAAGCAATTCTTTCTCTTCCCATTTTGTAAAATTAGCGGTGAATCCAAAAGATGGAGCAATCAAAATTTTACAAGTAGTCACCACGGGTGATGCAGGAAAAATCATCAGTCCAAAAACGGCAAGAAGTCAAATGATTGGCGGCGTGGTAGGTGGTATAGGCATGGCGTTGACGGAGCAATTAGAAATGGATCATACAACGGGGCAAATTATGAATGCCAGTTTTGGCGCTTACCATGTGCCTTTGCATTCTCAAATACCACCAACAGATGTGTGGTTTGTAAACAAGCCAGATGTAAATATGAATTCGATAGGTGCCAAAGGGATTGGTGAAATTGCGCTTATCGGTTTT
>JBILQZ010000177.1:0-3681 GCA_044372935.1 Sediminibacterium sp. | reverse complement strand
AGGTGCTGCACAAAAATTAAACTTACTATCAGGAAACTAAATTTTATAGTGGTCATGTATTAACCCATATTATGAAAGACCTTGTTCACGTCTTCGTCTTGCTCTAAACGCTCAATCAATTTACTCACGTCTTCTGCTTGTTCGTCTGAAACCGGGACTGTGGTGCTAGGGATCCATTCTAGTTCTGCACTAATCGGCGTGATGTTTTTATCTTCCAATGCTTTTTGTAAACTACCAAAGTCAACAAAAGCACATCTTAATACGATGATAGGATTATCATTATCATCGTTACTTTCACCCAATTCATCTAAACCATGATCAATCAATTCTAATTCTAAATCGTCCATCACCAATCCTTCTGGGTTCAATTTAAATACACCCATTTTTTTGAATTGGAAACTTACGCTTCCGCTATTGCCCATGGCACCTCCGCCTTTATTAAAATGACTTTTAACATTGGCTACAGTTCTTACATGGTTATCTGTAGCAGTCTCCACTAATAAGGCTACACCATGTGGCGCATAACCTTCATATAAAATCTCTTCGTAGTTAGAAGTGTCTTTTCCTAATGCTCTTTTAATTGCTGCCTCTACACGATCCTTAGGCATCCCCACACTCTTGGCGTTTTGATAACATCTACGCAATGCTGGATTGGTGGCCATGTCTGGTCCAGATGCTTTTACTGCAATGACAATCTCTTTACCAATGCGGGTAAATTGTTTGGCCATTTTATCCCAACGCGCAAACATGGTTGCTTTTCTTACTTCAAATATCCTGCCCATAGTTTCATGATTTAAGGTGGGCAAAAATAACACAAAAAAAATAGTCCCGAAAGTCGGGACTATTTTAATTTAGGTATAATTAAGATTAATTATTCAGTTTACTTGTTTTCTTACTGTATAAGAAATAAACAAATAAGCCTAGAATCATCCAAATAAAGGCCACTTTAAGGGTTTGCATATCCAAAGCAAAGATCATTGCCAAACAGATCACAGCGCCTAAAATAGGCACTAATGGCACTAATGGTGTCTTGAATGGACGCTCCATTTCTGGAGATTTGCGTCTTAAAATCCAAACGCCTAAACTTACAAGCACAAAGGCAAACAAAGTACCAAAGCTCGTTAAGTCACCTGCTACACTTCCTGGAACGAAAGCGGCAAATAAGCCAACGAAAACAAAAAGAATCCAGTTAGACTTATAAGGTGTTTGGTATTTAGGGTGTAAATCACCAAAAGCTTTTGGTAATAAACCATCCTTACTCATAGAGTAGAAGATACGGCTTTGACCCATCAACATCACTAAAATTACAGAAGAGAAACCAGCTAAGATGGCTACTGTCACTGCAGTTGCCAACCAGCCATATCCTGTCATATAAGTTGAAATAGCATAAGCAACAGAGGCTTCTCTACCTTTTTCTGGATCCACAAAATCTTTCCAGTTAGCTACACCAGTTAAAACGTGGCCAAATAAAATATAAAGAATTGTACATACCACCAATGAGCCTAAAATACCAATTGGCATATCTCTTTTTGGATTTTTTGCTTCTTGCGCTGCAGTCGATACCGCATCAAAACCAATAAAGGCAAAGAATACAATCGCTGCACCACCTAACACACCACCCCAGCCATGCTTAAAGGCACCAGAATAGTCTGCAATTACCTTGCCAGCACTGTCTGTTACAGCTGCTTGTCCAGCAGGGATCATATAAGGGGTATGGTTTTCTGGCTTGATAAACTGCCAGCCAATCGCAATAAATATAATTACAATAGCTACTTTAATAAACACGATTATAGCGTTTACGATCGCAGATTCTTGAGAACCTTTAATCAACAATAAAGTCAATGCTAAAAGAATAATCAATGCAGGGGCATTCATGATACCAGAATGTGCAACACCCATACTATCTGTAAAACTTTCAAATGGACTATGGCTCCATTCGTAAGGGATAGCACCACCGGTGAGCTTATTGAGGTATTCACTCCAAGCGATAGAAACAGTAGCGGCACCTAAAGCATATTCCATAATTAAGGCCCAGCCAATGATCCATGCAATCAATTCGCCCATCGTTACATAAGAATATGCATAAGCGCTACCTGCAATAGGAATCATCGCTGCAAATTCAGCATAACATAATCCAGCAAACGCACAACCTACTGCTGCAATAATAAAGGAAATGGTTACCGCAGGTCCTGCTGCTTGTCCAGCCGCAGCAGCTGTTCTTACAAATAAACCAGCACCAATGATGGCACCAATACCTAGGGCAATTAAATTACCAGCACCTAGGGTTCTTTTTAAACCTTTGCTGCCGTCCTCAGATTGAGCTAACATAGCTGCTAAATCTTTCTTTCTAAATAAACTCATAATAATAGGTTTCGATTTAGGTTGAAAAATAGCATTTTTTTTGCAAAATCAACGTAGTTTTTTGATAAAAAAAGCCCACTGGTCAAATTTATCCAACGCCTACATTTTTAAGACATATGTCTTATATTGCATCACTAAGCAGCTTATGAAAAAATCAAACAAACTCACCATTTATATCGTCATCGCAATGGTGGCTGGCGCCATTTTAGGCTACTTCATTCATGAAGGGAAAGATCAAGCAACTATCGATGCTTTTGCAAAAAATGTAAAATTATTGACGACCATCTTTTTAAGATTGGTGCAAATGATTATTGCTCCTTTGGTATTCACCACTTTAGTGGTTGGTATCGCCAAATTGGGAGACCTTAAGACAGTAGGGCGAGTAGGGGGCAAAGCTTTATTATGGTTCTTGTCTGCTTCTTTGATTAGTTTATTGATTGGTTTAGTTTTAGTGAATATCCTTAAGCCAGGTGCAGGATTGGATTTAAATGTGGGTGATACTGCCGGCGTCAAAGATTTAGTGGGCAAGACACAATCCTTTAGTGTGATCAATTTTGTGGAACATGTTTTTCCAAAGAGTATGTTCGAAGCGATGGCCACGAATGAAATTTTACAAATTGTTATTTTTAGTATTTTCTTTGGCGTAGCCGCAGCTGCGGTGGGCGAACCCGCTAAAGGTTTTATAAAAGCACTAGATACCGTAGCACATATTATTTTAAAAATGGTGGGCTATGTGATGAACTTTGCACCATTGGGCGTATTTGGTGCGATTGCAGCAGTGATTGCCACCAAAGGTTTAACTGTCTTCATTTTTTACGGTAAATATTTATTGTATTTCTTAATAGGTATTGGCACATTGTGGGTGGTATTATTAGGAGTGGGCTATTTAATTTTAAGAAATCGTGTGCCTGCATTATTAAAACATATTACTACACCATTGGTGATTGCATTCAGTACCACCAGTAGTGAAGCGGTGTTTCCAAAATTGACCGAAGAATTAGAGCGTTTTGGTTGTAAGGATAAGATCGTCTCTTTCATTCTACCATTAGGTTATTCTTTTAACCTGGATGGTAGCATGATGTATATGACATTTGCCAGTATGGCGATTGCGCAAGCCTATGGTATTCATTTAGACATTGGCACTCAATTAACCATGTTGGTTGTATTGATGTTAACGAGTAAGGGGATTGCAGGTGTTCCAAGAGCCTCTCTTGTAGTCGTGACAGCAACCTGTGCCATGTTTAATATACCTCCAGAAGGGATAGCATTGATTTTGCCGATTGATCATTTTTGTGATATGTTCAGGTCTGCAACCAATGT
>JBILQZ010000174.1:0-3787 GCA_044372935.1 Sediminibacterium sp. | reverse complement strand
TTGGCTTGGTTTGCAACTGACAAAGCCTTAAGAAGTGGATGGGCTTTTGGACAAGCTTATTTACAAGATGGGGTGGCTGCATTTGAAGCCAATATTGGTAAAGGAAAATTATTTGTATATGGCCCTGAAATTACATTCAGAGGACAAACACATGGCACTTACAAAATGCTATTCAATCAATTGTATAAATAGTATTCTAGAACAATTAGAATTAAAAAAAGGAGCTACAATTTGTAGCTCCTTTTTTATTCTTTTTATTTCGGGATTAGCCCTACAATAACTATATGCTATCCGAAGGGTTGTTCGATTGAAATACTTTGTTTCGAAAAATAATGTGGTCCATCTTCTGCGATGTACAAACAGTCTTCTAAACGAATACCAAATTCACCTGGAATAGAAATAGTTGGTTCATTGCTAAAACACATACCCACGGCCATTGGTGTGGTATTGCCTTTTACAAAATTAGTCCACTCATGTCCTTCTAAGCCAATACCATGACCTGTTCTATGAGGTAGTCCAGGTAATTTATAATTGCTTTGAAATCCTGATTTTTCAATCACAGCTCTTGCAGCAGCATCTACTACTTCGCATGGTGCGCCAATTTTAATCGCGGCAAAAGCTGCATTTTGTGCTTCTAATTCTATATTCCAAACATCCGTCTGTCTTTGTGTTGGTTTACCTACTACAATCGTTCTTGTAATATCAGAGGCATAACCTTCTACACTGGTTCCGCCATCCACCATCACAATGTCACCTTCTTGAATCATTTGTGGCGTGCTACTTCCGTGTGGCAAAGCAGAATACTTTCCAACTTGCACAGAAGCGCCACCATTGTAACCTAATTTTCTAAATGCAGCGCTAATATTGCCGCTAAATTCTGACTGTGACATCCCTGGACGAATCGTTGCAAAAGCCGCCTGATACGCTTTAATAGTGATATCACTTGAGTATTGCATTAAAGCAATTTCCGCTTTTGTTTTGTACATTCTACAACCAGCAGTCACCGGTGTAGCATCAACTATATCAAAACCTGTTGCTACTTTTTTCACGCCATCTGCAATGAAAAAACGAACACGTTCTTCCATGCCGATTCTTTTATGCGTATAGCCTCTGTCTTTTACAATTGCAAATATCAATGCATAAGGATTTTCGTGTTCTTCCCAACACCTTACTTCACTACCAAAAACAGGATTTAATATTTCCATCGCCCTATCTTCTTCAAACTTTGGACATACATAAGCAATAGCCCCTTTTGCAGGTATCACTACGCCAAAAGTTCTTTCACTTTGTCCCCAACGCATTCCTGTAAAATAAAAACAAGAGGCAGTACCTTCTAAAAAGATAGCGTCTATTTTTTCCTTCGCCATGATCGATTGCGCTTTTGCAATTCTTTGTTTACGCTCTTCCACCGAAATTGGTACAATGCCTTCCTTCATTGGGGTTAAATCAAGGATTGATTTAGGTAAAGTAAAATCAGCTTGATGGTTGTTTGCAAAAACGGAACTCCCAAGCCCTAATGCGCCTGCTGATAAAAAAGCTTTGCTTAAAAAATTTCTTCTATTTTGACTCATGTTAAAATATTTATACGATTGAATTTTAAAATTATTATTTAGACTAGTTTCAATTACCAGGCAATACCATAATCTTCTCCATGGTTTGAACTACCTCCCCACATTGAACCATGCTTCCAATCAAATAAGATGGCATTGATGGGTCCACTGGTTCTGTCATCAAAACTTAAATTATAACCTCTTCCTCTTAAATCTTTTCTTACCCACTCAGAAACATTATCATGTAATAGTAAACTGCCTGCTCTTGGTTTTCTGTCTGCCGCTTTGTTTCCTCCTAGTGAAAGCCAAAGTTGATTGGTATTTATATTAGCCGCTTCTGTTGCTTCTTGCACTGTCATGCCAAACTCTACAATATTTAAAAAGAATTGTAATAAGTTTTGGTCTTGTGTATCTCCACCTTGCACACCAAAAGCCATAAATGGTTTGCCGTCTTTCATAGCAATACTTGGCGTTAAAGTAACCCTTGGTCTCTTACCTGGTGCAACCACATTAAATGGGTTTTCTGCAGAATCTAATACAAAACTTTGCATACGTTGACTCATGCCTACACCAGTATTACCAGCGATGGTAGCAGGCAACCAGCCACCACTTGGTGTAATGGACACCACCCAACCTGCTGCATCTGCTGCTTCTACCGTTGTGGTGCCCCTCCATAAACGATCCATATATGCAGCATCCATTGGTAATTGTTCTTGCGCACCTAATGCTGCGATAGTTCTTACATCATGTGCAGGTGCAAAATTTGTTTTTACTTTCCCTGTATCTACTGCTGGCTGAAAACCTTTTGCTTTAATTAAATGTAGGTAAGGATTTGTTTTTCCTTCAAATGGATAAGGATCGCCTGGTCCAGCAGTTGGATTGTTCATAGCCATATTAATTTCACTGGCTCTTTGTTTTGCATAGGCTTTACTCAATAAACCTTCCATTGGTTGATTGGTAGAGAACTTAGGATCTCCATAATAAAAATCACGATCTGCAAAACTTAAATTCATCGCTTGATAAATTGTATGGATATAATCTGCAGAATTGTAGCCCATTTTTTTAAGGTCAAAATTTTCTACGATATTCAAAGCTTGTAATAAAGAAGGGCCTTGTGTCCAAGATTGTAACTTGTATACATCAATGCCTTTGTAGTTCACCATTGTAGGTGCTTCTTCTGTTGGCTTCCAGTTTTTTAAATCTTCTTTAGTAATTAATCCACCTTGCTCTTGCGCACCTCGTACAAATTCATCTGCGATATCGCCTTTGTAAAAACGATCATAGGCAGCCCAGATAGCTTCTTTACGAGACTTTCCTTTTTTCAAAGCATCTTGTTCCGCGTCCACCATTTTTTGTAAAGTGTTCAATAAATCTTTTTGAACAAAAATCTCACCCGCTTCTGGTGCCTCACGCTTCTCTCCTAAATGTGGTAAAAAAACTTTTTTGCTATAAGGCCATGTTTTAATCAAGGCTTTGCCGCGTTCCATACTATTAGCAGTTTGTGCATCAATGGGATAGCCAGCCGCTAAGTTCATCGCTGGTGCAAGTACTTCTTTTAAACTCATCGTTCCATAGTTCGCTAACATCAAACAAATACCTCCGGGCGTTCCTGGCGTAGTAGCAGCCAGTGGACCATACTCTGGAGGGTAGCTATAGCCCTTGCCTTTAAAAAAGGCAGGTGTCGCACCAGTGGGTGCAAAGCCCATTGCACTTATTGCAATTACTTTTTTAGTATTTGGATTATAAATCAATGCTTGTGTTTCTCCGCCCCAACTCAATACATCCCACATGGTACAAGTAGCTGCAAGCATAGCACAAGAGGCATCCACTGCGTTACCGCCTTTTTGAAAAATCATTGAGCCTGCTGTTGCCGCCAATGGCTTGCCTGTGATAGCAACCCAGTCTTTACCATGTAAAGGGGGTTTTTGTGTTTGTTGTGCCTGTCCTTGAAAGACACAAAGACTTGATAGTAAAAGGGTTGCGATGTATTTTTTCATAATTGAAAGATTGGTCCTATGAAAATACATTTTTTATGAGATAAAATTAAAATGAAAAAATATTTTAATTTTTTTTAGTCAAATGTTAAAATTGTCGCTAATGGATTAAGATTCAACACGCTATCATCGAAAAAAAAATTATGCATGTGAAAGCTTAAACAAAATGAAATTTCTTAATGAGTTGAATAACTGTTGTTTGTGAAAAGTCGATGATGCAACACGGAGTTGATCAAGGACAAG